>CANGKD010000010.1 GCA_947454495.1 Actinomycetota bacterium
GCCATGATGCCGCGCGGCTCGATGAGTGTGGCGAAGCCATAGAGCGCCGGTGTCACACTGGCATCCGTCGATAAGGCGGCCAGTATGCGTTGCCACATCTCGTCAAGTTCATCGTGCATGAATGTTGGTCCCCAAAGAAAAACGCTTTGTGTCGTCAAGCCAGCGTGATTAGTCACCGAGCTAGATTACGAATGTCGTCAGCCCCGTGAGCCGGCAAGAAATGGGTTGGGGATAACTTCCATGACGGTAGCGATTCCTGTGGATAAACGCAAGGTGGTGTTCATGCGGGGCGACGTCAGTTTGACCGAAGGACACGCAACCGCGTACCGTTATCTAGTTGGCCGCGTGGCCACATGACTTTCTTGCGGTTCTGTTCACTGTGAACCGTGATGTGATCGGAGAACACAATGAGCAAGCGCACCTTCCAGCCGAACAATCGCCGCCGCGCCAAGGTTCACGGCTTCCGTCTTCGCATGCGTACCCGTGCGGGTCGCGCCATCCTTTCGGCACGTCGCCGCAAGGGACGCACCGAACTCTCGGCGTAACACAGGTCGTGCTCACTCGGGCACACCGATTGGTCAACCCTCTTGATTTCAAGAGGGTTGTTCGTCGTGGTGCCCGGTTTTCCGGCAAGTATGTAATTGCCTATTTCGCGTCGCCGGGTGAGAGGTCTCCTCGCGCTGGGTTCATCGTCGCAAAGAACGTCGGTGTAGCCGTGACACGAAATCTTGTGAAGCGACGCCTTCGTGCGGCCATAGCGGACCTATGGGCTCTCATTGATAGCGATCTGGTTGTTCGAGCACTTCCTGCCGCCGCAACGGCAACGTACGCCGAGCTTGTCAGAGAGCTTTCACGGTCAATTCCCGAGGCCCAGACTCGACGCGTCAAGTCGACCCCGGACGGTCAAGGGACATGAGCCACGTCCTGGATAACGTGGCACTCCTGCCCCGGAACGCAGGTGTGATTCTTCTTCGGGCTTACCGAGCCGTGATCTCTCCGCTCTATGGAGATGTGTGCCGTTACTATCCGTCGTGCTCTGCGTATTCGCTTCAGGCTGTTCAGGCCCACGGACTTGTTAAGGGTTCATGGCTTACGGCGCGTAGGCTAGTCCGGTGTCATCCGTGGTCTCGGGGTGGGATCGATGACATCCCGGCGGGCACGCGGTCGGACATCCACCTCACGAAGTTTGGTTTTGTGGTCGTGAATCGTCAGGAAAGGGCATAGCGCTCACCATGGATATTTTTGGGTTGATTCTGTGGCCAATTAAATGGCTCGTCGAACTCGTGCTGGTGGCCTTTCATTGGCTCTTCACGAATATCGGCATGGACTCCAACGCTGGGGCCACATGGGTGCTCGCCATTGTGGGCCTCGTCATCGTTGTTCGTGCGGCGCTGATACCGGTCTTTGTGCGTCAGATTCGCAGCCAACGAAAGATGCTCGAGATTGCCCCCGAGCTGAAAAAGATCCAGGACAAGTACAAGGGCAAGCGAGACCAGTACTCGCGCGAGAACATGTCGCGTGAAACGATGGCGCTGTACAGCAAGCACGGGACCAATCCATTGAGCTCGTGTCTCCCCATTCTGTTGCAGATGCCGATTTTCTTCGCTCTCTTCTCGGTGTTGAACGAGGCTCAGAAGGGAAACCCTGGCGTCGGTCCCTTGAACGCGCAGCTCGCGACCTCGTTCGCTGATGCAAGTGTTTTCGGTGTCGCGCCCTTGCACGCAAGCTTCCAGAGCGCGATGGCTGAGAACCCAGTCAACGTTACGGTCATGATCATCGCCGCGACTCTCGTTGTGATTATGACGGCGTCGCAGTTCATCACTCAGCTTCAGATCATGTCGAAGAACATGTCCGAAGAAACGAAGGCTTCTCCCCAGTTCCGTCAGCAGCGCATCCTGCTGTACATCCTTCCTCTCGTCTTCGCGGTGTCTGGTTTCGCCTTCCCGTTGGGCGTGATGACGTACTGGCTCGTTTCCAATATCTGGACGATGGGTCAGCAATTCGTTGTGATTCGAAACATGCCAACGCCGGGCAGCCAAGCTGCGAAGGCGCGCGAAGAACGGCTTGCTCGTCGGGGTAAGAGCTCAGCAGCCATTAGCGAAGAGGCTCCTGCCATCGAACAGCCAGCCCAACGTCAACAGCCGCTCAGTAAATCACGGGCCAAGAAGCAGACCGGAAAGAAGAACTCCAAGTGACCGAAGAACAAACTCCCGCCGCTCTTTCTTTGCTTGAACAAGAAGGGGAGGTCGCAGCGGATTACATCGAAGAGCTTCTTGACGTGTGCGATCTCGACGGAGACCTTGTCATCGACGCCCGCAATGGACGCGCGTATGTCACAGTGACGTCCAATCAGGCCGAGGACTTGTCGTCGCTGTCCCACCCCGACGTCGTCGCCGCCCTGCAAGAGCTCACGCGCATTGCCGTTCAGAACCAGACGGGTGAATTTAGTCGATTGATTCTTGACATCGGTGGATCGCGCGAGGAACGTGCCAAGTCGCTGGCGAGCTTGGTTGATGCTGCCATTGCCCGTCTCGAGGTCGGAGCGACTGCGGCCGCATTGCCGCACATGAGCTCGTATGAACGCAAACTCGTTCATGATCTCGTTGCGGAACGGGGCTACGTTTCTGAATCACAGGGCGAGGGCAGAGATCGCCACACCGTCATCACGGGTCGCGCATAGTTTCACGTGAAACATTCATGAGTGCCGTTGAAGCAGAACCCGCTTTTGCGGCACCCATTTTTGGCGATCGGCTCAATCTCGCTCGACGATTTGCGGATGAGCTCGCACAGCACGGCGAGACACTCGGACTGATTGGGCCACTGGAAATCCCACGACTGTGGACGCGGCACATCGCCAACTGCGGGTTGGTTGCGCCGTTACTGGCGTCCGCCACGCGAGTGGGTGACGTTGGTTCGGGCGCCGGGCTTCCCGGTTTGGTCTTAGCGCTGTCGCGCCCGGACGTGGAATTCGTGCTCATCGAACCAATGGAGCGTCGGGTCGAATGGCTCACGCGCCAAGTCGCGGTTCTGGGTCTCGCCAACGTGGAAGTTCTCCGCGCTCGCGCGGAAGATTGCGCGGGCTTGAATCTCGACGCCGTCACAGCGCGAGCGGTCAGTGCCCTGCGAACGCTCATCCCCTTGACGGCGCCTCTCGCGAAGCGAGGAGGAGAGTTGATTCTGATGAAGGGGGCCGGCGCGGCAAACGAGATTGCCGCCGCTGCAAAGCAGATAGCCAAATACAAGCTCCGCGATGTGGACGTCGTCGAGCTCGGCGGCGGCGTTCTCGGAGAAGCCACGTGGGTCGTTCGAGCTAAGGTTGATGGGTTAGCACGCTAGGAGCCCGTTTCACGTGAAACATTTAGAACCAGACGCATCACGCCCCACCGCCGCGGACACCCCGCTTGCATCGGAAGCTCTTGATTTAACTCGCCGCCGCCGCATTCTGGAGGCACCCAACCCGCCCCTTCCGGCGCAGACGCGCGTTTTCACTGTCTCTAATCAGAAGGGCGGAGTCGGAAAAACGACGTCAGCCGTGAACCTGGCGTCCGCGTTCGCTCGCCTTGGCGCGCGCGTTCTCGTCATCGATCTCGATCCACAAGGCAATGCGTCAACGGCTCTCTCCATCCCCCATACCTACGATGTGCCAGGTATTTACGACGTACTCGTCAACGACGTCCCTCTCTCGAGCGTGTTGCAGCGCTCACCCGAGGCCGGCGAGCTCTATTGCGTCCCGTCTAACATCAACCTCGCTGGAGCGGAGATTGAACTTGTTGCCGACGAGGAGTCGCGGTACCGACTTAAGGCAGCCCTTCGCGAGTTCCTTGAAGGCACGCCCGCGCCGTTCCACTACGTCTTCATCGACTGCCCACCGTCACTGGGACTACTCACGGTCAACGCGCTCGTCGCCGCTCGAGAGGTGTTCATCCCGATTCAATGCGAGTACTACGCACTCGAAGGCGTGACCCAGCTCGAAGACACCGTGACGCGCGTGGGTGCCGCCTTGAACCCCGAGCTTCGGCTGTCCACCATTTTGCTGACAATGTATGACGGGCGCACGAAGCTCGCTCAAGAGGTCGCCGAAAACGTGCGAACGCACTTCCCCGCACAGACCCTCAACACGATCATTCCGCGCACCGTTCGCATCTCCGAGGCGCCGAGTTACGGACAGACCATTCACACTTATGACCCGAACTCAATCGGGGCAATTACCTATCTCGAGGCGGCACACGAGATGGCGAATCGCTACGCCGCACAACCCGGGAGGCCCTAATGGCAACGAAGAGAACTGGTCTTGGCCGAGGAATCGGAGCCCTCATTCCGGGTGCCCCCGAAACGACCAGCCGAACGGTGGACGCGCTTTTCAGCCAGAGCCAGGTCGCGCTGCCCGGTAACCCCGCAGTCCCCGTTGCGAGCGATGCGCCCAACGACGGACCGGAACTTGTTGCAGTCCCCGGCGCGCGCTTGGCGTACCTCAACCCGAACGATATCGTTCCTAACCCCCAACAGCCGCGACAGGTGTTCGATGAGCAGGATCTCGCGGAACTCGTGCACAGCATCCGTGAAATTGGCATTCTTCAACCAGTCGTTGTTCGACCGATGCCGGGCAAGAAGACCTTCGAGCTCATCATGGGTGAGCGTCGTCTGCGGGCCTCAAAGATTGTCGGCCTGGACAGCATCCCGGCCATCGTCAAGGAAACCGCAGACGACGCCATGCTTCGGGATGCACTGCTCGAGAATCTTCACCGCGCACAACTTAATCCGCTCGAAGAGGCGTCCGCCTACCAGCAGCTGCTCGCCGACTTTGGTTGCACCCAAGAGGAATTGGCAGAACGGATTGGACGATCTCGCCCGCAAATCAGTAACACCTTGAGGTTGCTTAAACTCCCGCCGACTGTTCAAAAGCGTGTGGCTGCCGGTGTTCTGAGCGCCGGTCACGCCCGAGCGATTCTGTCGGTGGGGGATGCCGGAGCAATGGCAAAGCTTGCTGACAAGATCGTCAACGAAGAGCTGTCCGTGCGGGCCGCGGAGGCGTTGGCGGGTGCGGCCCCGGAGCGCAAGGTTAAGCCGAATACGCCTCAAGCCGGCGGACGAACAGCAATGCTTAACGACATAGCGGACCGCCTGGGCGACCGTCTCAATACGCGGGTGAAAATCTCGCTGTCTGCTAAAAAAGGTTTAATTGGAATTGAGTTTGCGAGCGTTCAAGACCTGAATCGCATTCTTGCGGAATTGGGAGAAACCGGTTTCGGCCAGTAATTGTTCTCATCGTCGATCCCGCAGACGGAATGACATGTAAGCACATTGCGAGGGCCGCGTACTCGGCGTAGCTCGGCTATTGCTGGGGATGCGTTCTTTGGGCAGCTCGACGAGAAAGCGTTTCGTAAACCTCTCCGGTGGTGAGCCCCGCGGCATCGATGGCAAGTGGTGCGCTCGACGTTTCGGTCAGACCGGGCAGTGTGTTGGCTTCCAAGAAATAGGCGACGCCTGTGTCGTCGATGATGAGGTCGATGCGACTCAGGTATTCCAGACCCAGTGCGGTGTGCGCAGTGAGCGCGGCAATTCTTGCTGACGATGCGACTGCCTCATCGACGCGGGCGGGCACGAAGAAGTTTGTTTCGCCAGCGGTATAGCGCGCTTCAAAGGAGTACGTGCCGTCAAGAGGAACGATTTCGACGAGTGGCAGGACGGTGGGCCCCTCGCCCAGATCTGCGACAGTCGCGGAAATTTCCGTACCGACGATGCGCTTCTCAACGATGGCGACGTCGTGATACGTGAATGCATCGACCATGGCACGGGGAAGACCCTCGAGGTCGTTGACGACGGTCACCCCTTGAGCGGAGCCGCCCTGCGCGGGTTTCACGACGAGGTGATTACCGAGTTGTTCGACGAGGAGGCGCAGAACGTTCGTGGCGCCGAGTTCGCGAAATGCTTCTCGCGTAACTGTCAGGGATTCCGCGGTATTCACTCCTGCGCGCGAGACGAGCGACTTGGCGATGGGTTTCGACCACGCCAGACGAGCTGATGACGGAGAGGGGCCGACGTAGTTGAGCCCGTGAGCGGCGAGCAGTCCGAGCAAGGCGCCGTCTTCTCCGCTCGAGCCGTGAAGTGCTGGCCAGACCACATCCGGCGATGCCTCATCCAGTCGCGCGAACAGATCGGCATCGGGATCAAGTACGACAACCGCGTGTCCACGTTCGGTCAAGGCGTCGGCGACGCGGCGACCTGTCCGCAGCGAGATCTCGCGTTCGTGAGAAATCCCACCCGATAAAACGGCAATTTTGAGCGGTGTGGTCATTTTGTGAATCCTTTGCGGTTCGGGTGTCGGACGCGCGTCTCGGGCGCGGGACTGTTTGACTTGTTGCCTAGCTCAGGTCGGGTGGCGGGGCGGTGACCGAGTCACCCTCAGCGCTGGGCGTCAGGCGGCCCGTTCCCGCAAACGTCTCGAGTAGCTCACGCTCGCCAGAAATGACAGTGGCGAGTCGACGAATCCCCAAGCGGATGGCGTCGGGCGTGGGATAGCAGAAGGAAAGGCGCATGTTTTGACGCCCGCCGCCATCGGCGAAGAACGCGGTTCCAGGCGTGTACGCCACCAGCTCCGTTACGGCGCGCGGCAACATTGCCTTGGAGTCAAGGTCAGCCGGAAGGCCGACCCATATGTAGAACCCGCCATTGGGCACGTTCCACGAGAGTTCGGGGAGGTGCTCTTCGAGGGAGTCGAGCATGGCATCTCGTCGTTCTCGGTAGACACCGCGGAACTCGTTGATTTGTGCCTTCCAGTCGGCTTGTGACAAATAGTCGGAAATAACGAGTTGGCTGAATGAGCTGGGGCACAAAATGGCGGCCTCGGCAACGAGCACGAGCTTCTCGCGGATTGCGTGCGGTGCGAGTGCCCATCCGACACGAAAACCGGGGGCCAGTGTTTTTGAGAAGCTTCCCAAGTAGATAACACCCTCGGGGCTCAACGATCTCAGAGCAGAGGGAACCGGTTCGTCGAAGTGCAGAAGTCCGTAGGGATTGTCCTCGAGAATCAGGATTCCGGCTTCGGCACAAATTCGCACGATTTCGGGTCGCCGCTCGGCGCTGAGGGTTACCCCTGCGGGATTGTGGAAGTTAGGAATCGTGTACAGAAACTTGATGGTGCGGCCTTCGGCACGCACGCGTGCGATTCCGGCGGCCAGAGCTTCAGGGACGAGGCCGTCTGCGTCCGTTTCGAGGTGAATGACCTGCGCCTGATAGGACCGGAAAACTCCGATTGCCCCCACGTAACTTGGCGCCTCAGCCAGAATTACGTCGCCCGGGTCGATAAACAACTTGGTGACCAGATCGAGAGCCTGCTGGCTTCCCGTCGTGACCACGACGTCATCAGCACTGGCAGAAATACCCTCCATCGCCATGATGTCGAGAATCTGCTCACGCAAGACCGGGAGCCCCTGGCCAGACCCATATTGCAGAGCAACGGGCCCCGATTCGCGCATTACTCGCGCGAGCGCATTCGACACCAAGTCCTCGGGTAGGGCCCGCACGTAGGGCATGCCACCGGCCAGCGAAACAACTTCGGGCCGCGACGCGACCGCGAAGAGTGCACGAACTTCGGATGCGCTCAATCCGCTCGCCCGTTCGGCGTAGTGACCAAACCACGGGTCGAGGTTGATCGCCCCTGCGTTTGGGTTCGTGCTACTCATGACCTAATCGTAAAGGTCTCAAAACACGCCTCGTGACCCGCCCTTGACCGCACAACTGACCTGCCATGAGTGCACGGAATGGGCACCGTCAGCCGCCATCCAGCTCGTTGCGTGACGCAACGTGCAATCTTGGCCTAGAACCTGGCGATGAAGGCGATGTCGAACTACGCGATGAAGGCGGCGAGATCGTGCTCGAGCGCGGGCTTCGGCTTTGCCCCGACAATCGTCTTGACCGCCTCGCCATTCTGGAAAACGATCATCGCGGGGATGGACGTGATCTTGTAGGCCATCGCCGTCTGAGGGTTTTCGTCTACATTCAACTTGACGATGTCGAGTTTCTCGCCGTTCTCAGCCAGGATTTGATCGAGAACGGGGCCGACTGCTCGGCACGGACCACACCATTCGGCCCAGAAGTCGACCAACACGGGTTTGCTGCTTTTGAGAACCTCGGTGTCGAACGAGGCATCGGTGACGCTGCGCGCTGCAGACATGGCTACTCCTTAGTTGGGTTGTTTATGAGTGCAAGATACGAAAAACGTGGTGCTGACGCTAGGACGTCACGGGCGACTCGAGTGCAGAAAGAAAGTGTTCCGCGTCGAGTGCGGCGACCGTGCCGCTGGCGGCCGCCGTAATGGCCTGTCGGTAGGAAGGGTCGATGACATCACCGGCAGCAAAAACTCCCGGCAGGCTCGTTTTGCTCGTGCGTCCCTCCACGGCAATCGTGCCCTCCGGAGTGAGCTCGAGTTGTCCGTGGATGAGGTGCGTGCGCGGATCGTTACCAATCGCGATAAACAAGCCGTCGAGCGCAAGGTCCCGCGTTGCGCCGGTGACCGTGTCGGTCAGGGTGACGCCGTTCAGGGCATCCTCGCCCAGAATCGCGCTGACAGCGCTGTTCCAGACGAACTCAATCTTGGGATTCGCGCGCGCGCGATCCTGCATGATTTTGGATGCCCGCAGCGTGTCTTTTCGGTGGATGACGTAGACCTTGTCGGCAAACTTCGTGAGGAAGTTCGCTTCTTCCATGGCAGAATCCCCGCCGCCCACGACGGCGATAGTTTTTTGTCGAAAGAAGAACCCGTCGCACGTGGCACACCACGACACCCCGTGACCCGAGAGTCGGTCTTCGTCGGGCAAGCCGAGTTTGCGGTAGGCGGATCCCGTGGCGAAAATGACGGCCTGGGCTTCAAAGTCACCGTTCGATCCGGTCGACAGCTTCTTGATGTCGCCGGCGAAGTCGACGCTCGTCACGTCGTCGAGGAGCACCTCGGTGCCAAAACGTTCGGCCTGTGCCCGCATCGCGTCCATCAGATCGGGGCCCATGATGCCCTGCGGAAAACCAGGAAAGTTTTCAACTTCGGTGGTGTTCATCAATTCCCCACCCGCCTCCACAGAGCTTGCGATGAGCAATGGAGCAAAATTGGCGCGGGCGGCGTAGATTGCCGCCGTGTAACCGGCCGGACCCGAGCCGATGATGATGAGTTGACGCACGAAACACTCCCGACGTAGCTTTTCGCTCGCGGGTGAATTCGCGAGCACCAATAGCAACGTCAGTCTAGTTGTCGGCTATTCCCCACGCGGGCGTGAGGACGGCACGAGATCCCGAAGTTCTGGAGTGCGCAGTAGTCGCAGTGCGCCGATGAAGACGAGCGAAACAGTGAGACCGATCACAATCGTTGCGCACATTCCGGCACCGACGTTGGCGATGGCGAATCCGTTGTTGAACGCACCAAGCAGGCCGGCGACTCCAAGTCCCGCCCCGAGTGCACCGACGGCAGCACCGATGGCACGCAACGTCGTGACGGAAATGGGGCGGAGAGAAAATTCGGGAAGCCGTTTCCGAACAAAATAGAACGCGAGCCCCGTCTGACCAATACCGACAACGCTCAGCGTCGTGGCGACCCCCACAGCGAGAATGTCTCGGGGGAGCACGGAACAGCACACAACAAGCACTGAAAACACCACTGTTTGGCATAGCGTCACGATGAAGGGCGTGCGTCCGTCACCCAGCGCGTAAAAGACGCGTTGCAAGAGAAACAGCACGCTGAACGCGGGCAGACCAATTGTGGTCGCGATGATGACCCAGGCCAGTTGCGAGACCGCGACGCTTCCCGATGCGAACAATGTAGAAAACGGAAACGCGGCGCTGATAAGCGCGGCCGCTGCCCAAAACATGAAAAGCGTTATTCGCCGCACGGATTCTTCCGTGTCGGCGGCCACGGCAGAGAGGTTATTTGCCGAAGCGTGCGCGCTCATCCGCGTGAAATAGGCCGTCGCGAGTGAGACGGTGATCACCGAGTGCGGCAACATGAACGTGAGCCAGGCCGTCTGCAACGTGAAAACAGAGGCGCCATATCCGGATGCCAAGGCGGACACATTCGTCTCAATAAGCCCGGCCACCTGCGTCAGCAGCAACATGCCGAAAGTCCAGGATGCCATTCGTCCCGTGTCGCGCATCCCCACCCCGCGCCAGCGGAAGTCGGGACGAAACGAGAGCCCGATGCGACGCCAAAAAAAGAACAACAGAAGCGATTGAGCCGCAACGCCGAGCGTGGCAGAACCAGCGAGCAGCCACACCATGCCCGACGACCAATCGATAACCGAACGCGTGCCCTGCGAATCAAACCCGAAGAGAACCACAAAGGCCGCGAGACCCGTGATGGCGATGACGTTGTTGGCAACGGGCGCCCAGGTGAACGGCCCGAAAACGTTGCGACCATTCAAGATTTCGCCGAGAAGCGCGTAGAGGGCATAGAAGAAAATCTGTGGAAGGCAGATGTACGCAAAGGCGGTCGCGAGTGCGAGCTGATCCGTAGACCAACGGGATGCGTAGAGACTTACCAACACCGGGGCGAGCAGGGTTGCGAGTGCGGTGGTCGCGACCATCAGCGTGAGCGCCGCGGTCATTAGTTTGTTGACGTAGGCTCGTCCACCGTCGTTATGCACCGCCGATTTGACGATGGCGGGCACAAGGGTCGCCGAAAAAACTCCGCCGGCGACGATCGCGTAGATGTTGTTCGGGAGTTGATTGGCCACGGCAAATGCGTCAGCTCCCGCGCTCGCCGTCACGCCCAGCGCCTGCGCCAACAAGATTGCCCGCACGAATCCCAGGGCGCGCGACACGAGCGTGCCACTGCCGAGCATGACGCTGGATGCCCGAAGGCTCCGTTCGCTCATGAGTGGATGGTTCCGCGTCGACGACGACGAAGCGTTCGAATGGTTCCCGTAATGATGAGGGCGAAAAATAGGACGGCCATGATGACGAGCCCGAAGCCTTCCCAGTCGGCGCGCACGCTGACAGGAACCACGCTCGCGTCGCCGACCGGCTCTCCCGTGGGCGACGTCATGGTGAGCGTGAGATTGACGTCACCATTGCCCACTCGAGCGGAGACGGGAATCTTGACTGTTCCTTGTGAATCCGCGGGAATCGTGACGAGTTGGTCGGTGCCCACACTCAATCGGGGATTGGACGGAACTGCATGCACGGAAACGGTGACGTCAAAAGAGTGGCCATTTACAACGGTGATGGGAATGGAGGCTTGACCCCCGACCATGTTGATGTTGCTCGTGAGTCCGAAGTGAACTTCATTGATGTATGAACGCGTGGTGAGCGACAGCGCGTCGAGCGCACTGGACCAGCTGCTGGCGTCATCCATCCATGCGACGCTGAGCAGCGGCGCATGCGAACGGTCGGCAAAGCCGGCCACGACATCCGGCTGGCTCGACGCCGAGGCGAAATTCTGCAACTGCCCAAATGACGCCAAAATGCGCGATCCGCCCGCGATGCGATCTGGCGATTCGGGAGTCTCGACCAGTGTTGTGACGAGGGGTTCTTGGTCGAGAGCCCCACCAAGCGACACCTGGGTAGCCCAGGAAACGTCGCGCAAGAACGCGAGCGTCTCACTCGTCCGAGCGGCGCCCGTTTCGGGTGTTGTGATGCGCTTGAATCCCGCTGTCAACAGACCGCCACCCTTGCTCGACATGACGGCGAGATACGTGCTCGCCTCAATCGCCGACTGTGCCCAGGCGATGTCCGACGTGGCACTCTCGGCAGCACGAAGCGCCGACGTCAATTCGTCATTGAGCACGAGCGTGTCGACGGATGTTTGGGGAGCGCGCTCCGTCGCGTCTCGGGTGATTGTGGCGCGCGAACCCTCGGCGACGGCGGCGTTGTGGGACCCGGAAAGCAACCACGGACCCGCTGTGCTTTGCGCGTCCGCCGAAGGGCCCACCGTCGAGCGCGACAGAATCGTCGTCAAGCCAGACGCCGTGAGCGTGTTGGGTTCTGCCCAGACCATGTTGGGCAACGTGGGCGTCCACGCTGCGCTCAACGCTCCCTCGGAGAGCGCAGGGAGTCCCGCAAAAGAAATTGGGAGCAGCTGGGAAAACCCAACTTCACCTTGTAGTGCCGGATCTGCGTCGCCGTATTGCAATGAAAAAGTGGGTACCGCCACATTATTCAACTGGGCCAGCCAACTGCGCGCCGTGGCGGGAGCCTTTTCGCCCAGCCGCACGATGGACGCAACGATGCGCGGGTCCACCGCAACGGCGGAGGCATCCGCCGCCGCGCTGAGTTGTCTCGCCAGCACGCCACCGGGCTTTGTGAGTTTCTCGAGCATTAACGCGTCGAGAAACTCATCGGGGTTCGCGGGCGCGACGAGGGGAACCACGGGAACGTACCCCGTTTTCGCGGGCACGTCTGCGTCAGCCCAGACGAGCGCGCTGCGCGCCGTCACCGTCGTGTCATTCGTGTCAACGTCGGCCTGCACTCCATAGACGAGCCACCCTTCAGGAAGGTCTCCCTGACTGAGGGTCACAGACTCTGACACGGTGACCGAATCACCGACGGGGATGTCTCCGACGTCGATGAGCACCAAATCCGTCGGGTCGCGCCGCACATCGTCGCCGCGGAACCACGCAGATGCGTCGCTGAGCGTCTGCAGTGGTTGGCTCGTCAGTCGGATTGCTGCGGAAACGGAGGACGCGGTATCCGTTCCCGGATTTGTTACCGTCAGTGTGAGCTCAAACGGAACGCCCGGGGCGACCGCCACTCCGGGCGGGGAGACGAGTTGTGCTTGCAAACTCGTGGATGCACGGGCGGGCTGTGGAGACTCTCCGCCTGTGAGGACGCCGCTGAGCACCAGGCCCAAACTCACAAACAGCGCCAGGCCGGCACTGCGAAGGCGACGTCCACGCATGACGAAAGTCTAAACGTCGAGACAAGAGAAGAGCCCGGGGCACACCTAGGGCGACGGGGTGATCACATGGTGGTCCATCGGGGCAACCGTGATACTCCCGTAGAATCGGGCACGTGGAAAGTGCGGCCGAGGCGCTCAAGACCCTCGAAGCGGTAGCGAACTCCACCGCGGTGGCTCGACTTGCTGACGCCTTCGCTATGGCGGGCCACGATCTCGCGCTGGTAGGCGGTCCGGTTCGAGACGCGTTTTTGGGCCGGGTAATCCATGACCTTGATTTCACAACGAGTGCGCGCCCCGAAGAAATTCTGCGCATTGTTCGCCCGCTCGCGGAGGCACACTGGGAAACTGGCCGTGAATTCGGCACCATCGGAGCTCGCGTGGCCGGTGAAGACGTGGAAATCACCACATACCGCGCCGACCTCTATGACGGTGTCACGCGCCGTCCCGAGGTGACGTTCGGCGACTCCCTCGAGGAAGACCTCGTGCGACGAGATTTCACGGTCAACGCGATGGCGCTGGTTTTGACACCGATGCGACTGGTTGATCCGTTCGGAGGCATTGACGACTTAATGGCACGCCGATTAAGGCCCCCGCGTGACGCGATGTCCTGTTTTCGCGAGGACCCACTTCGCATGATGCGAGCGGCACGATTCGTCGCTCAGTTGGAATTCGAGGTCGATGAGGAAACCGAATGGGCGATGACGGAGCTTCGGCACGACCTCGAGCGAATCTCTGCCGAACGAATCCGAGACGAGCTCGTCAAACTCCTCAGCGCGGAGAATCCGGTTCCCGGTATCACCGTTTTGGTTCGAACCAAGCTTGCCGACGTCTTCTTGCCAGAACTACCCGCGTTGAAGTTAGAAACGGACGAACATCACCACCACAAAGATGTCTATGAGCACAGCCTGACCGTGCTGACTCAGGCCATCGATTGGGAAAAACGCCGTTTTCCCGGCTCGGCGCCCAACCTTGTCTTGCGTCTGGCCGCCCTCCTCCACGACATTGGTAAGCCGTCCACACGTCGGTTCGAAGCCGGCGGCGCGGTGAGTTTTTATCACCATGACGTGGTGGGGGCGAAACTCGCAAAGAAGAGACTGCGTGAACTTCGTTTTGACAATGACACGGTGGCCGCCGTCGCCGACCTCATTGAACTTCACCTGCGCTTCTTTGGGTATAGCGAAGGGTCTTGGACGGACGCCGCGGTGCGGAGATACGTTCGGGATGCGGGTGCACAGCTTGAACTCCTGCACATCCTGACTCGTGCCGATGTCACGACGCGCAATAAGCGCAAGGCTGATCGGCTTTCGTTCGCCTATGACGACCTCGAGCAACGCATTGAAGAACTCTCGGCAGCGGAGGAACTCGCGTCGATTCGACCCGACCTTGACGGGGAAGCCATCATGCGCATCCTGAACATTAAGCCCGGACCCGCGGTCGGTCGGGCCTATAAATACCTGCTCGACGTTCGCCTTGATAACGGGCCACTCGGGGAAGATCGCGCCACCGAGCTGCTGCGTCAGTGGTGGACCGAACAAGACGATTTCGCGCCTCACGAACCAAGCCTGTAACCTAGGGAAGTTGTTTGGTCGTCACGCCACGTGACTTCTTCATTCAGCGTATGTGCAACCCTCCTGCTGCAGACCGTCTGCAGCCGTTTAGTCCGAAGGAGGCGGGTTAGTCATGCATCAATACGAACTCATGGTCATCCTTGACCCCGAGATTGACGAGCGCACTGTCGCTCCGAGCCTCGACAAGTTCTTGAATGTCGTACGCAACGATGGTGGGACCATCGACAACGTCGACATCTGGGGACGCCGTCGTCTGGCTTACGAAATCAACAAGAAGGCCGAAGGCATTTACGCCGTCGTCAACTTCACCGCAAGTTCAGACGCCACCGTGGAGCTTGACCGTCAGCTGAAGCTCAGCGAGGCCGTCATGCGCACGAAGGTGCTGCGCGCAGAAGAGGCCATCGCCCAGGTCGCCGCCGCAGAAAAGCTCGCTGCCGTCAAGGCCGCGCGCGCTGCGACCGCGCCCAAGGCGACCAAGCCTGCCGAAACCGCAGAACAGGACGCCTGATCTCAATGGCCGGCGAAACCGTCATCACCGTCGTGGGAAACCTCACGAGCGATCCCGAGCTGCGTTACACGCAGAGCGGTCTCGCGGTGGCGAACTTCACCATCGCGTCGACGCCCCGCAACTTTGACCGCGCGTCAAACGAGTGGAAAGACGGCGAGGCACTGTTTCTTCGGGCAAGTGTGTGGCGTGAATTTGCCGAACACGTTGCCGGGAGCCTCACCAAGGGTTCGCGAGTCATCGCAACGGGACGCCTGAAGCAGCGCTCCTACGAAACCAAAGAGGGCGAAAAGCGTACGACGATTGAACTCGAAGTAGACGAGATCGGCCCGTCGTTGCGTTACGCAACAGCACAGGTGAGCCGAGCTGCCGGCGGTGCCGCGGGCGGTGCCCGCGGAGGCCTTCCGGCGGGTGGCGACGAGCCGTGGGGGCAACCCACGAGCGCCGGCGCGGATCCGTGGAACATGCCGGGTGTCACGGGAGCAGATTCGTTCCCCGACGACACGCCCTTCTAATTAATTTCACCAGCGCGACACGTCGCGCGTAGACCAAAAGAGGAATCATGGCTGGAAAGAGCAGCGGCGATCGCCGCAAGCCGCTTCGCGGCAAGAACGCAAAAGCCCTCGCACCCGCGAAGGCAATCCGCGTTGGAGTCATCGACTACAAAGACGTCGCGACTCTGCGCAAGTTCATCTCGGAGCGTGGAAAGATCCGCGCCCGTCGTATCACCGGTGTGTCTGTTCAAGAGCAGCGCCTCATCGCACGAGCCGTGAAGAACGCTCGTGAGATGGCGCTTCTTCCCTACGCTGGCGCCGGACGCTAAGGAGTATCGAAATGTCTAAGCTCATTCTGACGAACGAGGTCTCTGGCCTCGGCTCCGCTGGCGACGTCGTGGACGTGAAGAACGGATACGCGCGCAACTACCTCATCCCGCAGGGCTTCGCTGTTGCGTGGTCGCGTGGTGGCGAGAAGCAGGTCGAACAGATCCGTGCCGCTCGCACGGCTCGCGCATTGGCTACCTTGGAGGAGGCCCAGGCGTTGAAGTCCAAGCTCGAGTCGGCCAAGGTCAAGCTGTCGGTCAAGGTTGGTCGTGACGGCCGCTTGTTTGGTTCGGTTAAGACCGACCACATTGCGACCGCCGTTGCTGCCGCTGGCCTCGGCGATATCGACAAGCGCAAGATCGAAATCGTGTCTCCGATTAAATTCACCGGGGATCACGAAGCAACGGTTCGTCTTCGTGACGAACTTGTTGCCACCATCACGCTGCAGGTGGTTGCCGCCAAGTAACTTGCTGGCTGCGCGCGTTCGGGTCTTCCTCGCCCTGAGGGAGACCCGAACGCCGTTAAGCGTTGCTTCGCGAGCACGTGCCGGCTGTCGATCGACGACAACAACGGAAAAAGTCAAGTTGAGACGACCCCGAAGTTGTCCAGTATCGGCGTGTCGCCCCACTGTGAGGGGTGCGGACTAGGGGTTTTCTATACACAGGTCGCTTCGTTCGCTTCAACGTTAAACACAAAGTTGAGAGTGCATGTTATTCACATGCACAAGCGCATAAAAACCCTGATGAAACCGGAAATAAACGCCGAATGTTGCGATTCATCCACAAAGTTGCCCACAAGTTATGAACAGCTGGTGCCGATTTATCGGCGCGTCATGCACAGGCTTATCCACATGGTGGTTTGGGGGAATGCGACGGGATTTTCTAGTGTGTCTCACGGCCCTGTAACGGTGACGTGACGGTGGGCCGTGTTAGACACGTTTCAGAGATCACGAAGGGGGTCACGATGTCGATTGCGCACTTGCCACCCCCTGCTGATTCTCGTGGCGCGAACCCCGGTGAACGTGTCCCCCCGCACGACGTTCTCGCGGAGCAAAGCACTCTGGGGGGAATGCTGCTGAGCAAAGACGCCGTGGCCGACGTCGTTGAAGTTGTTCGCGGTGCCGATTTCTACGTGCCCAAGCACGAGGTTATTTACGACGCAATCTTGAACCTTTATGCGCACGGTGAGCCGACGGATGCCATCACGGTGACCGACGAACTGACCAAGACGGGTTCGCTCGTGCGCGCCGGAGGGGCCGATTATCTGCACACGCTGACCGCTCTCGTGCCGACGGCGGCAAATGCGGGCTATTACGCGGGTATCGTCGCCGAGCGGGCATTGTTGCGTCGCCTGGTCGATGCCGGCACTCGAATTGTCCAGATGGGATACGCGGGCGAGGGCGAACCCCAAGACCTCGTGAATTCCGCGCAGGCGGAGATTTACTCCGTGACGGGTTCGGCTGAGGTCGAGGATTACGTTCCGTTGAATACGGCTGTCGACGCGGCCATCGAAGAAATCGAGACGGCACGTCACCGTGACGGAAGCATGATCGGGGTTCCCACTGGTTTTCGGGATCTCGATGAGCTCACAAACGGACTCCACCCGGGGCAACTGATCATCATCGCCGCGCGGCCGGCCCTCGGTAAGTCGACGCTCGCACTGGACTTCGCTCGTCACGCCAGCGTGCGGTACAACCAGCCCACAATCTTCTTTTCCCTCGAAATGGGCAAGAGCGAAATTGCGATGAGGTTGCTGTCGGCCGAGTCGTCGGTACCGCTGGCCAATATGCGCAAGGGAACCGTAGCGAACAACGACTGGACCGCGATTGCTGCGACACGAGGTCGCATTTCCGAGGCTCCGCTCTACATTGACGACAGCCCCAACATGACTCTCGTCGAGATTCGGGCAAAGTGCCGTCGCCTCAAGCAGCGCGTCGGACTGAAACTTGTCGTTATTGACTACCTCCAACTAATGACGAGTGGCAAGCGTGTCGAAAACCGTCAACAAGAGGTCAGTGAATTCAGTCGTGCACTCAAGTTGCTGGCCAAAGAGCTTCAGGTTCCCGTCGTGGCGCTGTCACAGCTCAACCGCGGACCGGAACAACGTGCAGACAAAATGCCCGCATTGTCCGACCTCCGCGAGTCGGGTTCGCTCGAGCAAGACGCCGATATGGTCATCCTGTTGCACCGTGAAGGCGCATACGATCGCGATCATCCGCGAGCCGGCGAGGCGGATCTCATTGTGGCCAAACACCGAAATGGTCCGACGTCCACCGTGGTGGTGGGATTCACCGGGCATCTCTCTCGCTTCAACGATTTCGCGCATCAGTAGCGCCCGTAGAGTGGTCGTGTGAGCATGCCCACCGTCCGCGATTCACAGGCCACACGAACCGGCCTGTTTCTTCTGGTGTCGGCGATTCCACTCGCTCTCGCGGGCATCTACATCACGTTCTCGGTCAATCATGCTCCCACTGTGGGGATCATTGGGTTGCTTGTGATTTCGCTCGGCGCAGCGTTGACGCGTTCCGTCGGTGTCGCGATTGTGCCCGAAACAACTCGCGCTTGGAAGTTCAGCAACGCAGCTGCTGCAGCCGCGTCGATTGTCGTGAGCGGCCTGGCGGGAGCAGCCCTGTTTTTTGGCCCCACGCTCGGCACGCTGACCCTGCTCGTCGCCACGTGGGCGGCCGTGATGGCCGTGTGCGACATCCTGCTATCACTCAACGCGGGACTAGCGATGGTCAGGCGCGACTTTCGGGTACTCGCGCTCGCCGGGGTGGCGCTCGCCTTGGCCGAAGGGGTCTTGCCCCTGACCAGCGTCTATGCGGTCGGAATCGTGGGAGCCTACGGAATCGTGACGAGCGTTTATCTTGGCATTGCCGGAATGACCCTGCGGTTTGACTCCACAACCGCGCCGACGGAAGGAAATCCCACAGCATGAGCACACCCACCCGCAGAGACCGACTTCGTCCGCTTGAACTCATCGGACTCTCGGCCGTGATTGCGGCATTCACGGGCCTGATCGTGCTCATGTCGACGCGGGTGGCCTACGAATCGCTCATCTGGGCGGGCGTCGCGTTTATCGTCAGCCTGGTCAGCATCGCCATGATCGTGCTCGCCATCAAGCCCAAACGTGAGGAACTCACCGATATCGAAGAGCTAGATTCTTCGCACTAGTCGAGAAAGTCAACCAGCTCCGCGGCGCGGCCGACGTAGCCGCCGGGTGTCAAGGAGAGCAGACGAGCTTTCGCGTCCTGCGAGATGTCGAGTCCACTAATGAAGTCGGCCAGCGCGGCGGGCGTGAGCTTCTTGCCGCGCGTCAGGTCCTTGAGCAGAGCGTAGGGATCGGCAATGGTCGAATTTCCCGAGACAACTTCCGCACGAATCACCGTTTGAATTGCCTCGCCCAAGACCTCCCAGTTTGCGTCTAGGTCACGGGCGAGCACGTCGAGGTCGAGGTCAACTTCGCCAAGTCCGCGACGCAGGTTGTCGAGAGCGAGCAGTGAGTGACCCAGCCCGACGCCGATATTGCGCTGAGTGGTGGAATCGGTGAGGTCGCGTTGCATGCGAGATGTGACGAGGGTCGCAGCGAGTGAATCAAGCACCGCGCACGAGAGCTCGAGGTTTGCTTCCGCGTTCTCGAAACGAATGGGGTTGATCTTGTGCGGCATCGTCGACGATCCGGTCGCACCGGCCTGGGGAATCTGTCGAAAGAACCCGAGCGAGATGTACGTCCACATGTCAGTGGCGAGGTTGTGAACAATGCGGTTTCCGTGGGAAATCCGTGCGTACAGCTCCGCCTGCCAGTCGTGTGATTCAATCTGCGTCGTGAGCGGGTTCCAGGTCAGTCCCAGCCCCTCTACGAACGCGCGCGAGATTGCGGCCCAGTCGGCATTCGCGTCGGCAACAACGTGTGCGCTAAACGTGCCCGTGGCACCACTGAACTTGGCGAGGTATTCCGTGTCGGCAATCTGGCCGCGGATGCGCTCGAGACGATGCGCGAAGACCGCAAGTTCCTTACCCATCGTCGACGGCGTCGCGGGCTGACCGTGGGTGCGGCTCAGCATGGGGACCGCGCGGTGTTGAATCGCAAGTTCGTGCAAGCTGGAAATGACCGCCTCAAACGCGGGTAGCCACACGCGAGTGATGGCGTCGCGAACAATCAGGGCGTAGGAGACGTTGTTGATGTCTTCACTCGTGCACGCAAAGTGCGTCAGTTCGCTCACGCGTTGCAGACCGAGTTTGTCGAGCTTCGCGCGAACCAGGTACTCGACGGCCTTCACGTCATGGCGCGTCGTGGCCTCGAGCGTCGCGAGTTCGTCGATTTCGGTTTGACCAAAGTCGGTAACGAATGCGCGCAACGCGGCCTGCTCGCGTGAAGACAGCGGCGCTGAATCAAACATGCGCTGATTCGTCAGAGCAATGAGCCACTCCACCTCAACGTGCACGCGGGCCCGGTTGAGGCCGGCCTCCGACAAGTACTCGCCTAATCCCGCGACCGCGGACTGATAGCGGCCATCAAGGGGACTCAAAACCTGCACGGGAAGCACCATGGTCCCATTCTCCCAAACGCACAGTCCTCCACAGCGCACATCGCACAAATGGCTATCCCATCACTCAATCGTGCCGGCGGCGAGTGATCATGGCACGGGGCACACTTCGCACATGTGGAGCGATGATCCGTGGGCGCGGGAACACGCGGACCAGGCCCGCCAACTCGCCGGTTTGTCGCTCGCGCACCAACTCGAAGACATCGTGCGACGCGCACGGAGCTTGGCCCAGTCCTCCGATCCCCAGTCGGCCCTGGCGTTCTGGCAATCTGTGGCGGCGTCGCGGGCCCATGCCGAAATGGATGACATCGTGCGCCGCCTGTCGACACTCTGCGCGCGAGTGTGGAGCACCGTTACGTGACTGGCGTTGTACGCGTCGATTCGATTGAACTGGACTCGCTCTCGTCGGCGTGGAATCAGCTCGCTGTTGCGCTCGAGGAGTGGGCCGCGTCGTGGCGCACGTGGGACGCGGAGTTTGCGCCCGAGGCTTCGGGACGCGAGGCCACGTCAATTGCCGTGAATGTGCGTGAGCTGGCTGAACGTCTGGATCGGGTTACGCAGGCTTACCACGACGTAGAGACCAGTAATACACTTGTCTTTCAACGCGCGAGCGACGCGTGCCTCTGGTTGGTCGGTCGACTTCTCCCCACTCTGGGGTGTGTGCTTGGTCCCGTGGCCGCGAGTTTCGCGGCGAGCCTTGCCTTTTCTCGAGTGCTCCTCGACGCTCTCCCACCTCGGCTGCGCTCACACTTGGTTCATTTTCAGACGGATGAGTGGGCGCACGTTCTCTCCTCGCCCGCGGTTGTGCGCGCAATTGAAGTGGGTGTCGGATCACTCGACGAGGGCATCTCCGGCGCTCTCGGGCTCCCGTTGCCAGTGGCGCTCGGTATCGGTTCGGCTGGGTTAGGCATCACGAGTCTGGCGGGAACGTCGAGACTGGCATCACGCGTAAACGGCATCGCGGCGCGACCGAGCGCGGCTGTGGACGCATCGACCGGCGGCGGCGCGGCCGTGCCCACGACGGTTGAACGCGTGGGCACGCAGCCGGTTCGGGCACCAAGAGACATTGCCGACGCGTTGTCGCGCATCCCCAGCTCGACCGATGACGGCGCTCAGGTGCGCATCGAGAAGTTCGGCGACACGCATGTTGTTTACATCGGCGGCACGGTCGATGCGTCTCTGGGTGTGACGTCGCAACCCTGGGACATGTCGAGCAACCTCGCCGCGTTAGGGGGCGACCCCGGTGCCAGTGAAAACGCCGTGCGCCGCGCAATGGAGCAGTCGGGTATTGGTCGCGGGGATCCCGTCATTCTGGTCGGCCACAGTCAGGGCGGGCTCGTCGCGATGCGAGTCGCACAGTCTCCCGACGTTACGGCGCGAGCCGTCATCACCGCCGGCGCCCCGATTCATGCGTTGACCCCACCCCCGGAGGTGCCCATCGTCGCATTCGAACACATCGATGATGTGGTGCCGGCACTCGGTGGAACCGTGACCCAGCCACAGCAAGGCGTGGTCTACGTGCGAAGCCTCGGAACGACGCCGTCATCCTTTACCGGCGACAGCCTGGTTCCGGCCCACCGATTAGAGGCCTACGTGCAGACGGCGCGAGAGTGCACCAAACTCGACGACGCTCGCGTGACACAGACCGACGCGGCGCTCGGCGCGCTGACGGGCAGCGGGACGACGACTCTGTGGAAGGCTACGCGGAGCGAGGTCGAAAAATGAGTCCGAGAATCCAGCTCACGATGCTGAGCACGATCGAGCCCCAGAATGCACCCCAGAAACCCGCAACCGTGAGACCGGACCCAATCAGCGTGCTGAGCCACGCGATCAGCATCAGCAAGAGGGCGTTCAAGACGAGCGCAAAGATGCCGAGCGTCAGAATGAAAAGCGGGAACGAGAGGAATCGCAACACCGTGCCCAGTGTGCCGTTGACGACACCGAAGACAATCGCGACCCAGAAAACCGTGATGGCAAAGGGCAACGGTGCCATCCCTGGCGGATAGATGGCAACCTGCGACGGGAGCATGATTGTGGTCAACCAGAGCGCGATGGCGTTCAAGACAACGCCCAAGAAAAATGTCTTCACACGACGTATCCTGCCACCATTGGGCATCATCTGGACCATCGAATCGCCCCTTAACCCCGGTATGTTGAGTGGGTGAGTTCTACCGCCAACGACCCCATGGTGCAGTTGCTGACCCCCGAGGGAAAGTTTGCGCCGAGCGCATCCGCTGAAGAGTTTCTGCCGTATTTCGAGAAGTTGACGGATGCGGATTACCGCAAGTTCTATACAGACATGGTCACGGTGCGCCGTTATGACACTGAGGCGACCAACTTGCAGCGCCAGGGACAGCTCGCACTCTGGGTGCCAAGCCATGGTCAGGAGGGCGCTCAGGTCGGGTCGGCCTACGCGACAAAAGACCAGGACCACATTTTTCCGGCTTATCGCGAACACGCGATTGCGCACATCCGTGGCGTTGACCTGATTCAACTCATTCGCCAGTTCAAAGGCATCACTCACGGCGGCTGGAATCCGTTTGACCCGAAGCACAAAAACTTTCACATCTACACGCTCGTCATCGGTTCGCACGCGTTGCATTCGACGGGATACGCGATGGGCATCAATCTCGACGGGGCAACGAACACCGGCAATCCCGACACGGACGAAGCCGTCATCGTGTACTTCGGTGATGGTGCCACAAGCCAGGGTGATGTGAGCGAGGCCTTTGTGTTCGCCGCGAGCTACCAAACTCCCCAGGTCTTTTTCGTTCAGAACAACCACTGGGCCATCTCGGTTCCAGTGAGCGTTCAGGCCCGCGTTCCGCTGTACCTGCGCGGAACAGGGTTCGGTATTCCGGGAACGCAACTAGACGGCAACGACGTGTTTGCCAGCTACGCGGTTACCGCGAAGCACCTCGATGACGCACGTAATGGTCGTGGCCCAAGCCTGATCGAGGCACACACGTATCGCATTGGGGCGCACACGTCGAGTGACGACCCGACGAAGTATCGCACCGACGAAGAGCTACAAGATTGGATCAAAAAGGATCCGATTGCCCGTCTCGAAACCTACCTTCGCGCGTCCGGCGCTGACGACAAGTTCTTTGCCGCCGTGCACGAGGAGGCAGCCGACTTTGCATCGGACATCCGTCGTCGCACACTCGAGCTCACCGCGCCTGGACCGGAAAGCATGTTCGAATCGGTCTATTCAGACCCGCATCCGGTGATGGACGAACAGCGCGCATGGCTCGCGGCCTACGATGCCTCGTTTGAAGAGGAGGCGTAATTGTGACCACGCAAAACTTGCCCCTGGCGAAAGCAATCAACCTCGGACTTCGGGAAGCCATGCTGGCCGACCCCAAGGTCGTGCTCATGGGTGAAGACATCGGAACCCTGGGTGGCGTTTTTCGCGTCACCGAGGGACTCAAGACGGAGTTCGGTGAGCACCGGGTCATGGATACGCCACTCGCGGAATCCGGAATTGTGGGTAGCGCTATCGGACTCGCGATGCGCGGGTATCGGCCCGTGGTCGAGATTCAGTTCGACGGGTTTATTTTTCCCGCATTCGACCAAATCACGACTCAGCTGGCAAAACTCACGTTTCGTCACGAGGGCGCGTTGTCGATGCCCGTGGTCATTCGTGTTCCCTACGGCGGGCACATCGGCGCGGTTGAACATCACCAAGAGAGCCCCGAAGCCTACTTTGCGCATACGGCAGGTCTTCGGTTGGTGAGCCCGAGCAATCCGCACGACGCCTATTGGATGATTCAAGAGGCAATCGCATCGAACGACCCCGTCATGTTCTTCGAGCCCAAGAGTCGCTACTGGCCCAAGGGTGACGTCGACACGAAAGCATCGGGCTACCCGCTGCATGCGAGTCGCGTCGTTCGTGAAGGCACCGATGTCACCATCGTCGGTCACGGGGCCATGGTGAGCATGATTCTGCAGGCCGCCGACGTGGCCGCCAACGAAGGCACGAGTGTCGAGGTCATCGACCTCCGTTCACTGTCACCCATCGACTACGCACCAATCCTCGCGTCGGTTGCCAAGACCGGTCGCTTGGTCGTCGCGCAAGAGGCGCCCGGATTCGTGTCGCTGGGCAGCGAGATTGCGGCCACCGTGCACGAGAAGTCGTTCTATCTGCTCGAGTCGCCCGTGTTGCGCGTCTCCGGTTTTGACACGCCATTTCCACCCGCTAAACAAGAGGCCGTGTACTTGCCCGACGCGGATCGAATTCTCGACGCGGTTGACCGCGCGATGAGTTACTAGGAGTGAACCGATGACCGCTGCGAAGTTTTATTTGCCAGACGTGGGCGAAGGTCTGACCGAGGCCGAAATTGTCTCGTGGAAGGTCAAGCCGGGTGATGCCGTGGACGTCAACCAGGTGCTTGTCGAGATTGAGACCGCAAAATCGCTCGTCGAGCTCCCCTCTCCCTTCGCGGGCACGGTGGGCGAATTGCTCGTCGCCGAGGGCGAGACCGTCGAGGTGGGTACCGCGATTGTGACCATCGAGGCAGAGGGCTCGTCACAGCTGACCGCGCCCACGCCGACACTGGCGCAGGCCGCGATGGCCAACGAAGTGTTCGTGACCGACGCAAGTGAAGTTGACGGCGCCAAAGACGCGAATGAAGAAAAGTCCGGCAGCGTGCTCGTGGGTTATGGCACGGGAGGACACGGTCCCACACGGCGCCGCCGTCCGGGCGCCGCCGGGCAACCCGCCGCCGCTCCCGTGCCGCCGGCGGCCACCGAGGCACCTAAGCGCCCGGTTCTTCCCATTGTCGAAACGCTCGGCGTCATTGCAAAACCCCCGATTCGTAAGCTCGCGAAAGACCTCGACGTTGACTTGTCAAAGGTTGAACCCACGGGTATCGCGGGCGAGGTCACGCGCGATGACGTCATTCGTCACGCCCAGCAGGCGAGCGTGTTCCGCAACATCGCGACGCCGGAGTGGTCGGCCGATCGCGAGGAGCGCATCCCGGTCAAGGGCGTTCGCAAGGCAATCGCCACCGCCATGGTGCAAAGCGCCTTCACGGCACCGCATGTGTCGGTTTTCGTCGACGTGGATGCGACGCGCACGATGGAGTTCGTCAAGCGCCTCAAGGACTCGACCGATTTTGCGGGCGTGAAAGTCTCACCGTTGCTGATTCTGGCCAAGGCGATTATTTGGGCGGTGCGTCGAAACCCCACGGTCAACTCCACGTGGACAGACAAAGAAATCATCGTGCACCACTACGTGAACCTCGGCATTGCTGCGGCCACGCCGCGCGGTCTCATTGTGCCGAACGTCAAAGAGGCGCAGTCGATGAGCCTGCTCGAACTCGCTCGTGGACTCGAGCAACTGACACTAAATGCCCGTGATGGAAAGACATCGCCCGCTGACATGGCCGACGGCACCATCACGGTGACCAACATTGGTGTGTTCGGCATGGATACGGGAACGCCCATCCTGAACCCCGGCGAGGTCGGCATTGTCGCGCTCGGCACAATCAAGCAGAAGCCGTGGGTGTTCGAGGGCGAAGTGCGACCACGTTTCGTGACGACGCTCGGCGCAAGCTTTGATCACCGGGTCGTGGACGGAGACGTCGCAAGTCGGTTCCTGGCCGACGTGGCGTCAATCGTGGAAGAGCCCGCGCTGCTGCTCGACTAAGTCGCCAGCGGAGCGTTACCGACCGTCGACGAGAGCCAGAAACAGCCCGAGGGCGATGATGATGGCGCCGCCCGTGGTGATGATCACGGTGAGGCGACGCGGATTCTTGGCCAGCCAGTCGCGCGCGTATCCGGCCGCCAGGGCGTAAGTCATGTCGCCCATGATGCCGAGCACTTCGAATATCAATCCGAGTACGAGCATCTGCAACCACAGGTTGCCTGCGGCATAGTTCACGAATTGGGGTAGCACGGCCAAGAAGAACACCGCGGTCTTGGGGTTGCTGACACCCACGATGAACGCTTCGCGCAGCGTCTTGCCCACGCTTTGAGTCTGAAGATTTCCTTCAAGATCAGGGGTTTTGTCGTGCCGATGAACAATCGTCATGATGCCGAGGTAGATCAGGTACCCCGCGCCCCCGTAGCGAATGACCTGGTACGCAATTTCGGAACTTGCGATGATCGTGCCAAGCCCGACGGCGACGAGCACAATCCAGACGAACGTGCCCATCGCGTTGCCGAGCACGGTCAGCACGCCGAACTTTTTGCCGAGAGCGAGCGACCGACCGACCGAGAACATCACGGACGGTCCCGGAATCGCAATCAACACGAGGGACGCAATGATGAAGGTGACGAACGCCTCCCAGGTTGGCATGGCTAGCCCTCTTCCATCACGGCCATGGCGGCGTTGTGTCCGCCGAGTCCACTGACGGCACCACCCCGCACGGCTCCCGAGCCACACAGCAGAACCCGCGTGTGCGCGGTTGCAACACCCCAGCGCGCGGCGGCCGACGAGAGGTCGGCGTCGTCTTCGAGCCACGGCCACGACAGGGGACCGTGAAAGATGTTGCCACCGGTGAGGTTGAGAGCATGCTCGAGGTCGAGAGTCGTCTTTCCTTCGATGCACGGGTTGCCATGCGCATCCATCATCACCACGTCTTCGATCGGCTCGGCAAGCACACTATTGAGCGATCGGATCACGGCAGCCACTAGTTCGGCGCGCACCTCGTCGTTGTTCACCTCGGTGACCAATGCGTGTGGTGCGTGCAGGCCGAATACGGTGAGCGTGTGTGCTCCCGACTCACGAAGCTCTGGCCCAAGTATCGTTGGGTCGCTGAGCGAGTGGCAATAGATCTCACAGGGCAGGGTGTGCGGGATTTTGCCCGAAGCCGCTTCGCCATACGCTGCCTCGAGTTGCGTATACGTCTCGTTGATGTGGAACGTTCCGCCGAACGCCTGTTCGGGCGTAACCGACTCGTCCGCGAGGCGGGGCAGGCGAGAGAGCAGCAGATTTACCTTGATTTGGGCACCAGCCGGCCGTTCGGCCATCGGTAGTGGTTCGCCGAGCAGCTCGCCGAGCACCCACGGCGAC
>CANGKD010000011.1 GCA_947454495.1 Actinomycetota bacterium
CCCAGGGCGCAATGGTTTCTTTGAAAAGCAAGATTCCGAGTAACGCAATGAGAGCGGTCCCCACTCCGGCCCAGATGGCGTAGCCAACGCTCATGGACAGACCTCGCGCGAGTGCGATTCCCAGCAGAGCAAATGATCCGAGGTATCCCACAACGACCACGACCGAGGGCCAGAGCTTCGTGAATCCATCGCTCATCTTGAGCGCCGTCGTTCCGATGACCTCAGCGACGATGGCGATTGACAGCAAAACGTAGGGGAGCATTTTGCCATTCTCTCAGTTGAGCCGGCGCAAGTAGAGTTCACGAAGGACGACATCTACGGAGCACACGGTCATGAATCTATGGAAAACGCTGGTTCGCTACATCCGACCGCATTGGCCTCTCTTGGTTGGCGTGTTGGTGTTTCAGTTTGCACAGGCAATCGCGTCCCTCGCTCTGCCCACGCTCAACGCCAACATCATCGATCTCGGCGTCGCAAAGGGCGACATTCCCTACATTCTGTCGACCGGCAGCATCATGCTCGGGGTGTCTCTCGCTCAGATCATCGGCTCGATCACCGCCGTCTACTTCGGCTCGCGCTTGGCCATGTTGGTAGGGCGCGACCTTCGCCAGCAGGTCTTTCATCAGGTGGGTACGTTTTCCGAGCGAGACATGAACACGTTCGGTGCACCCTCACTCATTACCCGAAACACGAACGACATCCTGCAAATTCAAATGCTCGTTTTGTCCGGTTGCACTTTGCTGCTCTCCGCGCCCATCCTCGCCATCGGCGGTGTTGTGATGGCGTTGCGCCTCGACCTCGACCTATCCATCATCATGGCCGTGAGCGTGCCCATCCTGTTGGCCGTCGTCGGACTTTTGCTCTCGCGCATGGTGCCGTTGTTTCGTCTCATGCAAAGTCGAATTGACCGCATCAACCAGGTGCTTCGCGAACAGCTGACCGGCATCCGGGTCGTTCGCGCGTTTGTGCGCGAAAGCGTCGAAACGCAACGATTTGATGCCGCCAACGTGGCCGTTACCGAGACGGCACTGCGGTCGGGGCGACTGATGGCGCTCATGTTCCCCTCGGTCATGATTGTGCTCAACCTGTCGAGCGTCGCCGTGCTGTGGTTTGGTGCCTATCAGGTGGATGCCGGAAACATGCAAATCGGAACGGTCATGGCCTTCTTGCAGTACCTCATGCAGATCCTCATGGCCGTCATGATGTCGATGTTCATGGCCATGATGATCCCCCGAGCCGCCGTGTGCGCCGACCGGGTGACCGAGGTGCTCGCAACCCAATCGGACGTGACACCGCCCGCGCATCCCGTCATTCCGCGACAGCGCGATGGTCGAATTGTCTTCGACGACGTCTCGTTTACGTATCCGGGCGCCGAGATCGCCGTGCTGTCGCACCTGTCGTTCACGGTCGAACCGGGAACGACGACGGCCATCGTGGGCTCAACCGGATCGGGAAAGACGACGCTCATCAACCTGATACCGCGCCTCGTCGATCCCACGGCGGGACAGGTGGTTGTCAATGGCGTTGATGCCCGTGACCTGGATGTGAATTACTTATGGAGTCTCATCGGTCTCGTTCCGCAAAAAGCATTCCTATTTAGTGGCACGGTTGCGAGCAACCTGCGATACGGAAAAGACTCGGCATCCGACGAGGAGTTGTGGCACGCACTCGAGGTCGCTCAGGCTCGAGATTTCGTCGAGAAGCTCGAGCTTGGTCTCGACGCACCGGTGGTTCAGGGGGGAACAAACTTCTCCGGCGGACAACGGCAACGACTTGCCATAGCGCGGGCTTTGGTCAAACGACCAGAGATCTTGATTTTTGACGACTCCTTTTCGGCGCTTGATCTCTCGACCGATGCGAGATTACGTCAAGCTCTGAACAAGGATGCCGCCGGCACAACCCGCATCATCATCGGACAGCGCATCGCCAGCATTCGTGATGCCGACCAGATTCTGGTGCTCGACGATGGAGCAATCGCCGGGATCGGTTCGCACGACGACCTGCTTGCCACCAACGCGACCTATCAAGAAATCGTGTCATCACAACTCAGCGCAGCGGAGGCATCATGAGCGACAACGCAAAAAACGCGGCTGGCTCGCCCAGTAGCACGAGGATAAACGTTCCCGCAGGGGCCTCTGGCGGAAGACCGAGTGGGCCGATGGGTGGTCGCGGTCCCATGGGCCCGGGCGCCGGGGTGCCGGTCGAGAAACCGCTGCAATTTGGTCCGAGTTCCCGTCGACTCCTGCAACGGCTTCGCCCCGAACGGGCGCGACTCGTCGTCGTGATTTCGTTCGCGATTGTCAGCGTCGGGCTCTCCGTACTCGGACCGTGGATGCTCGGCAACGCAACAAACATCATTTTCAACGGAATCGTCTCCTCGCAGCTTCCTGCCGGAACGACCCAGGAGCAGGCAATCGCCATGCTCACCCAGTCCGGTCAGGATCAACTTGCCAGCATGCTCAAGGGGATGACCCTTACCCCCGGCGCGGGCATCGATTTCACGGCGCTGGGCATCACGTTGAGCATCGTTCTCGCCATCTACGCCGGTGGGTTCCTTTTCGGATGGCTGCAAGCGCGCATCCTCAACACCAGCGTTCAACGCACGGTGTTTCGCCTTCGCGAGGAGACGGAACAGAAACTTCACCGGCTTCCTCTGTCGTACTTCGATCGCATGCAGCGCGGGGAGTTGCTCAGCCGCGTGACCAACGACATCGACAATGTGGCTCAGAGCTTGCAACAGACGCTCAGTCAGGTTCTCGTGAGCCTGTTGACCGTCATCGGCGTGCTGACAATGATGTTCATCATTTCTCCCGTTTTGGCACTCATCGCCCTGATCTCGATTCCCGTGAGTTTGGGCGTGACGATGCTCGTCGCGCGCAGGTCGCAGCGCATGTTCGTCAATCAGTGGAAGCACACCGGCGAACTCAATGCCCAGATTGAGGAAACGTTCACCGGTCATTCCCTCGTGAAAATTTTCGGTCGATCCCGACAGGTCGAACAGAAGTTCGCCGACAAGAATCACGAACTCTACGAGGCCAGCTTTGGCGCCCAGTTCGTGTCCGGCATCATCATGCCGTCGATGATGTTCGTCGGAAACCTCGTCTACGTCGGAATCGCGGTCGTCGGTGGACTCTTCGTCGCCAACGGTGCTCTTTCCCTCGGATCCGTTCAAGCATTCATTCAGTACTCGCGTCAATTCACGCAGCCCCTCTCTCAGTTGGGATCCATGGCCAACCTGTTGCAATCGGGTGTTGCGTCAGCAGAACGAGTGTTTGAACTCCTCGACGCTCCCGAACAGGTGGCCGACCCCGACACGCCACTCGTTCCGTCGCATCAAACGGGCACGCTGGTTTTTGACCACGTGCAGTTTGGATATTCGTCGGATGTGCCGCTCATCACCGATCTCAACCTCACCGTGCTGCCCGGTCAGACCGTCGCGATTGTCGGACCCACGGGCGCGGGCAAGACCACGCTGGTCAACCTCATCATGCGCTTCTACGAGCTCGGTGGCGGTCAGATCACGCTGGACGGGACAGACATCGCGCTGATGAGCCGCGATGCGCTTCGCTCGCGCATCGGCATGGTGTTGCAAGACACCTGGCTGTTCAAGGGGACGATTCGCGACAATATTGCCTATGGTCGACCGTCGGCAAGCGAGGACGAGATTATCGCCGCAGCCAAAGCAACGTACGTCGATCGCTTTGTTCGCACGCTCCCCCACGGCTACGAGACGGTTCTTGACGACGAGGCCTCGAACGTCAGTGCCGGAGAAAAGCAGCTCATCACGATTGCCCGTGCTTTCCTTGCCGCGCCGTCCGTGCTGATTCTCGATGAGGCAACGTCATCGGTGGATACACGCACCGAGGTTCTGGTGCAACGCGCCATGGCTGCGCTGCGCGCAGATCGAACGAGTTTTGTCATCGCTCACCGACTCTCCACGATTCGGGATGCCGACCTCATCTTGGTCATGGAACACGGCGACATCGTCGAGCAGGGAACGCACGATCAACTCATCGCCGCACACGGCGCTTACGCGACCCTTTACGAGTCGCAGTTCGCGTCGTCGTCGTAACGAACCGCTGAGCGCGGGAGCCCATAACCCGGAAGTGCGTAGACCCCGTCACCGACGGGGGTCAGAAGTTTGCCTTCTCGAACCGCGAAATCGGGTTGATTGAGAAAGGCGACGTGGTCGTGTTCGGTGACCGCAAACGCCAAGGTCAGTGCAATGAGTGCGTCAAACGCCACCAAATACCAACTGAAACCCGGCAGGTAGGTCTTGGTCATGAGTGGGCCCAAGACGTTCGGTTCGCTCCATTCCAGGCCTACCAGCACGTCGCGCTCGGCAAGCGTCATGGGTCGGTGCCGCAGGCTTCGACCCGAACCGATCTCTGCCTGCAGCGAGCCGTCGGCCCGTCGAAGAAACTGCACAAACGGGGATCCGTCGTCGTCGTAGCCGTTAGCTGCGGTGAGCGCCTGCAGGACGAGTGTTTTTTCATAGGGCAGGCGCACGCCGAGCTCTCGAATTGCCTGCGCGAGGGGCATCCACGCGGAACCGAGGAACGGCGTGTCCGTCAACACGCGTTGCCCGAAACTATCGAGTTCTCGGGGACCCAAGTCGCGGATGCGAGTAAGCGCGACATCGGTCATACCGGCGTCCAACGCCATTTGGTGCGCTTCGGCGGGTGACAGTGCAACGCAACCGAAGGTCGGGTAGCGAAGGTTACTGCCGCTGACTCGAAAGTTGTAAACCTGCGGATGAAGACCCGTGGGGAGTTTCCCCACCGTGCCTCTCACTTCGACGACCATGATGGTGGCTCCCCTCACGCGAATTGTTCTCGCACTCACAGACTGACGTGAGGGTAGGACATTCGCTGTGGGGCGAACCCGAGATTATCTCCGGTTGAGCTAGAAGGCGATGCGCGCGAGAAGCTCGGTGAGCTGCTTTCGTTCGGCGAGACTCAGGGCAGCCATGGGGTCGTGTTCCATGGTCAACAGGGCTTCGCGCGCCGTTCCAAATAGCTCTTCACCCTGAGGCGTTGCCTTGATCACAATCGCGTTTTTTGAGCGAGGGTCTGGTCGGCGCGCGACGAGGAAGAGGCGTTCGAGTTCGTCGATGAGAAGTTCTGCCTCGACATCAGAAATAAGAAGAATCTGCGAGAGCTCGGCGACACTGGGGCTTGCATCGGCACACGTCAGGGCGAGCAGAAAATATGTGCCTGCGCTGAGTCCATACTCGCTGAAATAGGGAAGCGCGCGAGCCGCATTGACCGCACGTGCCCGGGCCAACAGAAAGTCCGGATCGGCAAACAGGTAGTGGTCGGCGAACCGCGCGAACGTCACTTCGTCAATCGACGTGTCACGAGATTCAACGGGTTTCGACGCGGATGACATGCTCTTTACCCTAGCCGTGACGCCGTTTGAAAACGATTCGGCCTGGGGGTTATCCATTACCGTGAATGCGGCGTCCGAGTTCGGTCGCGACCGCCGTCACAGCATCAACCAGGCTCGCAACACCCGTCTCGCTTCGCGGATACGTGACGGCAATCGCGGCCGCGGGCCAACCGGCATGATCCACGACGGCCACGGCCACCGAGGCGAGACCGATTGTGACGTCACCATCCTCCGTGGCATACCCGTCGCGCCGCACCGGCTCGATGAGGCGCTTTATGTGGGCGTACTCGTGGGACTCGGGAAAGTCCGCGCGAAGTTGAGATGCCGGCAGGCGCGCGAGCATCGCGCGACCGCTCGCCGTTTTCGTCGCGGGAAGGCGCACGCCCACGTCGGTTATCAGGCTGGGCCTATTGCGGGCGCGCTCTTCAACGAGGTACAGCACGTCGGTTCCATGCAAGACCGCCATATGCGCGCTCTCTCCCAGCTGATCGACGAGCTTGGCTATGAGCGGAGCACCGAGTCGAGTCAGGGGTTGTTGGCGCGTGTAACTCGACGCGAGAGCATACGCCGCCGGCCCGAGCCCGAAGCGCTTCTCTTCGGGAACGTGCGTGACGTAGCCGCGTTCCGTCATCACCGTGAGCAAGTGATACGCACTCGATCGCGGCAGTTCAAGCGCGGTGGCCACCATTGCCGCCGGCACTGGTCCCCGCTGACTGCTCAAGAAATCGAGAATGCGCAACGTGTTGTCGGCGGCGGGAACTCGTGACATGCTCATCCGTTCTGTCTGGCATTTCAGACACTAGTGGAACGACTGAGACCTTGCCAGAGACGGTGGACGAGTGAAATTGAGGGCATGCACGAAGTTGTGGTTGGTCTCGGTCCAGTGTCCATCGACGACGTCGTCGCGGTTGCCCGCGAGGATGTTCACGTGGCGCTCGATTCGGTGGCCCTCGCCGAGGTGGCCTCCAGCCGAGAATTAGTTGAGGGTCTCGCCTCGGATCCAATTCCGCACTATGGCATTTCAACCGGCTTCGGAGCACTCGCAACGACGTTTATCGAACGCGACCGGCGCGCGGCGCTGCAGCTGTCGCTCGTACGGTCTCACGCCGCGGGTATGGGTGACGAAGTCGAGCGTGATGTCATTCGCAGCCTTATGCTGCTGCGCCTGAGCACACTCATGACCGGGCGAACCGGCATTCGACCCATCGTCTGCGAGACCTACGCGGCCGTGCTGAACGCGGGAATCACGCCCGTCGTGCGTACCTTTGGGTCACTCGGATGTTCGGGTGATCTTGCGCCCCTGGCCCATTGCGCGCTGGCCCTGCTCGGCGAGGGCGAGGTGCGCGACGCATCCGGTCACCTCATGAATGCGAGTGACGCACTGCGTGCCGCCGGTATCGTTCCCGTGGCACTCTCCGAAAAGGAGGGGCTTGCCCTCATCAATGGAACCGACGGGATGCTCGGGCAGTTGTGCCTCGCCATCTCAGACCTGCGCCAACTGTTGACTACCACCGACATCGCCGCGGCAATGAGCGTCGAGGGACTCATGGGAACAGATAAGGTTTTCGCCGCAGACCTTCAGCGCTTGCGCCCTCAGGTGGGCCAGGCAATCTCCGCGGCCAACATGGCGCGCATATTGGCGGACTCGCCCATCGTTCATTCCCACGCCGGTCCCGAGGACGGTCGCGTTCAAGACGCCTATTCTCTGCGTTGTGCCCCGCAGGTCACGGGTGGAGCGCGCGACACGCTGGCTCACGCCGAACGGGTCGCGAACGCCGAACTTGCGAGCGCCGTGGACAACCCCGTGCTCACGATCGACGGTCGAGTCGAGTCCAACGGAAATTTCCATGGCGCGCCGGTAGCGTACGTGCTCGACTTTCTCGCGATTGTTGCCGCGGATGTTGCATCAATGAGCGAGCGCCGTACGGATCGCTTTCTCGACAAGTCACGTAACCAGGGATTGCCACCGTTCCTCGCTCACGAAGCCGGGGTTGATTCAGGCCTGATGATCGCGCAGTACACGGCGGCCGGCCTGGTGAGCGAAATGAAGCGACTGGCGATGCCGGCCTCTGTCGACTCGATTCCGTCGTCCGCCATGCAAGAAGACCACGTCTCGATGGGCTGGCATGCCGCGCGAAAGTTGCGTCTGAGTGTGGATGCGCTCGCGCGCGTGCTCGCCATCGAGCTCGTCACGGCGGCGCGAGGGCTCGAGCTGCGCGCACCATTGTCTCCCTCGCCCACGAGTCATGCCGTGATCGCGCTCCTGCGCGACGCCGGAGTCGAGGGTCCCGGGCCGGACCGCTATCTCAGCCCGGAATTACAGAGCGCAGCGGCCCTCGTCGCCGACGGCCGCGTCAGAGCTCGAGCACGCGAAGTGACTCCGCAACTGGTGTAGCGCCGCGCTTGATGCGGATACCGGCTCGTGCGTGGCGGTCAACGACCTAAGCATTTGAACGGTGCGGGGACACGCCGTTGACGTGTGTGCCGTGAATGAACCAAATCCCTTCGACGGGCACGTCACCAATGTTTCGGAAGACGTGCGGTATCGAGCAATCGAAGCCGATCGATTCACCCGCACGAAGCACGAATACCTCTTTGCCAATCGTCACCTCGAACTCGCCCGACAGGATATAGCCGTACTCATACCCGTCGTGGACGACCGTCTCCCCACCCTCGGTCGATGTCGATCCGGGTTCGTAGACGAGTTTCATGAAGTTGCACGATGTTTCGGGTGTTGCCGCGAGTCGCTCCCAATGCACGCCGTGTGCCACGGCGATCTGGGCACGATGCGACGGATGAATCAGCGAGATGCGATTCGTGTACGCACTGTTGCTCCAGATTCGCGCTGGATCTTTTTCTTGACCGTCGCCGACTTCCATGGTGGGCACCTCGGTCGAGGCATCGCCACCACTCGCCGCATCATCAAAGAGCTCATCGATTTTTACGCCGAGGATGTTCGCAAACGAGAAGAGCGTCGCAACCGAGGGCTGGGACTTGCCGTTTTCGATTTGACTCAAAAAGGAAGGAGACACGTCGGCTTCGCGCGCCATCTCACGCAGTGACATTCCTGCGGCCACGCGGCGTTCTTTCAGCCGTGTTCCAATGTCGTGCAACACCTGAGCTCCCCTGCAATGTCTACTGACTAAACAGGCCGAATGCGCGTGCGAGTCAGATTTGTTGAAACGAATGCTACGTAATTGCCGCCGGTCACGACGGTGCGACACGGCTTGCATAAATACTACTGAACAGTGTGAAGTGCGGTGTTCACATTTAGCGAACAAGCTCGTACGCTAGGAGGGCGATCACTGTCGATCGCATGGTCAAGAAAGCGAGGCCGCAAGGCAACATGTCACTCTCACTCGACGCTGTGCACCACACAGCCATCATTGTTAAAAATCTCGACAAGTCGATTTACTTCTACCACGACGTTCTCGGGTTGGCTTTTTCAAATGAACCAAGCCCGTGGTTCGAGGGCGAGGGTCTGTCCAAGGGTGTGAATGTGCCCGACGCGAAACTGCGTCAGGTTTCCCTGTGGGTCGGAAAGAACTCGACGCTCGAGCTCATCGAATACGCGAACCGCCCCGCGAACAACGACACCCCGATTCAGCAGAACTACCTCGGCGCGATGCACATGGCATTCCAGGTGCCCGACATTAATGCCGCGGTCGACGAGCTGCGCGCCAAGGGCGTTGAGTTCTACTCGGAGCCCAACATCGTTGATGAGGGTGTGCTCGCCGGGTGGCGTTGGGTCTACTTCCACGACCCCGACGGAATTCCCCTCGAGCTCGTTGAGGTTGCCTATTACAACGAGGATGAGCGCAAGGTTGGTATCGCGGAGTACCTCGCCAACCGTCCAAGCCTCACTGATCTCTAGAGACCATGGTTCCCGTGTCGTCGCAACACAGGCGCGACGCGGGAACCACTACTCCCCCAACGACAGATGCCCGGCTCGTTTACAATGAGCCGGGCATCTGTGCGTGCACACAACAAGGAATCGAAATCTAGTTGACCTTCGTCAGCACCTTCATTTGGTTGCCATTGGGGTCGATGAGCACATCGAATCCCTTAGTCACCACATCGTCGAGTTCGATAACCGAGCTCACAACCTTCTCGATGGGGTAGCGGCCCGACGCGGCCATGCGAATGATGCGCGGCCAGTCGGTGATGAGGTAGCACCAGTTGCCAACGATTGAGAGGTCCTTTTCGGACAGCTTCATGGCATCGATCGTCGCTGGCTTCGTGTGCAGACCCGTCTGCGCAATCTTTCCCGAACGCTTTGTGTATTCGATGCCCGCCTGGAGTCCGGGCGTGCTTCCCGAGCATTCGATGGTGCGGTCGAAGCCTTTGCCCTGCGTGATTTCCTTCATCAGGTCATCAAAGCCCGCATCCATCGGGTTGACCACACGACCGAGGCCAAAGGTGGCAGCGAACGCGGCGCGCTCCGGGTTGGGGTCCGAAACGACCACCTCCGATGCACCGAGAGCACTCGCGTAGAGAGCCGAGAGCATGCCAATGGGACCAGCACCCGTCACGAGCACGATGTCACCGCCAGCAATCCCCACCCGATCCACTCCGTAGGCGGCAACACAGGCAGGCTCCACGACCGCGCCCTGAATGTCGGTGACCTCTTCGGGGAGAACGGCGACCTGGTACTCCTTCAACACCGCGAGTTCACCGAGACCACCGGTTTCGGCGCTCAATCCGGTGCACGCAAAACGACGGCAGAGGTGTCCACGTCCCGTGCGACATTCGTCGCAGCGACCGCAAACGATTGCCGGCATGATGGCGACACGGTCGCCGACCTTGACGTTTGTCACCGCGGAACCAATTTCGACGACGCGCGCCGAGAACTCGTGTCCGAACGTCTGCGGCAGCGTCACACCCGTCAGGGGGTGAGGCGTTGTCGGAGTCACAATTGGGCCGACCACGTACTCGTGCAAGTCGGTGCCGCAGATACCGCAGTACAGCGGCTCGACGAGAACTTCGTCATCAAATTTGATGCGGGGGTTCTCTACCTCTTCAATACGGATGTCTTTTTCACCGTAATAACGTGCGGCTTTCATGCGCGGCCTTTCTGTTTCTGACGATTGCGGGCGACCGAGTAGACGATGGCGGCCACGAGGATGAGAAGACCCTGGAACACGTAGGTCCACATGTCGGTCAGGCCGAGGAACACAATCGCGTTCATAACCTGAATGAGAAGCACGGCACCGAGCACCGTTCCGAGGAAGCTTCCTCGACCACCAAGCAGACTCGTTCCACCCAGAACGACGGCCGTGATGCTCGACAGCGTGTAGTTGACTCCCTGCTTCGGGTCACCCACACCGAGCTGTGCGAGCAGGTAAATGGCGCCGGCAAAGGCGAAGAATGACGACCACACGTACGCCATGATCATGGTGCGGTTGACGTTGATACCAATGCGACGAGCCGATTCCTCGTTCGAGCCCGTGGCGCGGAGGTTCCATCCCCATCGACGATTGCGCAACGCCCATTCCAAGACCACCGCAACGATGGCGAGAATCAGGAACGCAACGGGGATGGGTCCCACTTTTGATGTGATGAGCCCCGAAACATCGGCGCTGATGTAGCCATCCGGTGCATCCCGAAGCAGGAAGCTGAAACCCTGCAACGCGATGTACATGGTCAGCGTGGCGGCGATGGCGGTGAACTTCAGGTATCTAATCATCGAGCCATTGAGTAGACCCACCAACAGGGCAACGACCAACATCAAACCAAGGCCCGTAAGTATCGAGCCCAGCGGACTGCCGTCGTTGATGAAGAAGGATGCGATGACCACAAGTAATCCCGCGAGCGGCCCCACGGACAAGTCGATGCCGCCAATGAGCAACGCGATTGTTTGACCAATTGCGATGAAGCCGAGCGCCGTGGCCAGACCGAGAATCGAGTTGATGTTGAACTCGTTGAGGTACTTGCCGTTCTGACTCAGGATGAACCCGCCGAGAACGACCATCAACACGACGAGCAGCGCGGACGGTGCGTAGTCACCGCTCAGGAAGCGACTGAACCCTGATGTTTTGCGTGCACCGTAGGAGCCATCGATGACGGAGACTGACTGCGTCGTTGCCGTCACGGCTGACTTGATCATGCGAGCCTCAGTCAGGTCTTTGCCTCGAAGGCTATCCACGACGTGTCCGCGTGACATCACGATGACCTGGTCGCACAGACCTTCGAGTTCTTTGGCATCGGACGAGTTGACGATGACCGGCACACCCGACTCCGAGATTTCGCGTAGGAGTCGATAAATCTCGGCGCGGGCGCCCACATCGACGCCCTGGGTCGGCTCGTCCGCCACAACAATGAGTGGCTCGCTGAGCAACGCGCGCGCCATGACGACCTTTTGCTGGTTGCCACCGGACAATGCCGAGACGTTTGCGTCGGCCGACGGGGCCTTGACGGCGAGTTCGTTCAGGGTTGCGAGAACGGTCTTATTCTCTTTGGGAGCACTGATGAGTTTGACGTTCGTGAACTTGCGCAACGCCAAAATCGCGGCGTTTTCGCGCACGCTGAGCGTCATCGCCAGGCCCTCGTGAAGGCGGTCTGCCGGGAGGTAGGCCGATCGACGCAAGAGCTCACGCGATGAGAGGGCCGTGCCGCCCACCTCGACCGTTCCGGAGAAGTTTTCCAGACCGGCAAGCGTCTTCATGAAGTCCGATTGGCCGTTACCGACGACGCCCGAGATGCCGAGGATTTCACCTCGACGCGACTCAATCGACACGTTTGTGAAGCCCTTACCGCTGAATCCGGTGAGACGAAGGTTTACGTCACCAGGCTTTGACGACTTTGCGGGGAACGTGTGCTCGAGCTCACGCCCGATGATCATCGTCAGTAGTTCCTCATCCGTGATCTTTGCGACCTCGGATACGCCGCGCATCTTGCCGTCTCGAAGCACGGTCACCCGGTCGGCCATTTCGCGAACTTCGGCAAGGCGATGGGTGATGTACACGACGGCGACGCCGGCCTTGACCTCTGCACGCACCCGCGAGAACAGCAGATCCACGGCCTCTTTGCCGAGCGGTGCGGTCGGTTCATCGAGAATCATGAGTCGCGGCTTGAGCGCAAATGCCTTCGCGATTTCCAGCAAGTGCGTCTGAGCCACGGAGAGGTCTTCGACGCGGTCCCGAAGGTCGACATCGAGTCCGACGCCCGCGAGCAATTCCGTGGCGATTTTTTTCGCGTCTCGAGCGGGGGTGAAGAACTTGTCGGGAAGCGACGCGCGGAGGTTGTCTTCGACGCTGAGGTCGGGAAGCACAGCGGGGTGCTGGTGCACAATCGCGATTCCGAGCTTGGACGCGAGTTTTGGTGTGAGCGTGCCAATGGGCTGACCTTCAAAGGTGATCGTGCCGGCATCCGGCTGGTATGTACCGGTGGCCACGTTCATCAGCGTTGATTTGCCGGCCCCGTTTTCACCCAGTAACGCGTGTACCTCGCCAGGGCGAACTTCGAAATCAACGTCGGTCAACGCCGCGACGCCAGCAAAACGCTTTGTGATTCCGGTCAGGCTCAGAGTGGCCGTTGAGGTAGTCGACTTAGCCAAGGGGTGCTCCGTATTCGATCAGGGCCTCGCGGCCCCCAGTCCATCGAGAAAGTGTGAGGGGTGTTGGGCTGGTCGCCCCTAGGAAGAACGACCAGCCCAACGGATGTTGCTTTTGTGTTACTTGTTGATGAGAGCTGCCTGCTTGTCAGCCGAGAGGCCAGACGAGAGGTAGATCGCACCGGGCAGGTCCTTGCGGCACTGCACGGGGCTGGGGTCACCCGAAACCGAGTTCTCGAAGACAGGAGCCTCGAACTGGGTCGATGCGGGAACGACGCCACCCGTTGCCGTAGCAACTGCGTACTGCACAGCGAGACGGACGTTGTCCGTACCCGTTGCAACCGTGAACAGCTTGAAGTTCGGGTTAGCAGCGTTGTTGTCTTCCCAGAAGCAACCAAGGACGTTTCCGTCAGAGGTCACGAGCGTGGGGATCGACTTGCCAGCCTTGGTGAACTCCGGAAGAGCGCCAACGAGCGACGGACCGAAGTCCGACACGATGACGTCAATCTGGGGGTACTTGGCGATAGCGGCCGTCAGAACTTCCTGGGTCTTTGCGGGGTCCCAGTTGGTAACTTCGAACGGGTTCTCACCGATGAATTCGTACTTTGCGTCGGTCAGAACGCTGGTCAGACCGGTGCGCTCGTCGACACCCTGGCTGTTTCCAGCAGGACCCGAGAGGAACAGGATCTTGGCACCATCAGGGAACTGCTCCTTGATGAAGTTACCCCAGTTCTTGCCGTCGGTGACGAAGTCAGCGCCCACCCATGCGGTGTAGTCAACGCCGTCTTTTCCACCCGGGTTAACACGGTAAGGAACCGTGACAACACCAGCGTCGAATGCCTTCTTCAGGGTCGGCAACATGGCCTCACCAGCGTCAGGGAACACAACGATGGCGTTGACGCCCTTGGCGACCATACCCTCGATGTCCGAGATCGACTTCTGGACGTCGCCCTGACCATCTGCGTAGAGGTACTCGGTGACGCTCGGGCACTTGGCGACCTCTTCAGCACCAGCGTTGGTGGTGACGAGACGCCAGCTGTTGCCGCCGTAGCCGTCGAGGAGACCAAGCGAGATCTCCTTGGGGCCACACCAGTCAGGGGCGCCGGCAACTGCTTCGCCGGAGCCACTGTCGGTAGCCGCTGAGCTACAGCCCGCGAGGGCGATAGAAGCAGCGACCAGCGTAAGGGCGAGCGCGATGCTCTTCTTACTGCGGATCATGTGATTTTCCTTTCCACTCTGAACAACACAACGTTGTCCACTTTCGACGACCTCGTCGAAACCTTTGTTACGAGGCAGCTGGAGCTGCCTTCGGCTTCCCCGCGACCAGGGAAGAAATGCGTGTGCGAACCGAACGCCAGTTCACCGTGTAAATCGCAACACCGATGGCCAGGGCCGCGGCCTGCACGATTGTCTGTACTGCGTAAGGGACGCCCAGCGAAATGACGAACTGGTCGAGCTGCTTCAAAAAGAGTGCAGCGACGAAGGTCGCAACCGGATATCCACGTCCACCCAGCAACGACGTGCCACCCAACACGACCACGGCGACCGAGGGCAACAGGTACGCGTTACCCATGTAGGCGGTGGGCTGCGTGGTAATTCCGGCAATGAGGAATCCTGCGAGCCAGTAGAGAATCTGCGCCCAGACATAGGAGAGACCCTCGTGTGACCGAACGCGCAAACCCATGGCCTTGCCCGCGCGCGGGTTGGCGCCGACCATTTCAAAGCGTCGACCGGCAACCGTCTTCTTGCTCACGACGACCACGATGAGCAGCACCACGAGGGCCACGTACATGGAGTTCGGAATTCCGAACGTGTCGCCACCGGCGAGGTCCTGGAGCAGCTGGGTCGAAATCTGCGGAATACCCCCCGACACCATCAAGACGGCACCAAAAAGCAGAGCATTCGTGCCCAGGGTCGCGATGATCGCGTTGAGCTTGAGGAATCCGATGAGGAACGCATTCAACAGACCCGCGCCAATGGCGTAGGCCAGTCCGTAAACAATTGCAAGCGGAATGCCGTCGTCATGCCCGTTGGGGACCTGACTGGAGACCACAATCGCGAGCGACACGGCGCCGGCAACCGACAGGTCGATGCCGCCCTGTTGCACAACAAGCATTTGGCCCAGACCGATGATGGCGAGAATTGCCGAGAACTGCAGCCAACTCGAGACGACGTTGACGGAGACGGAGCTGGGAGCCAGCGTTGCGCTCAACACAAAGAGCACGGCCAATGAGATGGCCATGGTGAGCAACCCCTTGGACAAACGGAAGCGGCTCGCCTTAAGAACTCGAGATCCGGTTTCGGTTTGAGTCATTTCGATTCTCCGTTGATTCGAAAACGGCCCGCAGTTTGTCTCGCTGCGAACACTTTGTTTAGTAAGAGCATACAGATGGTTAGTAAAAGTACACAGGTGTTTAGTAACGATTCGGTATCGTCGCGAACCTGTTCACCTAGGGAGTGAGACTCGGCTCCTCCGTGATGGCCTGAGCCACCCGTGAGTCGGCGATGCCGCGGGCATCCACGATGATTTTTCCCGTGGCTTGCCCCGAGGCGAGGCGCGCGAAGGCACCGTCAACCACGTCCTCGAGTGGCACCGTCGTGTCGACGAGGAGCCGTGCGAGTGGACGCGCGGCAAGCAGTTCGAGCGCGTCCGGCATGTCGTCTGCACACACGTGCGCAACCGTGGTCACCGTATTGACCTCTCGAAGCACGATGCCGGACAGAACCAAGGGCTGAGGCGTCTTGTTGAGACCCACAAGCACAACCGTTCCGCCCTCAACGGCGAGCGCGTAGGCGCGTTCGGCGGCACCATTTACGCCGGCCGTTTCGAAGACGACGTCGATGCCGCGAGGATACGCGGCGCGCATGGACTCGGGTGTCTCGTCCATCGTCAGCAGATGCGTCGACGTGGCGCCCAATTCGAGCGCCAGATCGAGGCGTGATTGGTCAACGTCCATGGCGATGACGTCACCGTCGTGACCCTTGAGCGCTGCACAGATGAACGCACCAATTGCTCCCAAACCAATGAGTGCAATCGATTGACCCGGCTGAATGTGTGCTCGACGCACCGTGTGGATTCCCACCGCAAGCGGTTGCGCGAGAACGGCATCCTCGTCGGACAATCCCTCGGGGATGGGCACACAGATGTCAGCCGGCGCCACGACATACTCCGCCAAACCGCCGTTGACGCTCAAGCCGAGCGTGTAGTACTTGCGGCACAGGTTTGTGCGACCGGCGGAACACTGATCACACGCACCACACGACACACCGGCACCGCAGGCCACACGACTCCCTAGGAGACGTTGTGCCCGCGCGCCGGCGTCGACGACCGTGCCAATGAACTCATGTCCGAGCACCGTCGGACCGACGTGACCGCTGTTGGGATGCGGAGTGTGCAGGGGCACCATCATGGGGCCCTTGGTGTATTCGGTGACATCGGTGCCACAGAGACCGTTGAGCGAGACGGCGATTTTCACGTCGTTCGGCCCGAGGTCCGGGACAGGAACTCGTTCGATCCGCATGTCACCGGGCTCATGAAGCACGGCGGCCAGCATGGTGTCGTTCATGACTAACTCGCGTTCGAGGTGACGTGCACCTTGATTTGAGACTTGTCGTTCATGACGGCGTCGTACGCACGCGGTGCGTCGGCGAGGTCGAACGTCGAGGTGACGAGCTTGGACAGGTCGAGACCCGTGCGAGCGAGGAAGCGAATCGTTTCGGGCCAGACTCCGGGCGAGCCAATTATGCCGCGAACCTGAAGTTCTTTGGACTGGATCAGGCCGAGCTTTGCTTCCGCCGAGCGTCCCACGTCGATACCGATGTTGACCAGACGAGCCTGGAAGCCCGCCACTTCGAGGGTGGTGGCCATTGCTTCGGGGCGACCGCTGGCCTCGAAGATCACCGTGGCACCACCGTTGGTGGCATCGAGTGCCGCCGCAACAAAATCGGACTTGGTCGGGTCAAGCACGAGCTCGGCGCCGAGTTCGATCGCGACCTTGCCGCGCGCCTCCGACGGCTCGGCGATGATCACGCGAACGCCCTTCGCCGCCGCGGCCGCGACAACGCCGAGACCGATGGGGCCGGCACCAAAGACGATTGCGGTGTCGGATGCGTCGAGGTTGTCGGCTCGAACCGTGGCGTAGTAGCCACAGCTGAACGGTTCAACCAACGCGCCCGATTTCCACGACACGTTCTCGGGCAGCTTGTGCAGCCAGCCCTCCTTCGCGATGAAGAACTCCGCCATGGCACCACTGATACTGAAGCCAAAGTGCTCGACGCCGATCACACACTCGCCCACGACGCGGTCGCCCGCCTTGAGCTTGGTGACCTTCTTGCCGACCTCGATGACCTCGGCGGACCACTCGTGTCCGGGGATGATGGGGTACTCGAAGGGAATGATGTACCGACCCGCGAGCAAGTCAATGTCCGAGTGACAAATGCCGACCGACCGTGCGGCGAGTAAGACCTCGTCTTCGCCAATCGCGGGAGACGCAATGTCGTTGAGCGACATCACATCGGGAGACATAAATTGCAGTGCCTTCATTAGAGGAGGACCTTTCCGCCGTCGATCATGATTGTTTGTCCAGTGAGATAGTCAGAGTCGTGCGAAGCCAAGTACAGCGCCGTGCCCACGAGTTCTTCGGGTTGTGCCGGGTGCCCGATGATGATGTCGGCCGAGAACGAATCGATTGACTCCTGCGGTCGCGACGTGGCACCCATGTCCATCAGGTCTTTGTCCAGCGCGTCCCAGAGCGGCGTCACAACGACGCCGGGAGAGAACGAGTTGCAGGTGATGCCGTGCTTGGCGAGCTCGCGTGCCGTCGCCTGCGTGATCGCGTTGACGGCAAACTTGCTCGCACTGTACGGCGTGAAGTCGGGGTAGCCCTGTCGCCCGGCGACAGACGCGGTGTTCACGATCTTGCCGTGTCCCTGGGGAATCATGAACGTCGCCGCTTCTTGCGTGCACATCAGAACGGCCCAACTGTTGACACGCAGGATGGCGTTCCAGTTTTCTTCGGTCACCTCGAGAAACGGCATGGGCTTGTTGAAGCCCGCGTTATTGAACAACACGTCAAAGCTCCCCGCCCACTCGTGGAACTCGGCGAACTGCGCGCGAATGGCCTCGCGATCGGTGACGTTCGCCGACAGGGCGAGTGCCTGACCGCCGGCGGCGGTGATTTCGGCGACGACTTTTTCGGCGGCCTTCGGGTCAAGGTCGAGCACGCCCACCTTGGCACCCTCGCGCGCAAAACCGTTCACGAATGCCCGGCCAATGCCACTTCCGGCGCCGGTGACGACGATTGCGGTGTTATCCAAGCGACCCATGGTTGGCTCCTTTCGGTCTTCTGCGACACATTTCGACGGGTGACCGCCGAGAGCAGGAGCCCCAAGCGTCGTTGCCGTGCATCACGATAAAACCAAAAGTGAACAGATGTCAAGCTGTACTAAACACGTGTTCGCAATGGACGGCGGGAATTTTGTTTGTAAACCCGGGTTTCACGCTGGTTTCGTGGGATTCTCGCGTTTTGAGCGAACACTCTGTACAGTGTGACCTAACGATTTTGCCGTTCGACTTGGTGGCGGCAACGCACAAAGGAGTGAACACATGACACAGCACGCACTCGTCGTGGGTGTGACCGGCATTACCGGTAACAACATCGCCGAAGAACTTGTTCGTCACGGCTGGAAGGTGACGGGACTCTCCCGCAAGCCCGGTCTCACCATTGAGGGCGTCGACAACGTCTATGCCGATGTGATGAAGCCGGATGAGCTCACAGACACCATCTCGGAGCTCGGCATTACACACCTCTTCTTCTGCACGTGGTCGCGTCAGGCCACCGAAGCAGAAAACTGCGAGGTGAACGGTGCCATGTTGCGCAACACCCTCGCGGCGGTCAACGCCAAGAAGCCGATTGAGCACGCGGTGCTCATCACGGGCCTCAAGCACTACCTGGGGCCGTTCGAGGATTACGCAAAGAACCCGGCCGAGACGCCGTTCCGCGAAACGCAGGGTCGCCTGCCCGGACTCAACTTCTACTACGTGCAAGAAGACGAGCTCTTCGCCTCGGCCGAAAAGCACGGTCACACGTGGTCGGTTCACCGTCCGCACACCATGATCGGTTACGCACTGGGCAACGTCATGAACATGGGCGTCACGCTTGCCGTGTACGCGAGCATCTGCAAGCACACGGGAGCGCCGTGGGTCTTCCCGGGTTCGCCCCAGCAATACAACGGTGTCACCGACGTGACCGACCCGCGCGTACTGGCCAAGCACGCGTATTGGTCTGCCACGGCTCCGCAGGCTCGCAACGAGGCATTCAACACCGTCAACGGTGACGTATTCCGTTGGCGTCAACTGTGGACCGCGATTGGGGAGTACTTCGGGCTGGAAAACCCCGGACATCCCGGCGAGGTTTCCCCGCTCGAGCCCCGCATGGGCCACGCTGACGAGGTGTGGGCCGAGATCGTTGCGGCGCACGGCCTTCAAGACAACAAGGCCAGCGAACTGGCATCGTGGTGGCACACCGACGCCGACCTCGGTCGCACGTCCGAAACGTTTGCCGACATGAGTAAGAGTCGCGACATGGGATTCCTCGAGTTCCAGACCACGACGAAATCGTTCACCGATCTGTTTGACCGTTTGCGCGCGGAGCGAATCATTCCGTAGCGCGCAGCGAAAGAGTTCCTTCGTAGGGAGCCCGGGGGTGTCTGTAATTTCAGACACCCCCATCCTTTTTGCTCGCGTAAATTTGCGGCGCGCTCGGTTTGATGGAGGCATGACAACGTCACCCTCGTCGAACACGTCCGCGCCATCCGGTCCGCGCCCCGTGCGCGCTGCGCGCGGCTCCGAACGGACCGCCAAGTCCTGGCAAACCGAAGCACCGCTCCGCATGCTCATGAACAACCTCGACGCTGAGGTGGCCGAGCATCCCGACAAGCTCGTCGTCTATGGCGGCACGGGCAAGGCGGCCCGCACGTGGGAGGCCTATGACGCCATCGTGCGCACACTCGAGACTCTCGAATCCGACGAAACGTTGCTCGTGCAATCGGGCAAACCCGTCGGCGTCTTTCGCACCCACGAGTGGGCCCCCCGGGTGCTCATCGCCAACTCCAACCTCGTGGGCGATTGGGCAAACTGGCCCGAGTTTCGTCGACTCGAAGCCGAGGGTCTGACGATGTACGGCCAGATGACGGCCGGGTCGTGGATTTACATTGGAACTCAGGGCATCCTGCAAGGCACCTACGAGACCTTCGGCGCCGTCGCCCGCCAACACTTCGGCGGTACACTCGCCGGCACGTTGACCTTGACGGGTGGATGCGGCGGCATGGGTGGCGCGCAGCCGCTCGCTGTCACCATGAATGACGGGGCGGTGCTCATCGTCGACGTGGACGAGTCCAGACTCGCACGTCGCGTCGAGCACGGCTATCTCGACGAATACACGACCGACCTCGATGACGCGTTGACCCGGGTGCTCGCCGCCAAGGCGGACAGGCGCGCTCTGTCGGTCGGTCTCGTCGGCAATGCCGCCACCATCTTCACCGAAATTCTCGAACGCAATGTGCCCGTCGATATCGTGACCGACCAGACGAGCGCGCACGACCCCCTCTCGTTTTTACCCGAAGGCGTGTCCGTTGCCGAATGGCACGCGCGTGCGGAAAAGGACCCGAGCTGGTTCACCGATCACTCGCGTGCGGCGATGGCAAAACAGGTCAAGGCCATGGTGGAATTTCAAGACAAGGGTGCCGTTGTGTTCGACTACGGCAACTCCATTCGAGCGGAAGCGAAACTCGGTGGGTACGAGCGAGCATTTGATTTTCCGGGCTTCGTTCCCGCGTACATCCGCCCGCTCTTCTGCGAAGGGAATGGGCCGTTCCGCTGGGTGGCGCTGAGCGGTGACCCGGAAGACATCGCCAAGACCGACAAGGCGATTCTCGAGCTGTTCCCCGAAAACGAGCACCTGCGTCGCTGGATCACAAAGGCCGGCGAGAAGGTGCACTTCGAGGGACTACCCGCCCGTATCTGCTGGCTCGGCTACAAGGAACGACACCTCGCCGGTCTCAAATTCAACGAGATGGTCGCGTCGGGTGAGCTCAGCGCACCCATCGTCATCGGTCGCGATCACCTCGACTCCGGATCGGTCGCCTCGCCCTACCGCGAGACCGAAGCCATGAAAGACGGCTCCGACGCGATTGCCGACTGGCCACTCCTCAACGCCCTGCTCAACACGGCGTCCGGCGCCACGTGGGTGTCACTTCACCACGGCGGCGGCGTGGGGATCGGGCGGTCTATTCACTGCGGTCAGGTCACCGTTGCGGATGGCACCGCGCTGGCCGCCGAGAAGCTAGAGCGAGTCCTCACGAACGATCCCGGCACCGGAGTCATGCGTCACGTCGATGCCGGGTACGAGCGAGCAATTGACGTCGCCGAAGAACGCGGTCTGCGCGTTCCGATGCGCGAGGGGTAGGCGCACCACCGCGCCGGTCACCACGACATGTCTCGCACGCTTTTTACCAACATCGGTCTTCTCGTCACCAATGATTCGCGCCACCACGCATCGGGCAGTCGCGCCGCCGAACGGCTCGGTCTCATTGAGGATGCGGCTCTCGTGGTCGAGGGTGAACGCATCATTTGGGTGGGGACCGCGCACGCGGCCGAAGTGAGTGGCGGTCACGACATCGATGCCGTCATCGACTGCGGCGGTCGCGCCATGATTCCCGGTTTCGTCGACTCGCACTCCCACCTCGTGTTCGCGGGCGACCGGGCAGCTGAATTCGAGGCGCGCATGGCGGGCGTGCCGTATACCGCTGGTGGCATTCGATCCACGGTCACCGCGACGCGCGGCGCGAGTGAGTCCGAGCTGACACGGTTGCTTGCCGATCGCGCGGCCGAATTGCTCGCCCAGGGGACGACAACGTTTGAAACCAAGAGTGGGTATCACCTCGATCTCCTGGGCGAACCGCTGGCCTGTCAGCTCGCGAAGGAAATCACCGACGAGGTGACGTTTCTTGGGGCCCACGTTGTGCCGAGCGAATACGGTGGACGCGGACACGAGAGCGTCGCCGTGCTCGGCACACGCGAGGACTACCTCGATCTCGTGTGTGGACCCATGCTCGAGGCCGCGGCCCCGAACGCACGCTGGATCGACGTGTTCTGCGACGACGGTGCGTTCACGGTGGCCGAGGCGAGACGAGTACTTGAGGCCGGGATGCGCTTAGGACTCGCTCCCCGCCTGCACGCCGCGCAGCTGGCCCCCAATTCCGAGGCCATTGCGATGGGCGTGCAACTTGGCTGCGCATCCATCGATCACTGCACGTATCTGACCGATGATGACGTCGCGCTGCTCGCGTCGAGCTCGACGGTCGTGACGCTATTACCGGGTGTGGAATTCTCGACCCGGTCGCCGTATCCGGACGCGCGACGCCTGATTGACTCCGGTGTCACGGTCGCAATCTCTACGGACTGCAACCCGGGGTCGAGTTTCACGTCGTCCATGGCGCTGTGCATCAGCCTTGCGGTGCGCGAAATGGGAATGACGGTGCCCGAAGCAATCTGGGCAGCCACTGCCGGCGGAGCGCTCGCCCTTCGTCGCGACGACGTCGGCGCAGTGGTTGTCGGCGCGCGCGCAGACCTTATCGAACTCGATGCGCCGAGTTATGTGCACCTTGCGTATCGACCCGGCGTTCCGCTCACGCGTCGCGTGTGGAAGAACGGCGTCGTCGCAGCGTAATCAGGTAACCGCCCAGCATCACCAGCCCGAGCGCACCCAGCGTCGAAGTCGTGACTGCCACCCCGTCAACACCCGTATTGGGAAGGGCAGGCGTCTCGGTCAACGTGAGATCTGTCATGACGGGCGTGGACGCGACGTCGAGGGTAAACGGAAGATTGCCCGTGAGACCCGATGCGGCAAAGACCCCCAGACCAAGCAGCAACATCGTGCCCGCCTTGTAAATCAACGGATCCGTGACACCCGTAATCGGCTGCGTCTGGTCGAGAATCGAAATGCACGAGTCACCGTTTGTTGTCGTGCCATCCGCACTCATGTTGACCGCAAATTGAATGGGGGTGGGAGTCACCGTGATGGGAATAGACCACGCGGTCAGCCCGGTCTGACCTGACAGTGTGGTCGTTCGCGAGGCGGCGCTGATCCGGTACGCGTGCGTGTACGTGCCGGTGCACGCGGCAGGCAAATCGGCCAGTGGGACAACGTCGACCGATTCCAACGGCAAAATCAGCAACGCTTGGTAGGTGGCCGACGTCGGATCGCTTCTATCGTCGACGCGATAAATGGATTGGAACGCACTCGGTGATTGCACCGAAACTTCACCCGAGTTGACGCCGACATAGTCAACGACGTCATAGATGTCGAAATCGTCGGTGACGGCCGTGGCCAACGACTCTTCGAGCGCAAACCCCTGCGGCAAGTCGTGATCGCTATCGATGGTGAATTCGATTTTTCCGAGACCGAACTGCGGCACACACGGCAGGACGTACTGCTGCGAAAAATCCATCAGCGTGGTGAGGTCCGACACGCCGTTGACCATCGACGCCAGGTTGGAACACGCGGGAACGCCAACCGGGCCGGTCGTTGCGGCACTCGCCGGGGCAACACCTGCCAAGCTCGACGCTGCGCCAACGAGAACGGCCGAACCCGCAGCGACGGCGCTCTTGAGCGCGGATGCAGAAGACATGGTTACACCTTAGAGTGCTGCGCCATCAGCTGGCGATCGTCGTGTTCTTTTTGCGTTGGGCAAACCACAACGTGAGCACGACCACGGCAGGCCAGACACCTTCGATGTCATTTGCCACGCGCTCCCAGAGTCCTACGGCCGGTTGAGCCGCGCTCGCCCATACGCCCAGAAAGATGAAACAAAACACGGCGATAAACACGGTGGATGCGATGGCGCCCCATGGTCGAATCAACCACGGAAAGGCGGGGTCGGCCCGCATGCTCAGGGCCGGCCATATGGCCATGATGACGAAGAAACACATCGCCGACACGCGATGTTCGGTCGAGGTCGACGCGACCGTCGGCAGTGGGAACGCCGCGACGAACTGCGAGAACACGCCGGCAGAGAAGAGAGCCACACGACCGGGCACAGCGAGAGCGGGAGTGAAGACGGCCGTGAGCATGTGACACACGCCGGTCAGCACAAACGCGATGGTCACCATCAGTCGCGTCGGCGCATCCCCCGCGGCCAATTCACTGATGGTCTGGCGCACAACGTCGTAGCCCGGTGTGATCAGCTCGGCGGTGACCGTGATCGATCCAAAAATCAGAATTCCGCCGAGCGACGACACGAGTGCCATCGGGTGGACCCAGGGGTAGGCGCGCCGTGTTCGTGTGGTCATCGAGATGCAACTCCTCCCAGAGCCTCCAGCACGCACAGTGCCGCGAGGCGAATCGTTCTGCCGTCAGGTGAATCGGCAGACGCGTCAATCTCCGCGATGTCGAGTGACACGACACGCGGGTCGGCCGCCGCGAGACGTGCCACCCTACGTAGGTCATAGGCGCTGAGCCCGCCCGGCACGCTGGCCGGACACGCCGGAGCGACCGCCCGATCACACACGTCGACATCGAGGTCAACGTGAATGCGCCCATCCGCACTCCCGGCAATTTCGAGTGCCTCGGCCAGGATGTCGGTCATGGGCCGACGACCACATTCGTCGCGGTGAATCACCGTGATGCCCAAGTCACGGGCGCGCGCCGCGTAGCTCGAGGAGTTGGCAAAGTCTTGAATGCCAATTTGAACGATCCGCGATGGGTCGAGACCCGCCTCGATGAGTCGACGGACGGGTGAGCCGTTTGACACTCCGTCGCGCAGGTCGTAGTGGGCGTCGAGCGTGATGAGTCCGGCCGTCGAAAGTCCGTCGCCCCATGCGCCCAGCGCCGTGGCGACGGTGATCGAGTTGTCGCCGCCCAGAGCAACCGTGACGGATGCGCGCGCAACAGCCTCGCTCACGAGCGCGACCGTGCGCTGCTCTCCTTCGAGTGAGTCGGGGTCAACAACGTCGCCGAAGTCGACACACACGAGGTGCTCGAGGTCGACAACACCGTGCGTGCGGTCGTCCGGCGCGAGAGCGGGGCTGTACCGGCGCAGCGCATCCCTAATCGCAGCCGGCGTCAGGTGTGCGTTTGTCGGAGAAAGCGACGTCAGATGTGCGGGAATTCCGACGAGCGCGAGCGCGACGGGGCCTGTGACCTCATCTGCTGCGGGCCACGATCCGGCCCGCGGCCACAGCGGGTCATGCGACAAGGAGGCGGTGTTCACCGGCTCAAACTACCAGCGAGCTAGGCGCGACGGCGACGCACCGCGACGACCGTGAGACCGGCCAGGAGAAGACCTCCGGCCACCGCCAACGGCGTCGTGATGTCGACGCCGGTCGACGGCAGAGTCACGACCCGAGGGAAGTCACCCACGAAGTAATCACCGGTCGCTGACGGGTAGGGATTCACCCAGAAGGTGTCATACGACGCCGTCGTCCATCCCGAATCGCCCGCCGTTAATCCACCAGAGACGAATGAGCCTTGAACCGCGCAAAGCGGTAGGCCACCGTCCCATCCGGTGTTACCCGATGCCAATGTGCCACCAACGAACAGCGGGTTAGGGGTAATGACGACGTGGTATTCCCACTTTTCACCGTTGACGGTTTGAGTAAACGTCACATCGAGCGGTTGCAACGTCACTTCAAATGCCCGGTCATACGTGAAGGGGCCACACTCCTGCGGAAGGTTCCCCGGGGTGATCTCGGAGACCGAGGCAATGCGGAACACCGCACCCTCGTCATTTTCTAAATCGGATGCGCGATAACGCTGAACCTTCGGATCGCTCCCGTCATCGATTCGAGTAAGTGAGCTGAACGGCGAAGTCAATGGCGGTGAGGAGGCGAAGAACGAGTTAATTGAGTCCAGGTCTGCCGTGGACGTGACCGTGACGCTCGGGTCGGTGAGATCTTTGAAATCGGCAGGAAAATCTGTGTCGGACGAAATCGTGAACTCAACTTTTCCAAGACCATACTGAGGAACACACGACTCGTACCAGTTGTCGACATCGGCCGACCAAGAGACGTCGCTAAAGAAATCACAGGTCTGGGCATCTACCGCCTGGGCCGACGTGGCCGACAGCGGTGCGACGACTCCGAGAACGCCAACGGCGAGCGCAGAACCTGCGGCAACGGTCTTCTTCATGCGAATCTCCTTCGATACGCACGTATCCCGCGCGACGCCCTATTCTATGGCCATGAGGTCGCCGCACATAGGAACACTCTGGTACCGGCGAGGACCAGCCATTGGCGAGAAGACGTTCGAAGTTTCGTCGCACTTGAACGACTTGCATCCCGACGGAGTGGTCGTCGACGCGAACGACGAACCCTCGATGGCCAATGAGGTCTGGCGCGCATCCGCGACTGACGCGGGACTGTTGACCATCACAATCGACCCCAACGCCATTCCGGACGCCCCGGACGTCTGGTTCGTGTATGTTCCCGAACCGCAGGCATCGCCCGTGGCCGCCAACCTCGTTGCCTATTCCGTGGATGCCCTCCGCCCGGATCTGGCCGTGCCCGCGGGCACCGTGGTGGGCGCGAACCGGTTTCCCTTGCTCGGAGTTCCGAACGATTCTCAACTTGCGGCCATCCGGTGGTACCCGCGTGACGGTCTGATTCACCAAGTTTTTGTGCGTCAGGATTCCCGGCGCCGGTCGCTCGGCACCGTCATGATCTACGCGGCCTCCGCATTCCACCAGGCGCACGCATGGCCGGGTCGACTGCACGGCGATGGCCGGCGCACCGACCTCGGCGACAAGTTTGTCGCCGGACTCCGGCATCCGCAGCGCTACGCCCCGTTGATCGAGGTGCAACCCCCAATGGATCCGTCCTAAAGGGCAACCTCTTCGCCTGGGTGCGGAACACGTGCGTTCC
>CANGKD010000012.1 GCA_947454495.1 Actinomycetota bacterium
AGCCCCGCATTGGTGTGAAAACCATAGGTGCGTGCCGTTGCGTCGCCAAAATCGTCGGATTCCTCGCGCTCGCCATCCGCGGCCGCTGCCTCAGCCAGTGCGACTCCCGATGCGATCGTTGCATGTCCGCAGAAATCCACCTCGGCCACCGGCGTGAAATAGCGCACGGCAAATTCGTCGACTTTGTCGGCGAGCGGGGTCAGGAATGCGGTCTCTGAGTAACCCACGTCGGTCGCGATGCGTTGCATCGTTTCGTCGCTCAATCCCGACGCGTCGAGTACGACGCCGGCCGGGTTTCCACCTTCGGGATTGTCGGTGAACGCCGAATAACGGCGAACGTCCGGGGTGGGGCCGCTCACGACTTATCGTCAGCGTGCTTGCCCTGCGGGTTTTGCACAAAGTCACTTTGGTCCAGCACCAGCGAGTCGGCCTCAACCGGTGCGGGAACACCGGATGCGTGCTGGTGACGCTCCCGGCGGGCGGCGCGGAGAGTCTGCACGTAGTGGAACACACTCGGGATGAGCACGATCAAGATCACAGCGAGCAACACGAGGTCGATGTAGTTCTTCACGAACTCGGCAACCGGTGGAATGTGTCCGACGAGAAAGCCGACGTAGGTGAGTCCCGCGCCCCAGACAAGGGCTCCGATCAGGTTGTACGCCGTGTATTTACGCCACGGCATGCGGCCCACGCCGGCAGCGATCGGGGCGAACGTGCGCACCACAGGTACCCACCGCGCAAAGATGACGGCAAGTCCGCCGTATTTGACGAAAAAGGCGTTGGTGCGCTCCACATTTTTGCGACTAAACATGCCGCTGTCTTTGCGTTCAAAAATCCGCGGGCCGAAGTGGTGCCCAATCAGGTAGCCGACTTCTCCGCCGAGGAACGCGGCACCGGCAATCGAGAGGCATATCCACCAGATGTCGACACCAAAAACGTTCGGACCCGTCGCGGACACGGCAAGCACTCCCGTCGCAATGAGCAGGGTGTCACCGGGAAGGATGAAACCCACGAGCAGGCCCGTTTCCGCAAAGACGACGAGACACACACCGAGAAGCGCATACGCGCCGAAGCCGTCGATCAGGTTGTTGGGATCCAAGAAAGGAATCAGCGCGGTGTGCATGCCCATAAGGCTACTCTGTGCCCGTTTGCGTGCCTGAGCGGTTGCCTCGAGCCTCGGCCCGGTCGCGTCGCCAGGTGATGATGCCAAACACAATCGACATCAAAATGAAGGCACCCGCAATCACGTAGGCGGCAGACTTAACGGCCGGGATGCTCGCGGCGAAATACCCCGTGAGTGTGAGCCCCACGCCCCACGCGAGTGCACCCACGAGGTTACTCGTCAGAAACTTGAGATAGTTCATGCGACCGATACCGGCAACCCAGGGAACGAACACCCGCGCCCACGGGATGAAGCGCGCTATGACGACGGCCCACCAGCCATACGAGCGATAGAAACGGTCGGTGCGGTCGATGATGCGGCGCATGCGCGGGCCGCTCTTACGGTCGAGATAGGGACGCCCGAGATGGCGACCGAGAATGAAGCCCACCTGGTCGCCGATGAACGCCGCGATTCCGACGCCGAGAGCGAGTATCCAGATTTCTAGGCTCGGACTGGCGGCTGTAACGAGCCCGGCCGCAAAGAGCAACGAGTCGCCGGTAATAAACGGAATGAACGCGCCCACGAAAAGTCCGGTGCCGGCGAAGACGAGACCCCACACGGCGAGGTAGAAGATTGCCACGGCGGCGCCACCAAAGACCGGACCGAGCGAAGTGAACCAGTCGGAGAGCTGTCCGTCGAAGGCGGCGGTGTGCAGGGGATATGTTGCGTTGATCATGTGCGGAAGGAGGGACTTGAACCCTCACGCTCGAAAGCACAGGAACCTAAATCCTGCGTGTCTGCCAATTTCACCACTCCCGCGTGAATCCCATCCTAAATCGCTGTGCCACCGAGACCATTCGCGCCTATTCTGATGCGATGACAAATGGTGGCCGCTTTGTTGCGCTCGACGGTCTTCGCGGACTCGCCGCGTTGGGTGTGCTCTCGTTTCACGTCGTCGTGTTTGCCACGAGTGACTACAAGCAACTCGATGCTCTTTATTTGTGCGTGGATTTCTTTTTCGTGCTCAGCGGGTTCGTATTGTTGCCGAGCATGCCGCGTCAGCGCAGTGGTGCCGCGCGCGCATCCGGCGTATTTGTGTTGAAACGCGTTTTTCGCTTTTGGCCACTCGTCATCGCGTCCATCGCGTTGGCCTTGATTCTGCTGGGCATCGAGCGACAGGTCCTGCTCGACCGGGGCAGTTTCGACGTTCCATACGGCGGACTGGCTGGGCAGGCGCCGATTCACCAAGTCGGGATCGTTATCGCGGCGCTCTTGCTCCTGCAGATTTTCGTGTCACCGGCGATGGACATCAACGTTCCGCTGTGGAGCCTGTCGGCCGAGTGGTTTGCCAACCTCATCTATACCCCCGCAACGCGCGTGAAGTGGGGGCTTGGAATTATCGACATCATCGCGGTCGGCTACGTGCTGTTGTGGTTCGGACTGACCAGCGACACGAGTTTTATTGACGGTTCGGGACCCATCCGCGGAGCGGAAGCTCTGGGGCGCGCACTGATCGGATTCGGTTTCGGGCTTCTCCTGCGTCTGTACTTCGACCGGCTGTCTCGCTATCGAAACTGGTGGCTCCTCGTCATTGCCGTCGCCGCTGTCGCGTCGTTTTATTTCATCGAAAAGGACTGGCATTGGGACTCGTATCGATACGCGATCACCTACTTTGCGGCGCCCATTTTTGCTTTCCTGATTCTGCAAGTGACGCAGTTCACCGTCGACCCCAAAAAACGATGGGGTCGGTTCCTCGAGTTTGCCGGGGCGATGTCGTTTGGTGTCTACGTGTTCCATGTGCCGCTCATCCAATTCATCAACACCGTGTTCGGCACCCCACAGGGACGACTTCCTGCGAGCAAGTGGGTCGTCTTCTTTCTCAGCGAAGGCGTCGCGGTCACCGTCGCCTGCATCGCCCTGACAGTTGTGATGCGCTGGGTGTGGGAACGACCCCTTCAGCGCTGGGGTGCCCGCGTCACGTCGCGCCTTGCGCGGCAGGGTGGGGATAACTAACTGCTCTACATCCTGCGCATGACAAGAATTCGTGCGTGCCAAGACAAACCACAACCTCGTCCCAGAACGACACCGAGTCCCTGACACTTCGCTCCATCGTGGAGTCGGTTCGCGAACGTCTCTCGAGCGACCTGCCGAGTAAGCAGCGAGAGCTCGTGACTGCCGAAAATGACCTCGTTGACGGCGCAATCGCGCACGAACTCGGTCGCCGGCTCGACACGGGAGAGGTGTCGCAACGCGAACACGAATCGCTGCTCCGCCGGGCTCGTGCCGAAATCGCCGGCTTCGGCCCGCTGCAACCTTTGCTGGATGATCCGAGCGTGGAGGAAATCTGGATCAACTCGCCCGATCACGTCTTCGTGGCGCGCTCGGGGCTTTCGCAGCCCGCCGGAATTACCCTCGAGGCGCTTCAGGTTCGAGAACTTGTCGAGCGCATGCTCCGTTCGACCGGCCGTCGAGTTGACCTTTCCACACCTTTCGTTGACGCGTCGCTCCCAGATGGGTCGCGCCTCCACGTGGCAATCCCTGACATCACGCGAGCCCACTGGTCGGTCAACATTCGGAAGTTCTCGCGCAGCATCGTTTCGATGTCGCATCTGGTCGAGCGGAAATCCCTGACGAGCCAGGCCGCCGATTTCATCGGAATGTGCGTTCGAGCGGGGGCCAACATCCTCGTGTCGGGCGCCACCCAGGCGGGCAAAACCACCATGCTCAACGCCGTGCTCTCGTGCGCGCGCGACCTCGATCGCATCGTCACGGTCGAGGAGACATTTGAACTGGATGTTCGAGCAACCGACATCGTGTCGATGCAGTGTCGGCAAGCCAACCTCGAAGGGACCGGTGAGATTGGTCTGCGCCGACTCATTAAAGAGGCATTACGGATGCGCCCAGATCGCTTGGTCGTGGGTGAAGTTCGAGAGGCCGAAAGTCTCGACCTGCTCATCGCGCTCAATAGCGGTCTGCCCGGGGCGTGTTCGATTCACGCGAACAGCGCGTCAGATGCGTTGGCGAAACTTTGCACGTTGCCGTTGCTTGCGGGGCGAAACATCGATTCCTCGTTTGTTGTGCCCACGGTGGCCGGTTGTATCGACCTCGTTATTCATTGCGAACTCGACGCGTCGGGTGCACGGCATGTGCGAGAAATTGCCGCACCCACGGGGCGCGTGGCACAGAATCTCGTGGAAAGCGAAACTCTGTTTCAACGTGTGGACGGTCGCCTGACATGGAGGGGATTGTTGCCCACCCGCCTCGATCGTTTTGAGCGGGCAGGTGTTGATCCAACGAGCGTTCTGCGCGCTGATTTTGGTGACGCCACATGAGTCTCGCGGCGGCCATCGTGGCGGTGGGAATTGCCACGGGAGCGTTCTTGTTCGTCTCACCTTTCGTGTGGTCGAGGCACTCACGAGATTCGTCGCGCGGTGAAGAACCGAGTCAGATTGACTCAACGGTCGGGGAAACACAGTCACCCGGGAGACTTCGACGCTTGCTCGACGCGGCGGGTTTCGTTCAGGTTGCCTCGGGCGCTTTTGTCGGCTTGTCACTCGTGGTGAGCCTGGTCGCGTTTGGCGTTGTCTTCCTTCTTTCGCCCGTGGTCATTCTCGCCGTGTGCGCGGGGTTGATAGGCGCCGGTGCTCCCGCGGTCTTTCTCCTGGGTCGGCGACGACGCCGCGAAAGGATGCGAGCCGGGCTCTGGCCGGACGTGGCGGACACGCTCATTTCTCATCTACGCGCCGGAAAGGGAATCGTCGAGGCTGTCTCGGCCCTCGCGGAATCAGCTCCAACGTCAATCGGCCGCGCGGCGGAGGCGTTCGCGCAGCGCACCGCGGTGTCCGGCAACGTGACGGAGTGCTTGCGAGCGCTCAAGGCCGAGTGGGCGGACCCCGCGGGGGACCGCATCGTCGAAGCGCTGTGCGTCACACGCGATGTGGGTGGTACTCGGTTGACGGCGGTGTTGCGCGAGCTCTCGCGCTCCCTGCGTCAGGAGCTGGCACTGCGGCGCGAGATTGACGCGCGGCAAAGTTGGATTCGCGTCGCGGCGGGGATTGGCGCCGCCGCACCCTGGGTTGTCATCGTCTTGTTGTCGATGCGCCCCGAGGCGGCCACGGCGTACGGAAGCGCCGCCGGTGCAACGCTGGTATTTGGCGGTTTGTCCCTGTCAATCGCTGCCTATCAACTCATGATTCGAATCGGTCGATTGCATCCCGAAAGAAGGTGGTTCGCGTGACCGATCTCATTCTTGCCATTGTGATAGGCGCACCCTGCGGAGTCGGTCTGATACTCATTGGCAATGCGACGCTGGTCCGACGATCAAATCTCGGCGGTCGACGCATTGCGCCCTATGTATCCGATGTGTCAACGGATGCTCACGCGCTCGCCGTCACGAGCGCGGGGGCGGTTCGGCATCGACGCGGAGTGCGTGCGCGCGCCGCACGAGTTAGTCGAGCTCTCGCGATGCGCACGATCGATGGTTCGCCTCTCGATGACCTCCTCTATCGTGCCGGTCGCGCGGAATCCGCATCCGAATGGACCAGCCGCCGACTGTTGTGGTTACTAGTGGGAGGCATTGGGGGTCTCGTCGCGGGATCTGCTTATGGATTGTCGGTTACGTCGTTTGCACCCGTTGTCGCGACCTCGCTTCTTGGTGCTGTGGGCGGATGGTGGTTGCCGCTGTGGTTGCTGCGACGCGCGGCTCGCGCTCGGGCGAGAGATCTCGAAGCGGAAATGGCGCTCGCGCTGGAGTTTCTCGGACTGTGTCTCGCCGCAGGCGAAGACCTCGTCTCGGCCCTGGCTCGCGTGGCTCGACTCGGTTCGGGGCCGTTCACTGACGTCATTCGGGATGCGCTGGCGCACATCAACCTCGGCACGCCCGTTGCCGTCGCACTCACCTCGAGCGCGACTCGGGCCGACGTGCCTGCACTGTCGCGCGCCATGGAACACATCACGGCAACGCTCGAGCGCGGTGCTCCGCTTGTCGACGCATTGAATGCTCAGGTGGGCGACGTGCGGGAAGAGTCAAAGCAGCGACTCATCGAATCAGCGGGAAAAAACGAGGTGCTCATGCTCATTCCACTCGTTTTCCTGATCTTGCCAATTACCATCGCATTTGCCGTTTTCCCCGGAATCATCGCGATTCAGGCAGGTCTCTAAGGCTTTTGACAAGTCCCTGGCGTAACAAATCGTAGAAAAATGCCCGCGCAGGGCGTAGCCTGACCCTAGCCAACACAAATTGTGAAGGCTGCATGTGGAAAGGTATCAAGGAAGATGGCTTCACTTACACAAGGCGATTCGATGCTTGCAATTGCAACGACCGCTATGTTCATTTTGGGTTTTGTCGGCATGGCCGCTGGAACCCTTTACTTTTTGCAGGAAAAGTCTGAACTGAAGGCTGCACACCGCAGCGTCGCAATCTACGCGTCGATCATCACGTTCGTCGCGACGATCATGTACTTCATGATGATGAACCTTGCAATTGGTGGCGGAGTCGACCAGACCATGCCGCTGCGCTACATCGACTGGATCATCACGACCCCGTTGCTGCTGCTCGAGTTCGGCGTTGTTGCCGCCCTCGCTGGTTCGGTCAAGAAGGGCCTCATCGCCCGTCTGATGGTTGCCGACGTCATCATGATTGTCACCGGCTTCCTCGGCGAAATCTCCTCGCCCGGACAGGTCCAGACCTACATCTGGTTCATCATCTCGGTCATCGCCTGGATCTGGATCATCGTCGAGGTCTTCGGACTTAAGGCCGCTGGCGACGGATACGCCGCAAAGGCCGTCAACACGATGAAGTGGTTCGTCATCATCGGTTGGTCGATCTACCCTCTGGGTACCGCGATTCAGCAGTTCATGTCGATCGGCGCTGCCGATGACAAGACGATCATGACGGCCGGCCTCATCGCTGCCATCATCTACATCGTTGCTGACCTTATCAACAAGGTTGTCTTCGGCATCGTCGCTGTGCGCGCTGCCAAGAACAGCTAATTTCAGCAAACTGGTTTCTCCGCGCGTGAGCGTGGGTAAACCGAAGGGCCGCAGACTTCGTGTCTGCGGCCCTTTTGCGCGCCCGGGTGCGGTAGCGCATCCTGTGGATATCTCACCGCGTCGTGCATTGGTGATTGCGAGGCTCGAGTCATCAACTCCACTGGCAGGAAGGCCACCTCATGAATCACCTCAAAAAATTCCTCTCGAGCGAACAGGGCGACGTACCCGGCTGGGTGCTCATTACGCTGATGACCGCGGGCATCGTCGTTGCGCTGTGGGCCGTAGCGGCACCGGCGCTGGGGCAGCTCTTCAACACCGCCATCACTCGCGTGGTGAGCTTCTAGCGTGAAGTTTGCCGACGAGCGCGGATCCTCGACGGTCGAATTCACGCTCGTGAGCATCCTGTTGGTCTTGCTCACACTCGGCGTGATGCAGGTCGCTCTCGTTCTCCACGTGAAGAACACGGTGGCGGATGCCGCTGCCGAGGGTGCGCGCTGGGCGGCCCTGGCGGACTCGAGTTTGTCCGACGGAGTCGCCCGCACGGCCGACCTCATCGACGTCAGTGTCGGTTCGCGATTCTCTCAGCACGTTCGTGCGCGGTATGTGAACTGGCGCGGACAGCCGGCCGTCGAGGTCATCGTGCGCACGCGGTTGCCCGCCATCGGGGTGTGGGGCCAGGCGATTCCGTTGGAGGTGAAGGGGCATGCCGCGCGTGAAGTCGTGGGATGAACGTGGCTCCGCATCAATCGAATTCATCGCGGCGGGACTGTTGTTGCTTGTTCCCCTGATGTATCTCGTGATTGCGCTCTCGACCGTGCAAAACGCCGCGCTCGCCCTCGAAGGCGGCAGTCGACACGCCGTGCGCGTCTTCGTGCAGGCGTCAGGAGAGGAGCGCGCGTTTGCTCGAGCGACGACCGCAGTGGAATTTGCCGCGGCGGATGCGCACCTCGAGCAGCCCGTGTCGACTCGGGTGCGTTGCACGCCCGTACCTGCGGACTGTCTGCGCGCCGGATCGAGCGTGACCGTGACGGTGTCGACGCGCATCCCGTTGCCCTTCATTCCCGACCTCTTCGGTCTGCGCCGATTCGCACACATTCCCGTTTCGGCAAGCTCCACCGAAGTCGTGTCTCGGTTTCACGCATGACGCGCAAGGAGGAAGGTTCGAGCCTGGTGCTCGTCATTTTTGCCGGAGTTCTCTGCGCCGCCCTCGTCATTGCCGTGTCAGCGGCAACGAGTCTCTACCTGGAGCGAAAGCGACTCTTCAGTCTGGCCGATGCGGCAGCGCTTGTCGGGGCCGAGAGTTTCGACCTCAATCGGGTAACGGTCATCAACGGACACGCGGCGCCACAGCTGACGAACGCGCGAGTTCGCGCGGCGGTTCGCGCGTTCGTCGACACGTCGACGCCACCTGACCTGTCGAACGTGAAGGTTGATTCCGCCCGCACTCCCGATGGACGATCCGCACGCGTAACCTTGTCGACCGTGTGGCACCCGCCGGTCGTGTCCTTTTTGATGCCGGAGGGACTGAGCATCGACGTGACGTCGACCGCACGCAGCGTGCTATCTGGTCGGTGAATGCGACGAGGTCGCACCAGATTTCATAGTCGGCGAGCAATAGCCCCGGCCGACGAATCGACCGGGGCTTTTTAGTGTTGCTCTGACGAGGCGCGTTACTTAGCGCTGGCGCGCATCTTGTTGGCGACCTCGATGGCGTCACCGTACGGAACCGTGGAATTGCGTCCCGGTCGAGCGATGAACAGGTACACCAAGCCGACAATAATCACGATGCCGACGCCCCATTGTGCGAGCATGTCCGGCACAATGAGCTGCCAGAGGGCCCACAGACCGTAGGCGAGAGCGGCAATGTTCACGACAATGCCCCAGCCACCCAGGTTCCACGGTCCGGCGGGCTTCCATCCACGGAAACGCATGATCAGGGCAGACAGAACGACGGCCTGGAAAGCGATGTAGATGGCAGCGACGGCGAAGTCCGTGATCGGAACGAGCCAATCCGGGTTGAAGTAGATCAACACCGCCAGGATCATCGGGATGATGCTGGCAACGAGGAGCGCGTTCGCCGGAACCTTGTTGCGGTCTGAGATCTTCGAGAGCCACTTGCTCGCGGGCAGCATCTCATCACGTGCGAACGAGTGCAGCAAACGGCTGGCCGCCGCCTGCAGCGAGAGCACGCACGAGATGAACGCCATCACCGCGATGATCAGGAAGATGCGCATTCCACCCTCGCCGATAGCGGCCGTCAAGACGGTCGGAATCGGTGCGGGGTCCTCCGCCAAGGCGGCGAGGTCGGGAGCTGCGAGCACGTAACCAGAGAAGGAGAAGAGCGCCGAAACGCCACCGATGAAGATGGTGAGGTACATGGCCTTGGGAACCTGGCGCGCCGCGTCGGTCACCTCTTCGGCAACGTCACCACATGCCTCGAAGCCGTAGAACATGAACAGACCGACCAACGCGGCACCGAGGAAGATCGGAGCCCAGTCAACGACGCTGCCCTGGAAGACCTCAAAGAAGACGCTGAAGTCGTTGTGGCGGTGGAAGATGAGCAAGAACAGACCCATTCCGACGACACCGATGAGCTCAGCCGCGAGACCAATCCGGGCAATGCGGGAGAGCGCCTTCGTGCCGCCGAGATTGAGCAGCAGGGCGAGGATCAAGAGTCCGAGAGTCAGCGCGAGGTTGATCTCGGGCGTCAGCTCACCAATGCCAAACACCTGTGCGAGGAACGGAGCACCGAACTCGGCCACCGACGTGATGGTCACGAGCATGGCCCACACGTAGACCCACGCGGTGATCCACGCACGACGCTTGCCGGCGAGGCGGCGCATCCACGGGTAAATTCCACCGGCGATGGGGAACTGTGACACAACTTCACCCATCACGAGAGCGACGAGCAACTGTCCCGCGCCGACGATGACGATCCACCAAATTGCGCTCGGACCGGCGGTCGCGAGACCCAGACCAAAGAGCGCGTAGATCGCAACGAGGGGCGAGAGGTAAGTGAATCCGAGAGCGAGTGTGCTCCACACCGACATTGATCGGTGGTATTTGCTTTCGTACCCCAGCGCACTGAGGTGCGCGGCGTCCGATTCGTTCGTGCTAGCCATGTTGACCTTTCATTACGGGAAATGAGGTGCAACGAATTTTGCTATCGACGTTGACTGAGAACTCAGTGCACCTCACTGTGCGATTGTCACGATAGTGCTTTTTTAACCATCATCGGTAGAGGATTTGTTTATCTCGACGAAATCCGTGTCGCGAGCGGGTAGCGTGACGAGCGATGTCTAAAAACTTCAGTATTGAATGTTTTAGGCAAAATCTGTACTATCCAAAGTGTGACCGGCTCAGGCCACATTGCGTCTCGAACGATGGGGTTCACTAGACAATGACGACAGAACTCGACATTCCGTACCTCGACATCGCTGACCCGTCTTTCGCGATGCATTCACAAGCCGTGCGCGACGCCCGGGCTCGCAGCTGGGTGGCCAAGACAAATTATGGCTACGCGATTTTGCGTCACGAGTACGTGTCGAAGCTGCTCAAAGACCCGCGTCTGCGTCAGGGCAGTGCGAAGTGGCCCGAGCACAACGGCGTTCACTCGGGGCTCTTCTACGACTGGTGGACCAAGTGCCTTCTCGTACTCGAGGGAGAAGACCACCATCGCATTCGCCGACTCCTGAATCCGGCTTTCTCACTCAAACATCTCGAGCCCTATCTGCCGCGCTTCGAAGAACTGGCCGACGAACTCATTGACTCATTTCTGCCGTCGGGGCAGGTCGAGTTTGTGAACGAGTTTGCTCAGCCGTACGCCACGCGTGTGTTGTGTATCTTGCTCGGCATCCCCGAATCCGAGTGGCCGACAATTGCGCGACTGGCATCAACCATCGGACTCGCGCTGGGAATCACGCTCGAGCAGGATCTGCCGGCCGTTGAAGACGCGCTCGCCGAACTGTACGGCTACGCCGAAGACCTGATTCGGGATCGCCAGGCCAACCCCGGCCCGGATCTCGTCTCGCGACTCGTCGACGCAAACCGCAACGGTGACTCGCTCTCCGACGACGAGTTGCGTAATGCCCTCTGCCTGTTGATCTTTGGCGGCATGGACACCACGCGGAACCAACTTGGGCTCGGGGTAATGTCGTTCATGCAGCACCCGGAACAGTGGGAGCTGCTCGCCGCGCATCCCGAATTGGCTCCGGCCGCGGTCGAAGAGGTCATGCGCACGAACCCCACCACGACCTGGGTGACGCGGGAGACCGTGGTCGACTTCGACTACGAAGACCTGCACATTGACGCCGGAACGACCGTGCACTTTTTCACGCAGGTCAGTGGTACCGACCCTCAGGCTTACCCCAACCCCGAAATCGACATTACGGCCGAGCGCGTCGGTCACTACGGATTCGGCGGTGGCATGCACCACTGTCTGGGTCACTTCGTTGCGCGCGCTGACATGTCGATTGCGCTGCGCGCACTTTCCAAGAAGATGACCAACCTGCGCATCAACGGTGTTGATGAGTGGATGCCCGACTCGGGCAACACCGGTCCGGTGCTTCTGCCACTCGCCTTTGACGCTCGCTAACGCTTTACCTGATCGAAAGGGAACAACCATGAAAGTCATCGTCGACCGCACCAAGTGTGACAACCACGGTCAATGCACCTTCTCCGCGCCGACCGTTTTTCGGCTCGACGACAATGGCATATTGCAATACGAGGAAAACGTCGACGAGTCCCTTCGGGATGAAGTCGAAGAGGCGTCGGACGTGTGCCCCGCGCAAGCCATTCGAATCGCTGACTAGCGACGCGTATCCACTCGGCAATCACGTCGACCACACCTATTCAGCCACCTACCGCACAAGGGAGTGCCAACACATGGCTCAGGATTCACTCATCAGCTCACTCGAGGACAATGACGCCTTTGCACGTCACCAAGCTTCGAATATGCGCCCGGAAATCGTCGCCGACCTCGAAAAGCAGATTGACGCCGCGGGCGTCGAGTTTATTTATTACATGTTGCCCACGATTGGGTCGAAGGTCGTCGCCAAGATGGTGCCGGCGAAGCACATTCGACGCAACCTCGAAAAAGGCATCGCGTTGCACCGCACGGCCGTCGCGGACTTGCAGTCAAATCGCGAGGGCGAACTGATTGGTGGCGGTGTGGGGGCGCGCGAGATGATTGCCCTGCCCGACCCCGAAACGTTCGTTGTCTTGCCGTGGGACACCTCAGTGGCGCGCATGTTCTGTCGGGCCTACGAACCACCGCACTTTCCCGAAGTGGGTGGACGCCCGTTGCAAACGGATTCGCGCGGCCTTCTCATGCGCGCTCACGCCGAGTTCACGGCGCGCACGGGATATGAGGTGCGCAGTGGCACGGAGCCCGAGATGACATGGTCGGGCCCCGGCCTCGAAGTGATCAAGAAAGACGGCGCGAGCCCCGCGTATCAGGTGGAGAATCTCGAACGTTCGCGCGAAATCTTCAAGCGCGTTGTGCGCTACGCCACGGCGTTCGGACTCAACATGGTCGAAGGCGATTACGAAGATGACGGGCAGTTGGAACTCAACTGGATGTTTGACCGCGTCGAGCTCACCGCCGATCGCCTGGTGACCTACCGTCAGTTGTGCAAGCAGGTTGCCCGTGAGTTGGGCATCACAGCATCGTTCATGCCGAAACCGTTCAACGGACTGATGGGCAACGGCTGCCACCACAACCTGTCGCTCTGGAAGGACGGCGAGAACGCGTGCGTCGAGCCGGACAACAAGAACATTCACCTCTCCGAGGTCGGACGCTGGGCCGTGGGTGGCATGCTGACGCACGCCGGCGCATCCACCGCCATCATGGCGAGCACCGTCAACTCGTACAAACGATTCTGGGATGCGGGACAGTTCGCACCGAGTTCACCCACGTGGGGGCTCGACTCTCGTGCGGGCATGATTCGCATCTCGTCGATTGGGCGCATGGAGTATCGCCAACCCGACGCGAGCGTGAACCCGTACCTGTCGCACACGGCCCTGTTGGCCGCCATGGCGGACGGGCTCGAGAAGAAGATCGACTCCGGTGACCCACTGACGCAGGACAACGCGCGCGTGGCCTCGTTTGACGTGACGCCAATGACCCTCGGGGATGCCATTTCCGTGTTCGAGCAGAGCGAATTGCTGCGTCAGGCGCTGCCCGAACAGATGCGCGACGTGTTTATTCAACTCAAGCGCGACGAGTGGGCACGTTATTGTGGCGTCATCACCGAGTGGGAATTCGCACAATATTGGGAGACGGTACCGTGAGCACAAAACTTCGACTGGCCTGCATCGACTCGGCCGCGCTCCCGTTGTTTGGGGCGAGCCCCGACGGCATCACCCGCGACGGGTATGAACCCGAGCTCGCGGCACTCGTCGCGGCAGAGATGGGTCGCGAAGTCGAATGGGTTTTCACGGCGTGGGACAACATGATCCCCCTGGTGCGCTCGGGTGAAGCCGACGCGGTGTGGTGTGGGCAGGGCATGATTCCCGAACGCATCGCGCTGGTCGACTTCACGCAGCCCTACGCGATCTTCAACGAGACCGTTCTCGTGCGTTCGGGTGACCCGGCGAGTGGGCCGCACAACATGGCTGGCTATCGCGTGGCGGCGATTGCGAACAGTGCAAACATCAAGGTGGCGCAATCGATTGAGGGCGCCGAGATTGTCGAATTTGGTGCCACTGCGGACGTCTTTCACGACATGATCGAGGCGCTGCGTAGCGGCGAGGTCGATGCGTTCGTCGATGACGACGTGGTCACGATTCCGCTGGGGGATGAGCCCGACTTTAAGGTGGCGTTCACGGCCGAGACCCGTAATCCGTGGGGAATCGGCGTCAAGCAGGGTAACTCCGAGTTGCTCGCAGAACTGAACGGTGCCCTCGACGCACTGCGGGCCGACGGTCGGCTCGAAGCGGTGTGGTCGAAGTGGATGCCGAAGCTGCCGTACCCCTTGGGTAGCTGAACCTCGTGCCTCCTCTTCCCGCGTCCAGCGCGGTGCTTCCCCTGACGAATCGTGACGTGCCCTCCGACGCGCCCGTCATTGCCGTGGTGGTTTCTCTCGACACTCCGGGCACGAGTGCCGAGATCGCGCAGCTGGTTGACCGCTTTCGGTCGTGTGCCTTGGCGGAACTGAATGCGGTCGGCGCGCGCGTCGAACTGTTCGATTCGAGCGCGGCCGATTTGAGCGACGCACACCTCGTCGACAATGCCGACGGCGTGCTGTTTCTCGGCGGAGGAGACGTCGACCCCACCATCTACGGCCACACCGATGTCGTGCCCAACGCGTATGGGGTGGACCGCCGTGCGGATGACTACGCAATATCAATCATTCGCTCGACCATCGCACGCGATGCACCCATGCTGTGCATCTGTCGCGGTTCACAACTGCTCAACGTCGCCCTCGGCGGTGACCTCATCCCCGACATTGCGCCGTTCGAATTGCATCGCGGGGGTCGCGGCGAGCCCACGTTCAAGGATGAACGCGTGGAGCTGACGCCCGGCTCGAAGGTGCACCAAATTTACGGAGTCGATTCACTCGTCGTTCGCTCGGGCCATCACCAAGCCGTCAACGCCGTGGCACCCGATCTGATTGTCACGGCTCGGGCAGCCGACGGAGTGGTGGAAGGAACCGAATTACCGTCAGCCACGTGGGTCGTGGGAATACAGTGGCATCCCGAGGACGAAGACGGATCGGCGGCAGATCGACGCGCACTCTTTAGCGCGTTCGTTGAGGCTGTGCGGCGGCACCACTCGTAGACGGCGGCGCGGGTCGCGGTCTGAGGAGGCGCGGTTAGCGGTTTTCAGCTGGCGCGGCGATGAGCCGCAACCCGAGTTCGTGCACGGGGAGTTCGACGATGTGGGCCTGCGCCGGGGGACTCGTCACCCGGTTGCCCACGAGGAAGCGCCCCGAGTTGCCGAGCACGATGCGATCGTGCTGCGAGACGAGCGCCGCATCCGCGTCAATTCGTCGCAGCAGCGGCATGAGCGCTGGTTCGAGTGCGCGCATCTCAATGTCGCAACCGGCCGCACCAATGATGTCGCCGGCGCCCGCCGGTCCGCCCGCCGCGGTTCCATCGCGCAGCGGGACCGTCGTCGTGATGATGTATTTGTCCATTCCGGCGTAGTCGACATAGGGGCCGGTGAGGGTGGGGCGACCGGTCGTGATGACGTTGCTGAACCACTCGAGGGTTTCAAAGTCGTAAAAGCCCGCCGTGTTGGGGGTGAGCGTGAACGGAAGCGTGCGCAGTCGACCATCTGCCTCGCGATTCCACCACTCAATCTCGCCCTGAGCGCCAATGATGCCGGGCCGCAAGATGATTCCGGCGGCCTCATGCTCGGGGTGCTTGTCGAGAAAACGCCCGGCGGCCGGTTCGATCGCTTTGAGGTCGCGCGAGCTGAGCCGACCGCGTGCCGTGGCCATCGCGGCGGCCGATTCGTCGGCAAGTTGAACGAGGTCATCGAACAGGTCGCTAAACCACCGTGTGATCTGCGCGGCGACCTCCTGCACCGAATCGTCGGTCATCATCGTGCAGCTCCGGCGGGGTACATCTCGTCGAGACGTCGCTGAACGAGTCGGTACGTATTGTGGGCGATGTGGTCGCGCACGGCGGTTTGCGCCGCGCTGACGTCGCCGGCGCGTAGCCCGTCGACGATTGCGAGATGCTCCTCGGCGGCTCGGGCGCGATCCTCCCGCCAGTCGAGCACGGACCACAAAATCTCGACGGATTCGCTGAGCAACCGCATTTCGTTTTGCATGAGTCGCTCCGATTGGGCGAGCACCGTCAACTCGATGTGGAAGCGGAAGTCGGCGCGCATGCACGCCGTCGCGCCGTCGGCCTGGGCGATGAGACCGGCGATGTCGGAAAGTCGCTCGAAGTCAGCCGCGAAGGCACGTTCGGCGGCCAGACGCGCCGCCGCCATGCCGTTCGACGTCTGCTCGTCGGCGAGGTCGCGCAATTCCGCCATCGACAGGTTCACGAGTCGCGCGCGAAGCACGTCGGGTTCGGGCGCCGGCGCCGCAACGACGAATGTGCCACCGCTTCGACCGCGGCGCGTTTCGATGATTCCCCGCTCACGAAGGGTTTGCAGCGCATCCCGGACGGTGGCCGTTGCCACGCCGAGCATTGCGGTCAACTGGTTTTCGACGGGAAGTTGCTCGCCGTGACGCAACAGCCCCAAGGTGATGGCGGTGGTGAGACGTTCAACAATCGCGTCGGAACGCAGAATGTCGGGGAGCGGGCGAAAAACTTGCGATTGCACCCCACTGAGTTGACCCACTCGTGACTCCGACTTCGTGACGCGTCACTCGTTGACGCGGTTGTTATGACGATACTCACCGCGGCCGCGGATTAGCGACCGATATACGACATCACGTGTTTGATGCGTGTGTAGTCCTCGAATCCATAGGCCGAGAGATCTTTGCCATAACCGGAGTGCTTGAACCCGCCGTGTGGCATTTCGGCGACGACCGGTATGTGCGTGTTGATCCACACCGCACCAAAATCGAGTCGTTTTGACACGCGCATCGCGGTGCCGTGATCGGTAGTCCACACCGACGACGACAGTCCAAAGTCGACATCGTTGGCCAGGGCAATCGCCTCGTCCTCCGTGGTGAAGGGCTGCACCGTGATGACGGGGCCAAAGATTTCGTTCTGAATTGCATCGTCATTCTGACGCAGCCCGGTGATCACGGTGGCCTCGAAGAAGTACCCTGCGTCGCCGTGGCGTTTGCCACCGAGTTCGACGCGTGCGTGCGCCGGCAAATTCGACACGACCTCACTCACCTTGTCGAGGTGTGCCTCGCTCGACAGTGCACCGAAGAACGCATCATCAGCCGGCCCCGTGGTGGCCGTCTTCTTTGCATGGGCCACCAATGCGGCGACGAACTTGTCGTGGATGCCCTCCTGCACCAGCACCCGCGTGGCCGCGGTGCAGTCTTGACCCGCGTTGAAGTATCCCGCCATGGCGATACCTTCAACGGCCCGCTCGAGGTCGACGTCGTCAAAGACAATGACCGGAGCCTTACCTCCGAGTTCGAGGTGCACGCGCTTGAGATCACTCGCGGCGGCTTCGGCCACCTGCATTCCGGCGCGGACCGAACCCGTGATGGCGACCATCTGTGGCGTCGTGTGCGAAACGACGAGTCGGCCGGTTTCGCGATCGCCGAGCACCACGTTCATGACGCCGGCGGGCACAAACTCGCTGACCAGTTCGGCGAGCCACAGTGTCGACGCGGGTGTCGAGTCGGACGGCTTGATCACAATCGTGTTGCCGGCCGCAAGGGCGGGAGCAAACTTCCATACGGCCATCATGAAGGGGTAGTTCCATGGAGTCACCTGACCGATGACACCAATGGGTTCGCGACGAATCGATGATGTGTGGTCGGTCATGTACTCGCCCGTCGACTTGCCTTCGAGGTTGCGCGCTGCACCGGCGAAAAAACGAATCTGGTCGACCGACTGCGGAATCTCTTCGGCAACAAATACCGACCTCGGCTTGCCGGTGTCGCGCACCTCGATGTCGGCGAGTTCGGCACCGCGCGCCTCGATGGCGTCGGCGATGCGAAACAGAGCGAGCTGGCGTTGCGCGGGGGTTGTGTCGCCCCACACCTTAAATGCGTCCGCGGCCGCGGCGTAGGCGGCGTCGACGTCAGCTGAAACCGAGATGGGCGTGGTTGCGTAAACGACGCCCGTTGCCGGGTTCGTGATCTCGAGCGAGGTGGGTGCGCTGGAGTCGACGTAGCGACCGTTGATGAAGTTTCGAAGTGCGATGTGAGCCATATGGCGACGATACGACAGGTGAGGCGCGTCTGCCTAGTGGTCGCCCGCGAGCCCTCGCCTAGACTGAATGGGTGAGCCACAGTTCGTCGCACCCCGCCCTTGCGGGAGTGCGCGTGGCCGACTTTTCTCGCGTCTTGGCCGGCCCGTTTGCCACGATGATGCTCGCCGATTTCGGCGCCGACGTGATCAAAATTGAAAGTCCCGTGGGTGACGAAACACGCGAGTGGGCGCCACCACTCGGTCCCGACGGGCAGTCCGCCTATTTCGGCAGTGTCAATCGCAATAAGCGCTCGATTGTGTGCGACTTCGCTAGCCCTGAGGGTCTTGCCGCCGCGCGCGAACTGGCCCTCACTGCGGACGTCGTCATCGAGAACTTTCGCCCGGGAGTAATGAAGAAGTTCGGGCTCGACTACGAAACCGTGCGCGAGGCGAACCCGGGCGTGATCTACTGCTCAATCACGGGCTTCGGATCATCCGCGGGCGCGCGCGATTTAGCCGGGTACGACCTGCTTGTGCAGGCCATGAGTGGCCTCATGAGCATCACGGGTCAGCCCGACGGTGAGCCGACGAAGGTCGGCGTGGCGCTGGTCGACGTGCTGTGCGGTCAAAACGCGGTGGCGGGCATCCTGCTCGCACTTCGGGCGCGGGATTCCCACGCCGACGGCCACGGACAACGCGTCGAAGTCGACCTCATGTCGACGGCGCTCGCGGCCTTGGTCAACCAGGCGGGTAACGCCCTCGCAACGGGCACCGCGCCCGCACGTTTGGGCAACGCGCACCCGAGCATCTCGCCCTACGAGCTCTATGCCACGGCCGATCGTCCGATCATCATTGCGGTCGGCAGTGACCGTCATTTTCGCGCGCTGTGTGAGTCCCTCGACGTGCCCGAGCTGGCCGACGACGAGCGGTTCGTGACAAACCCGGCCCGTGTCACACACCGTGCGTCGCTCACGGCCACCATCGAAAACGTGCTGCGCGCACACGGCGCGGACCACTGGGTGGACACCCTGCGCACCGCGGGAATTCCCGTGGGCCCGGTGAATTCGGTGACCGATGCCCTCGCGTTTGCCGAGCGAATCGGTCTCGAACCGCTGGTCACCGTGACCGCGAACGGGCGCACGTCGACGAGCGTGCGCAGCCCCATCCGGCTGTCGGAATCGCCACCGCGATATGAGTTGGCTCCACCGCGCTTGGGGGAGCATTCTGGAAGTGAATGGTTTGACATGGAGAGGTCAGCTGACGAATGAGTACCCCCGAATTTCCGAATATCGCGCGCACCGATGACGTTTTTCTCGTCGACGCCCTTCTGACCGACGAAGAGCGCGAGTGGCAGCAGAAGGCCCGCACCTTCGCGCAGACGATGATTGCGCCGACCGCCGAGGCGGACTTCGACGCCAAGTACTTTCGCAAAGAACTGATCCCCGGATTAGCGAAGCAGGGCTTCTTCGGCATGCACATCAAGGGGTACGGATGCGCGGGCGCGAGCCCGGTCGCCTACGGCCTCGTGTGCCTCGAACTCGAGGCGGTCGACTCAGGTTGGCGCACGCTTGTGTCGGTACAGGGATCGCTCGCCATGGCGGCCATCTCGAAGTACGGCTCGGAAGAGCAGAAGCAGGAGTGGCTGCCTCAGATGGCGGCCGGCGACAAGATTGGCTGCTTCGGGCTCACCGAACCGCACGGCGGTTCCGACCCGGCCAACATGCACACCACGGCCACGCGTGACGGCGACGGCTGGGTCATCAACGGCGCCAAGCGATGGATTGGTCTCGCGTCACTTGCCGACCTGTGCATCGTGTGGGCGATGACCGACGAGGGTGTGCGCGGATTCATCGTGCCGACCTCGACCCCCGGGTTCACGGCAACCCCGATCGACGGCAAGCTCGCGTTCCGGGCATCCATTCAGTGTGATCTCGAATTCGTTGACGTGCGGGTTCCCGACAGCGCGATGCTTCCGGGCGCCAAGGGCCTCTCCGGTCCGTTTGGATGCCTCAACGAGGCGCGCTTTGGCATCGTGTTCGGCGTCATGGGCGCGGCACGGGCCTGTCTCGACGCCGCGATCGTGCGCTCGACCACACGTGAGGTGTTCGGCAAACCAATTGGCTCGTTCCAGCTCACCCAGGCGAAACTCGCCGACATGATGCTCGAATACGAAAAGGGTCTGCTCTTGGCCCTGCACATCGGACGCCTCAAAGAAAAGGGCGAGCTCACCTACGCGCAGATCAGCATCGGCAAGCTCAACAATGTTCGCGAAGCGATCAAGATTGCCGGCACCGCGCGCAGCATTCTCGGTGGCGATGGCATCACGAACGAGTTCCCCGTCATGCGTCACATGGCCAACCTCGAAGCGGTGCGCACGTACGAGGGCACCGACGAGGTGCATGCCATGGTCGTGGGTCGCGAGATGACCGGACTCAACGCGTTCGTTTAGCTCGCACGCTTCGGTCCGCGGTAGGGCACGAACCGCGGCACCCAGCGCAGCATCATCCCGACGCCAACGAGGCCGAGTACTCCGAGGCTTCCGGCGGCAATCGAAATGGATGCGACGCCGATCAGTCCCGACAACACGAGTGGGGCCGTTGCAGCGCCGGCGTCAGTGGTGAACCTAAACGCACCGAGGAACGGCGCGGGCTTCGCCTTCGGGGCAAGGTCACTCGCCAGGGTCAGGTTGATGCCCGCACCCAGACCGTTGCCGACACCCATCAGGAGTGCGGTGATGACAAACCAGAGAGCCGCGGTTGCCGCGTCGTGAGTGAACGCCAAAACGATGAGCGGCAGACTCATGCCGAGCATTGACGGCACGATGGCCGAGAGTCGTCCGAAGCGATCCATGATCTGACCGCTGACAAAAAACAGTGCAAAGTCGAGGCCGGACGCGACACCAATGACGAGCGCCGTATCCGACGTGCTCACTCCGATGCTCACCGCCCACAGCGGGAGAAGCACGGAACGGCCCGCCCGCAGCGCGGCGACCACACCGGTTGCCACGCCAAGACGAATGAGGATGTGCCAGTTGCGTGAGATTGTGCGAAACAGGCCGTGGGTCTCTTGTTGCGCCTCGATTTCACCAGCCGTGTGATCGGGCGTTCGGCCGGTCGGGCGTGAGAGGCCGGAGGGTCGCACCTGACCGAACGATTGATCGGGATCGGGCATGAACAGCAACACGGCGGCGGTGCCGACCGTAAACGCGACCGTAATCCACAACGCACTCGCCGGTTCATGCACGATGGCGAGCAGCCCGGCCGTCAGCAGCGGGCCGAGTACCGCACCGCCACGAAACATTCCGCCGAGCGTCGACAGGGCGCGGGCCCGATGGGTCAGCGGAACAAACGTCGTTAAAAATGCGTGTCGGGCGAGTGCGAACACGCTCGTGGCGAGCCCGAGGGCCAGGATGCCAAGCCCCAAGATTGCGGCGTTCGGGGCAATCACGGCGACGATTTCGCCGACCAGCGCGAGCACGCTGGCCCACAGCATGGCCATGCGCTCGCCGATGCGCGACACGATTGCGCCACCGGGCAAGTCACCAATCAAGATGCCGACCGTGAGCATCGAGGCGACGAGACCCGCAATCGACAGATCCGAACCCAAGGACTTCGCGATGGCAGGAATCACTGGAATCAGGGCGGCCTCGCCCGCCGAGAACAACAGCGTTGGGAGGTAAATCGGTATCGCGACGGACCGAATCTGAAAGGCGGGGTGCATCGACGACATGACCGCTTCAGCCTACGCCGTAGGCTGGACTCATCATGATGGACCTTGACCTGTCGGACCAGATCCGCGCGCTGCGGGCCACGTTTGCTGACATCAAGGCGGTCGTCGGTGTCGATCGGCTGACCGCCGACATCGCGACCTTGAGCGAAGCGGCGGGCGCGCCCGATCTCTGGGACGACACCGAACACGCGCAACGGGTGACGAGCCGCTTGAGCCATGCGCAGGCCGAACTCGCGCGCATTGTCAGCGTCGAGAGTCGTTTGGACGACCTCGAAGTCCTCATCGAAATGGCCAATGAAGCGGGCGATGCGGATGCGGCGGCAGAGGCGACCGCCGAGCTCGCGTCGATTCAGCGCGTCATGGACGATCTCGAAATTCACACGCTGCTCAACGGCGAGTATGACGCGCGCGCGGCCGTCATCACGATTCGCGCGGGTGCAGGCGGCGTCGACGCCGCCGACTTCGCCGAGATGCTGTTGCGCATGTACCTGCGCTGGTCGGAGAAACACAACTTCGCCGTGCGCGTGCTCGACACGAGCTATGCCGAAGAAGCGGGCATCAAGTCGGCCACCATCGAAATTGACGCGCCCTACGCGTTTGGCACCCTGAGTGTCGAAGCAGGTACGCATCGATTGGTTCGCATGAGCCCGTTCAACTCAGCGGGCAAGCGACAGACCAGCTTTGCCGCCGTTGAGGTGGTGCCGTTGATGGAGGAGACCGAGTCGATCGACATCCCCGAAAATGACATGCGAGTGGATGTGTTCCGCTCGAGTGGCCCGGGCGGACAGTCGGTGAACACGACCGATTCGGCCGTGCGCATCACGCACCTGCCCACGGGAATCGTCGTGAGCTGTCAGAACGAAAAGAGTCAGATTCAAAACCGTGCGGCGGCGCTCCGTGTCTTGCAGTCGCGTCTCTTGCTCTTGCAGCGCGAAGAAGAGAACGCCAAGAAGAAGGAGTTGGCGGGCAACATCACCGCGAGCTGGGGCGATCAGATGCGCTCGTACGTGTTGGCGCCCTATCAAATGGTCAAAGACCTGCGCACGGAATACGAGGTGAACAATCCCTCGGCGGTATTCGACGGCGACATCGACGGGTTCATTTCGGCGGGCATCCGCTGGCGCAAGAAAGTTGCCTAGCGCGTCGCTCCGGTGAATCGCGAGAGGGTCGACTTAGGCTCGTCGTTAGCATGATTCTCTTCGACAAGGTCACGAAAAAGTACCCGGGTACCACGCGCCCGGCGCTCGACGCCATCGACCTCACCATCGAGCGTGGCGAGTTCGTCTTTCTCGTTGGCGCCTCCGGTTCGGGCAAGTCGTCGTGCCTGCGCATGATGATTAAAGAGGACAAGCCCACGCGCGGACAGATTTACGTGCTGGGTCAAGATCTCGCCACGGTGTCGACGCGCAAAGTTCCGTATTTTCGCCGCAAGCTCGGTGTGGTGTTTCAAGACTTCCGGCTTCTGCCCAACAAGACCGTGTTCGACAACGTCGCCTTCACGCTGCAGGTCATCGGCAAGTCGCGTGGCTTTATTCAGGAGGCCGTGCCCGACGTGCTCAAAATGGTGGGTCTCGCGGGCAAGGCATCACGGTACCCGCATGAACTTTCCGGTGGTGAGCAACAGCGCGTCGCCATCGCTCGCGCGATTGTGAACAAGCCGGCCCTATTGCTCGCCGACGAGCCAACGGGAAACCTTGACCCCGCGACGAGTGCCGGAATTATGGCGCTTCTCGAGGCCATCAATGCGTCGGGCACCACCGTCGTCGTCGCCACGCACGCGGCTGACTTCGTCGACCAGATGAAAAAGCGCGTGGTCGAACTTTCGGCCGGTGTGATTGTGCGTGACGAGCGCGAGTCGGGTTACGGCAAGACCGCTGCGATTCCGATCCAGTACCCGGCCGACGACAACGTTGGTGCATCGAAGAAGCCGGCGACCGGACCGACCAAACGTCCGCCGACCACAACGGCCTCGCCGACGACCAAGATCATGACGATTGCCGAGACTCCGCAGGTCGAATCACAAACCGACGCGTTTGAACGACTTCGCACGTTTGCCACTCCGCTGCCCGAGACCACACCGGATGCGGTGCCCCCGATGCCCGATCCCTTCGCGCCTGACGTCGACACCAACATCAACGACACTCAAGACATGAGCACGCTCGTCTACGACATGCTCGACTCGGGAGTCGTTGCACGACTTCCCCGAGAAGAAACGCGACTCCCCATTACCGAACGGTTGCGCGCCCAGGCTCAACGTCGAACGCAATTGAACGACGATGAGTCACAAGACGTGGGGCCGGTGCAATGAGATTCGCCCTGGTGTGGAGTGAGGCCGCCAACGGTCTGCGACGCAACGCGTCGATGGTCGTCTCCGTTGTGCTGGTGACGTTCATCTCGTTGACGTTCGTGGGAACGGCCATCCTGCTGCAAATGCAGACGGGCACGATGAAGAACTTCTGGTACGACAAGGCCCAGGTTGCCGTGTACATGTGTACCGGCGTTTCCGCGGGTGAGACCTGCGTCGACGGTGAGGCAACGCAGGCGCAGATTGATGCGGTCGAAGGAGTACTCAACTCTGACGTGCTGAAGCCCTTTATTGACAAGTACTATTTCGAAAACCACGATCAAGCGTTCGAGAATTTCCAACGCCAGTTCGCCAACAACCCCGTGGCCGAGTATGTGACGGCCGACCAACTCAATCAGACGTTCTGGGTCAACCTCACCGACCCCTCGCAAGCTCAGGTTCTCGTCGAGGCGCTCGGCAGTCAAGATGGCGTCGAAGCCGTCACCGACCAGCGGGCCTATCTTGACCAAATTTTCGCCGTACTCAATGCGGGCAGCTACACCGCCGTCGGCGTGGCGGTGCTGATGCTTATTGCGGCCGCTCTGCTTATCGCCACCACGATTCGCCTTTCCGCGTTCTCGCGCCGACGCGAGCTGGGGATCATGCGCCTCGTCGGCGCGTCGAACGCGTTCATCCAGACGCCGTTCATTCTCGAGGGTGTCTTCGCGGCGCTCGTCGGATCCCTGCTCGCCGGCGCCGCCATCGTGGGTATCGTGCAGTTCTTTGTTCAGGGCTATCTCGCGGTGAACATCCCGTTGACGTCATTTGTGGGTCTGGGAGAAGCGCTCGTGATTGTGCCGGCGCTGTTGGTCATCGGATGTCTGTTGGCCGCGGTGTCGGCAAACTTCGCCATCACGCGCTATCTCAAGATTTAGTCCGACGGTTAGTGCAGCGCGCTGTTGAGCGTGACGCCCGCGCCCGTGCGCGAGACCACCTCGACTGACCCGGTGAGGGAGTTGCGCCGGAACAACAGATTGTCGGCACCCGAGAACTCGACGGCCTTGACGGTCTTCATGGTGGGGCCGGCCGAGGCGTCACCGTCGTCAAGGTAGCTCACCTTTGTGCCGGCGGTGACGTAGAGGCCCGCCTCAACGACGCAGTCGTTGCCCAGCGAGATACCGATGCCAGAGTTCGCACCGAGCAGGCTGCGTTGCCCGATCGACACGCGCTGTGTGCCACCACCCGAGAGTGTTCCCATGATGGATGCGCCCCCGCCGATATCCGATCCGTCACCGACGACCACGCCCTGCGAGATGCGCCCCTCGACCATCGAGGCGCCGAGTGTTCCCGCGTTGAAGTTGACGAAGCCCTCGTGCATGACCACGGTGCCCGGCGCGAGGTGTGCGCCGAGACGCACACGTGACGCATCGGCAATTCGCACGCGCTCGGGTGTGACGTAGTCGGTGAGGCGAGGAAAACGGTCGACGCCCTGCGCCTGAATGCCCGCACGCAGGAGCGCCGGCCTCAGTTCGTCGAAGTCGCGCGGATGCACCGGGCCGGCGTTCGTCCACACGACATTCTCGAGTTGCCCGAAGAGTCCCTCGAGGTTGAGGGAGTTGGGGGCAACGAGCAGGTGCGAGAGCAGGTGCAACCGGAGGTAGGCGTCGGATGCGCCCACCGGCGGGCTGGAAAGATCAATCTCGAGTGTGACGGGCGTGACCGTGACTCGGCGGCGGGCATCCTCGCCCACCAGGCCGGCGAGGTGCGCGGGCACCGCCCACGATGACTCACTCGAGGGAAGCACACCGAGGTGCGGCGCGGGGAACCACGTGTCGAGCACAGTGCCATCGGTGGTGATCGTCGCGAGTCCATGTCCCCAGGCGGTGGTCGGTTCGTGCGCGCTCATGCCTTACAGGTTACCCGCCCCTAAACTTGTGCCATGCCTGCACCCGCGCTCGATATGTCG
>CANGKD010000013.1 GCA_947454495.1 Actinomycetota bacterium
GGAGAGGTCGCACTCGCGCGGGGCGCCGAGCCACCCGCGCGATGCGCGTATCCATCAAAGAGTGTTGCCATTGGTCAAGTCTGCCGGTTTCGTCGTTTCGGGGACGTTTCCCCGTAGTAATGATTCATAATTTGGGCGAGCGTTGGTGACGACACTTGGTTCGCGCGCAGTCTTGACACTATGACGTCACCGACACCGCGAACGAGCTCGGAATCCCACTCAATCGTCGCGGACTTAGGTCGGCGCTCAAGAGACCAGATCGCGCGCGCAAAATGCTCCGTCCGGTGGCGTGCGAACCGTTCGAGCTGCACGGTGAAGTCGGTGAGGTGGATATCGCGCAACAATCGACTCGTGGCATCGATGAATTCATCGTCGGTTCCCCGTGTGAAATCTTCGAGAAAGTGAATTGAGGTGGGTGCGGTCCACGCATCAACGCTCTCGCACATCGAGACAAACTCCGTCACGAATTCGTCGAGATGCGAGTCGAGTCGAGCCAAACTCAAATGACTGATGATTGCCTGATGTGGGAGTCGCACGAGAAGCGCCAGGGACATTGACCGGTCATCGACCCTGGTCATGGTGTGCCGTTTGATGACGATTGCACGGCGACTCACAATCTTCATCGGTACCTTGAGAAAGATCTGGGTATCGGGTGACCGCGATGTGAAACGCGTTCCTACTCCGGCGGCCGCGCCCCACGTCGCGTAACCCGAGATGGACTCGATGATGTACCGGAGGAGGTGGTTTCCCGAACGCGGAAAACTCAATAAAAACGAGTAGGGCGTGGTCGTTTTGTACCCAATTCCCCTCAATCTCAATGTGCGCTCGAGACGCCCGAACTGCTTTTTTCTCCACGCAGAGCGACGAATCCACGTTCTCCACCGAGTCGGCCACTCACGCGCTTCACCGCGACCGGGAAGCCCGGAACCGCGGGCTTGGATGGCGTGAGCGTTGGACACAATCCTTAGTCTGCCGGATGGTCGACTCAAGATGATGTTTCCGGGCGCGGGGCAGGTTAAGCTCGGCGGGTGACTACTGCGCAACGTGTGCCGCTGATCAACACGTTCATCGTTGGAGTGATGAAGTCCGGGACTACCTCGCTCGCCCGTCTCCTCAGCAAGCATCCGGACATTTGCCTCTGTAAGGGAAAAGAGGCTCACATTTTTGACAAACCGAAATGGCAAGACGCAACGGTGCCCGACGACGTCGTTGCAGACATGTTTCCCTCTTTTCGCGGTCAGAAAGTCGTGCTGGACGCGACGCCGATTTACATCTTCGCTCCCGGCGCTCTCGAAGCGATTTTGCGCTACAACCCCGCTTCACGGTTCATTTTGATTCTTCGGTCACCGGTAGATCGCACGATTTCACACTATGGACACTCGGTGAACGCAGGCGGCGAAAAGCGATCGCTACTCGCTGCGCTGCTTTTGGAACGTTGGCGGCTGTGGCGCGAGAGCAAAAAACGTCGCATCGGCACCATGTTCCGTAATCGGTCTTACGTTTCCCGAAGTCTCTATTTTCGTCAGGTCACCCACCTTCTCTCGCTGACTGACCAGGTGCTCTTCATCAACTTCCGCGACCTCGTTTCACAGACTCACGAAACCGTTGAGCGCATCTGCGATTTCATGGGAATTCCGGCAAACCAGGTCGATGCAGAACTCCCAATACTTAACTCAAGCGCTCTCACGAAATCATTCCGGCTAGAGCGCGCCGTGCTCGCGATGCGGTTCTATCGCGACACGCGTAAAACCGAGCGCCTGTTAGGTTGGCCAAAGCACTCGTTGGCGTCGAGGCGCACGGCCGGACGGTGACTTTCACATGACAGATGACACCGTGCGAACAGACACCGTGAGAAGTGGCGCCGTGCGCATTGCGGCAGCGTGTGTCTGCAAAGACTCCGCCGATATCCTTCCTCTGCTCGTGGCCCACTACATTCGGCACGGTATCCGCGACTTTTACATTGCGTTTCATGGCGACGACCCTGCGGTGTCCGATGCACTCGTGGCGTCGCTCGGTGGACTCGCCAACTTCACGGTTTTCCACCACAACAACCCGATCTTCCATCAGGCAGCCATCACAAATATGTTGCTCGAGTTGGCGCGAGCCGATGGATGTGATGTCTTCGTTCCTTTTGATTCGGACGAGTTCTATGAACCCACCGACACATCCCGCTCGCTCGTCGACGTGCTTCACGAGTGGGTGACACAGGGACGCGGGGAACAAATTCTTGTGCCGATGTACAACTACTTCTCGCCGCGAGACACTCAACGGTTCACGTCGCGGACTTTGGCGCGAATGACCCATCGCATCGACATGAAACGAGGAATCGCCAAGGACGACCTTAACTCTCGCTTCTGGTGGCTCTACAAATCAATTTCACGACTTCGTGACATCCCCAAAGCGAGCATCACGAATGTCGTGATTGGAAATCATCAGACTCTGCGCGGGAGGGAAGACGTGGAACGGTCGGTCGTCGACACGCCGAGGGAGCCCACGCTTCCGGACGAGTTCGACCTGGTGATTCGACACATTCCCTGGCGCAGCCGAGAATTCACAATGAAGCCTCTGCTGATGGATCGCGCACTGATCACCTCGGTTCGGTCGGGCGAAGGACTCAACGACGCGCAGCTCGCCCAATTGTTCGCGGATACGTGGGACGCCTACACGCTTGACCCCGACATCGATCCGATGCGCACGATTGAGACCGAAACCTACTTCCTCGTCCCCGATTCAGCGTGCGCGCGCATTCTGCATGCGCTCGACGAAGTCGGTTTCGATATTGACGATCCGTGGATGCGCCCCCGTCCCAACTCTGCAATTACGAAGCTGACCGCGCGAAACGATGGCGCCCCCACGTATGTGTCACGGGTGACCGTCGATGACCCGGGATTCGATGCGGGCGTTCTCGCTGCCAACGTTCAACTCACTCGCGCCTACCAGGAACGTGACTTCCACCGCGATCGATGGGAACGCCGGGACGAACGAATCAAACGCCTCGAATCACGCGTTCAACGCCTCACCGAACAGAGGGACACATTGCGCAAAAACCTGGCGCGTGTCCTTGCGACGCGTGCCGAGCGACAGGCAGTGCCAGTCATCGAAACGCTCGAAAAACCTTCGCCCTCTCCATCACGGAAGTGGGCTCCCCTGGCCATCGCCCGACGACTTCGGAACAAACTGCGACGCGTGCGTACTCGGTCGTAACAACCTCAGGCCATTGGGGGCGCAAGACGGATTTGCCCCCAGCAGAGCTACCGCGGATCGCTCAGATAATGCGACATCACGGCGTCAGGAATAACAACGGGCGTCCGAAGCGTAAAGACCGCCAGTCGCCCCTTCATTCGCGGGCGGCCGAGGTACGTCTCAACGACTCGATAGTGCTCACGATCGCCGTAGTCGTCAAACAAGATCATGGTTCGACGTGCGACACGCGACGCCACGTTGAGCGCACACGCCACACGGAACCGCCCGTCAATGAGAACCGTGTCGACGTTCGCCATGTCCTCAAGGGCGAGCGCGTACTCGCGACCGAAGCGACCGAGGTCGCCGTCGCCGTCATCTTCATCAAGCACAGGCGAGCCCCACGGTCCAATTTCTGCAACGCGCGGCGTCACGACGTCGAAGGACGTCGAAAATCGAGTCGCAAGGGCGCGAAGGAATCCGGCAAGACGCACGTCAGATTCGACGGAAACAACCCGGGGTACATCTTGTTCAAAGGCAAGCAGAGTGCTGCCGCCCGCACCAAACTCCGCGAACGACTGCGACTTACGCAACCTGCGCCGCAAGAACTCCGTTTCTCGGCGCGGCATCGCGCTCTCGGCGCGCACGGCGTACATCAGGTCGAGATGCTCACCAGCTCGAGTCAGGCACGATTCATCGTCGCGAAATATGGTCGCGTGGATTCGGGTCGAGAAATCTCGATACGTCGAGTAACGCCCACGCATCGCAAACAAGGCGTGCGACCGGGTTTGGGGAGCTGAAGCCGAAAACACGGGGCGTACGAATGACTCCGCGCTAGAAATCGACGAAATGCGTCGAGTTTGCTCTTCGCCGGCCGTCACCTCGCGCGACATCAACTTCCACTGTGTTGCAGGCTTTGCCGACTTCTCGTCGACGTCGGGCTCGACACCGACCGCATAGACGACGTGATCGGGGTTGAGGGGATTCAACGCAATTCCGCCAGCGTAGTGCGATTCATCTTCGGTCAGTGACGGGCCGGCAGCAACCTCAAACACTCGCTCGGCAGGGTGCCCGATCAAACGCCGGGACACACCATATTTCAATCGAGGGTGACGCCCGCGAGTGTCGAAACGAAAATCTCGCTCCGATACTTCGGCGAGAGAGTAGGCAACGTTGACTCCAATTTCCTGTCCGTTCTGAGAGAGAGCGCCGATGTCCGCAATCCAGGGGATCTCCGACCCCCCGGGGGCAACGATCGGTGTCAGCGCGCTGAACGGGTCCCAGTTCGAGGCATCCGGCGAGAGGGAGTGCACACGCTTCCCATCGAGGTCGAAAATGTCTGCCCCAATGAATCGACCGGCCACGATGCCGTTTCGATAACCGCGCGGATGGTCGTGTGTCAGTGCGAACAGCACCTCGGATCCACTCTCTCGCGTGATGAGGTACGGGCGATTGCCGTCTCGTCGGGAATGCCAGACGTCGTCGGGATTGACCTCCCACGGGAATACGACCATCGGCTCCGTGACCGCCTCGAGCGTCGGCAGGTGAACTCGGCGCGCGCGGAAGTTTTGCGCGGCACATCGCGTGAGCAACAGGAACGTGTCATCGCCCTCGGGAATCACGTGCGCGTACGACGTTTTCTGTCCAAAGTCGATGTCGACTCTGCGTCCGAGGCGAACTTCACCGTCACGAACAACGCCCAGGGCAACGCGCACGGTGGTTGTGTCTTCGTGACCGGTCACCGCGACGACGAATCGCTTCTTGTCGAGCGCGACAATGGTCGGCACGTTGTGGTCGTCCAATGGGAGCTGCCGCAGCAGGGGAATCACACGAACGACCTCGCCGTTGTCATCGATGACGGCAACGCAGGACTCTCCCCGAGTTGTCAAACCCTGCCGGCGAACGATTCCGAGCAGATGAACACCCCCGATGCTCAGCGCCGAGCTTCCGCCAAACCACGTCCAACCACCGAGGTTTTGTGGATGAGGAATGTCGATAGCCGCACCAGTGGCGATGGCCGCGCTGAGCGCGTGGGTCTTCTCGGCAAGTGCCTCGTTCGTGACACGCAGCGCTCCGCGAGTCTCTGCGAGAGTGCGCTGAATCCGATTGATGCGTTCTCCGACGGTCTGCAGGTATCCGAGGTTTTCCCGAGCCCACATCTGTCGAGAAATGTGCTCCATCTCGGCCAGCAATTCGGGAGTGAATTCCGGAATGAACGGGGACTCATCGCGCGGCGAGCGCGGGGCGTCGTAACCCCATGCGGAGAACAGTCGTTCGTTGTGGTGGAGCCCCTCTTGACCGATGTAATAACCATGGGCCTGAGCCGTATTTAGAGCGAGATACCCGTTCGCCCGCATGAATCCGAGCTTTATATAGTCCTGGCTCGAGCCGGCAACGATGATCCCGAGCTCAGCCATCCCGTTGACAATGTGGTCGGGATCTCGATCCCAGTAACGTCGACCGCTGAGAAGCCCCAGGTAGGAGTCGATAACGTGTTTCGACTCTTCCCAAAACGACCGGCGCATTGCATAGGCCCACAGATGACGGTCTGGATAAAGAGTGTTCATGCCGCGCGTTCGCTTGACGGCGACGTCGCCCGTGGCCGAGAGACACGCGACCTGCGGAGCCGCCGTGGCAGCGGCGATGAGTCTCTCCAGGACCGAGGTGTAATCGGCGTCAACGACGAAGTCTTCTTCAAAGAAGACCGCCCAGTCGGCACCAGTCGAAAAGTTTCGGCTCGCGAGTTCTTCATATGCGAACGCAATTCCACGGTTCTCGTCGAATTTTACGAACGTCGCGCGCGGAAAATACCTGAGCACAAGTGCATCGACTTCTGCGGTGAGATTGGGTTCACCGAGCCGTTCTTCTCGAGACCCGACATATCCGTCGCGCACGATCACCATTCGCGACTCGTCGAAAGAACGCGTTTGTGACTTCAACGCGGCAAGGGTTTGTTCGGCATACGCTGGCCGGTTGTAGAGGAGAACACCGACCGGGAAAGGAAAAGCCCCTTCGCTCGTCACGTCTTGCACGGCTTGAGTCTATGAGGTTCGACCCACCGGGATGGGGAGCTGACGTCGCCCGTGACCTTTGCGAGTTCGGCGCGTAGAGTCGGGTCATGCGAGGCCCGATTGCGTTCACGCGGGGAGTTGTGCATCCCGAAGCGTTTCACGGCGATGGCGCCCGAACCCCCTATTTCGAGGGGTGGTACGTGAAGCTCGTCGACAGCACGCAGTCGGCCCGGTGGGCTGTCATTCCCGGAGTTTTTCGTGGGGTACTCGGTGAGGACGGGGTTCGCGACGAAGCATTCGTTCAAGTGCTCGATGGGACCACCGGACGATCGTGGTTTCACCGCTTCGACGTGTCGGAGTTTCGTGCATCGAGTCGAGAATTCGATGTTCACGTCGGCGACAACCACTTCTCCGCATCCGGCGTGACCCTCGACCTGCCACAACTTCGCGGCCGACTCAACTACACCACGCCACTCGAACCATGGCCCGTGACCCTCAGCGCACCCGGCATCATGGGCTGGTACGGGCTGATGCCGTTTATGGAGTGTTACCACGGCATCGTCTCGTTCGGGCACGAGCTTTCCGGGTCGCTCGTCGTCGAGGAAACCACGACCAATTTCGATGCCGGTCGTGGATACATCGAAAAGGACTGGGGGCGATCTTTTCCGGCCGGGTACGTTTGGTTGCACTCCAACCATTTCTCGACGGATGCCGATGCGTCCTTCATCGGTTCCGTTGCCCTGATTCCCTGGCTTGGTTCCCAGTTTCGTGGATTCCTGCTGGGGCTCCGGCACGGCGGGAGGCTCTACCGATGGGCCACGTATACCGGAGCCCGCGAGCAAGCACTCGTGATTGACGACCACCGCATTACCTGGCAGTTGACGGGTCACGATGGAACGATTTCAGTGGCTGCCGACCGAGTGCGTGGCGGGTTACTGCATGCACCGTTGCGCCGAGACCCGCACCAGCGGGTCGAAGAGACGTTGGATGCGCGCATCCACGTCACGCACACCGATGCATCGGGACACATTCTCTTCGAGTGCATCGGAGAAGTTGGCGCCATGGAGATTTTCGGTGACATCGCGCAGCTTCTTGGTACCGCGCCCAAATAAGTTCAATTGCCAGTCCGCGGTCAGCCTTCTCGGAGTATGGTGAGAACACATCGGCGGATTGCCCCTCGCGCAGTTCATCTTTCTGAACGTCGGCGCATCAAGGACACACCATTTCGATTACCGCCCCGGCAGCCGCAGCCTTTCGATCGACGAAGCCGCGAGACGCCACCTTTACCCAAGACTCAAACGCGTACGCCGAGCTTTCTCGATCTATTCGAGCCAAGGGACTGCTGAATCGATCCCGCACGTTCTACATGACGGTTCTCGTTGCCCTGGGCCTCGCTCTCGCGGCCACCATTGCCGGCATGATTTTGCTCGGTGAATCCTGGTTCCAACTACTCATCGCCGCGGCACTTGGTGTCGTCTTTACGCAGTTTGCGTTTTTGGCGCACGAGGCCTCTCACCGCCAAGTCTTCACGTCGGGTCGCACGAACGACCGACTGGGCAAGATTGTCGCCACCCTCGTGGTTGGCATGAGCTACAGCTGGTGGATGACGAAGCACACGCGTCACCACCAGAATCCCAATCAGGTCGGCAAAGATCCCGACATTGCGTACGACACCATCGCCTTCACGGTTGAATCCGCTGCGGAACAGCGCGGGTTCAAGGCCTGGATTGTGCAGCGCCAAGGGTGGTTGTTCTTCCCGTTGCTTCTGCTCGAAGGCATCAACCTGCACTACATCTCGATTCGCACCCTCATCACCGACAAGTCGATCAAGGGACGCTGGATCGAGTTAGCCATGATCGTGGCGCGCGTGACGGCCGTCGTGTTCATCCTGTTCTGGTTCTTACCCGTGGGAATGGCCTTCGCCTTCCTTGGGGTGCAGCTGGCGGTCTTTGGTCTTTACATGGGCGCCTCTTTTGCTCCGAACCATAAGGGCATGCCCCTCATTCCCGAGGGCACCAAGCTCGACTTCCTGCGCAAGCAGGTGCTGACATCGCGCAACATTCGCGGTGGATGGTGGGCGACCTGGCTCTTTGGCGGTCTGAACTATCAAATCGAGCACCACCTCTTCCCGAGCATGCCCCGTCCACATTTGGCACAAACACGTCAGATTGTTCGCGAATACTGTGCCACGATTGGAGTGCCCTACACGGAGGCGAGTTTGATGCGGTCCTACGGAATCGTCATCGCGTATCTCAACCGCGTTGGGCTGACCGCCCGCAACACCTTCGACTGCCCCATGGTTGAAGACTTGCGGCGGGCATAACTCACAAGATTTCCGCTTCCCTCACCGGAATCGGAGAAACCCGGGACAGTGATTTACGGTCACGGGAACCATGCGGGGAGACTCGCAGCTTAAAAGATAAGAAGAAAACAGCATGGCAACAGGAACCGTGAAGTGGTTCAACAATGAGAAGGGCTTTGGTTTCATCGCTCCTTCCGACGGCAGCCCCGACGTGTTTGCGCACTTCAGCGCCATCCAGGGCTCCGGATTCCGCGGACTTGAGGAAAACCAGCAGGTTGAATTCGAGACCGTGCAAGGCCCCAAGGGCCTGCAGGCTGAGAATATCCGCCCGCTCTAGCTCCAAACTGGTTGACGTTAGCCTCGGCTGATTTCGCCAAATTTGTGCCCCTGCGACTCGTCGCGGGGGCACTTTTTTTGGTGCGTGTATGCCCACCGGGTAGCCCCATGACGTCACAGTTCGCACCGAGCGGTAGTGTTCATCCCGTGCGTGACCTGACGAATGTGGCTGAGCTCTTCGGTCGCGCGCTGCGCGTGAACGACTGTGTCGTCGTAGTCCCTGTTTATGGCTCCGGGCCGACGTGGGCGGACTGCGTCGACAGTCTGCTTGAACACACCTCACCTCAAACTCCTATCGTGCTCTTCGATGACGCGGGGAGCGAGGCAAAGATGTTGGCTGCAGTTCGGGATGCCGAACAGCGACGGCCCGGCCGTGAATTGTTCCGCGTGCGGCAACCACAAAACCTTGGGTTTGTCGAAAACGTGAATCTCGCGTTTGAAATGCTGAATCCCGCCGACGTCATTGTGCTCAACAGCGATACCATCGTGGGCCCCGCATGGGACGCCATGCTCATTGCCGCAGGACGTTCGATGACAACCGTGGCAACCGCGACAGCCCTCACGAACAACGGAACGATTTACTCCGTCCCGTCACTCAGTGACTGGGACACGATTGTTCCAACGCGAACAGAGGTCACCCGCGCGGCAATTCAGGTCGCGGCACGATCACGGCGCCTGCGCCCTCACATGCCCACCGCGACGAGCTTTTGCACGTTCTATTCCCGCCGCGCTCTCAATGTTGTCGGGCACTTCGACCCAGTTTTTAGCCCCGGGTATGGCGAAGAAGTCGACTTCTGCCTTCGGGCGACGAATCTGGGTTTTGTTCATGTCGCCGCGGATGACGTTCTGGTTTATCACGCTGGCGGTGAGTCATTCGGCGATACGGAGCTCAACGAATCCAAGTGGGCCAATGACCAGCTCGTCACAGAGCGTCACGCGCACTGGGCTCGCCACGTCGATGAGTTCGTCGATGCTTTCGACTCGCCGCGCGAGCGATCACTCCACCTCGCGGGATGCGCCGTGCGTGGACTTACCGTCCTGATTGACGCCGAGAACATCCACCCCGAACTCACGGGCACCTACGAGGGAAGCGTACGTCTGGTTCGCGCGCTGGATGCACACGACGATGTGCGCAGAATCGTCTGGACCGCCTCTGCTGGTCGTCAATCTGACATCGAGAGCGTCTGCACGGCGCTCACTTTGTCGAAGTCCGTTTTCGTCGCCTCGGAACATCTTGACTCGTTGCCGTTTATCGACGTTGCGTTTCGCCCCTACCAAGACTTTTCGGGGCAGCACTGGCCAGAATTGGCATCGCGCGCACATCGAAACATCATCTGGATTCTTGACCTCATTGCGACGCACGTCGCGGAGTACTCTGCGAGTTACGAGGCGTACACCCGTTTACGTGACTCAATGGAGGCCAGCGTTCAACGGGCAGACGCCGTTGCGGTCTTGACACCCCATGTTCAGCGCGATCTCGAGTCGTTTACGCGCTATCGCGTTGCCGACAAGGTATTCGAGTTGCCCAACGGCAAGCCCGACATTTCGCCGGCACTGTTAGCGGCGTCACAAAACGACGTTGAACGTGAGCGGGTTGACGACCCGGCGCGGGCAGAAGAGATTGCGACGATTCTTGCCGGCGAGTTTGTTCTCGTGCTCGGAACAAATTTCTGGCATAAGAACTGGACCTGGTTCATTGGCGTGATGCGCGACGTCGCAAACATGGGATGGAACGGCAACGTCGTGTTCGCCGGGCCGACCCCCGACAATGCGACATCAACTTCGCGAGATCGGGCAATTGTCGAAAATTGGGACCACCACCGGGTGAGTTTTCTGGGGCGAGTATCCGATAACGAACGATTGCGGCTGCTCGCGGGTGCCCGACTCGTTGTCTCACCGTCCATCTCAGAAGGCTGGGGCATGATTCCCTTCGAGGCCGTCGCAATGGGGTCGGTACCGCTGGCGACTCGCGGGGGCGGATTAGGTGACATCACGCCGAGTCGCGCGCTCTCGCTCGGCCTGGCCGACGACGAACTCGACGCGCAAGTGGTTTTTCGTCTGCTCACGGACACAGCCGCGCGCCGCGCTCAGAGCGCCGCGTGGTCCTCCGTCGACCTGCCCACGTGGGCGGACGTTGCTGATCTACTCGTTGACCACATGTTCGACGTCCTATCTCGACCGCGTACCTGGCGCCCGCTACACGCACATCGAGATCAACGAGCCGCCGACCGAATGCGACGCATCCGCAGATTTGTCGAGCGTGTGTTCCCTCGCGGGACCATGCGGCGACGAGTCGTCAGCTTTCTGGCGCGGCTACTCAGGAGCCTGCGGCGTCTCGCGCGGCGTCTTCTGCGGCGCCCAAATACCGCTCGGTAACGTCGGGTGCCGTTCCCATCGCGACGAGCTTTCCCTGGTTGAGCCACGCCGCACGGTCACAGAATTCCGAAACCTTGTGGATGTCGTGGGAGACCAAAACGATTGTCGTGCCTTCTTTGCGCAAATCATTCATGCGCGACAAACACTTTGCTTGAAACTCAAAATCACCCACGGCAAGAATTTCGTCGGCCAACAAAATGTCGGGCCGAATCGCCACCGCAGCCGCGAATCCCAGTCGAACGTACATTCCCGATGAATAGTTCTTGACGGGTTCATCAATAAACGGCTCTATGCCAGAAAAGTCCACAATTTCGTCGAAGACGGCGGCGACTTTCTTGCGGGTAAGGCCTTGGATGGCGCCGTTCAGAAAGACGTTTTCACGGCCCGTGAGTTCCGGGTGAAAACCCGAACCGAGCTCGAGCAACGCCGAAACGTTTCCGACGGTCGTGATCTGACCGTGATTTGGGTACAGGATGCGCGCCATGCACTTGAGCAGGGTCGACTTTCCCGAACCGTTTCCGCCAATGAGACCGAAAGACTCCCCGGCCTTGATGTCCATCGTGATGTCGGACAACGCGGTGAACTCTCGATATCGCGAGATGCGTCCGCGCATCGCAGCCGACTTGAGCGACTGGTTTCGCTCGGAGAATTGCCGAAACGTCTTCGACACAGACTCAACTCGAATGGCAACCTCCGTGCTCACAGGAGTTCCGCCAATCGCTTCTCGTGGCGCCGGAATACGAACAACCCGATTGCCAGAGCGGCGATGGCCCAGGCAATGCACGCGAGACTATCCGGCAGGTTGGGAAGCCGATTGTCGTACATCAACTCGCGGAAAACGGTGATGAAGTGAACGAGCGGGTTCACAGAGTAGATGTCGAGCAACGTAATGTTCGTGCCCCAAAGTGGCCCCACGGCGACTGATCTTTCTTCCACCAGCGTGATCGGGTAAATGATGGGACTCATCCACATCCACACCTGAAAGACCACGCCGAGCAGGTATTGCGTGTCACGAAAGTAGAGATTTGCAATCGACAGTGCGAGCGCGATACCGGTCGCGAACACAAGCAGAGTGATAACCAACAGGAGCGCGAGAGGCAACCAGGGAAGCACAAACGACCCGGCAACGAGAAGGGCGACCGTGAGAACCAAGAACTCAAACCCGGAGTTATACGCCGTGGCCACGATGGCAGCAAACGGGATCACGAGTCGGGGAAAGTAGACCTTGTTAATGAGATTCGCGTTCGTCACGAGGCTCGACATTCCGGTCGTCACCGCACTTTGAAAAAGCGACCACGGGATGAGCCCGCACAGCAAATACAGCGCGTAGACGTCAACCCCGCTGGGATCACCCGGTGCGCTTTGCACCCGGAAGACAAATGAGAAGACAAACGTATAGACCAGCATTTGGGTCAACGGGTTGGCGAGCGACCAGAGCTGACCCAAAAGTGTCGATCGATACTGACCGCGGATATCACGAAACGCGAGTGCACTGAGCACGTATCTCGCCGAGATGAGCTCGCGCAGAGTCGACATGCTCATCCTCATTCTCTTTGGCGAAAACATCGTGTCGTCACCGAAGAGAAATGCTACCAATCATTGACTCGCCTTCGGAGGAGCCGACTCATTCCCGAGGTCGGACCACAACATCGAGTTCCGGCCCCGAGAGCGCCGTGCACGAATCTTGAGTTCGTGCGAGATAGCGACACTGCGACCACGACGCCTGGGCCGTCGTTATCTCAAGGTTGACCGGGGTTGCAGGGAGGTCACCGATGCGCCGCTGCAACTCGCGATAGTCCTGCAGAACCGGCTGGCCAACCCCGCTGAAGACATTGGAGTAGTCCGGGCCGAAAATCGGTGACACCGCCTGACTCACGACAAGCTGAGAGGACAAACCCACCACGGCAATGATCGCGAGCGCGCGAGTTGATTGGTGTCTCATGGCTTGAACCCCGAGACCGACGGCGAGCAATACCAAGATTCCGAACAAGAAGAGATACGACGGGCGAGGTCGTTGTGTCACAGTGACAAAAATCATCAGCCCGACAACAGACATCGACAGCATCGCAAACACGACCAGTCCTCGGTCCACCTGGGCCGTCAGCGGGCGTCGAATCGCATCACGATGCGCCCAGAACCCTCGAGCGGCGATGATGGCGAATACCAACGCGATGACCGGTGCCATAACTCGTGTGCGCTGTGGCCAGTAATCAGGCGTGTCACCGCCGAAGAATCCGCCTGACATCAGAATCTGAAAGCCGTTGGGAATGAGCGACACGTTGAACGCCATCAATCTCACGATGGCAGCTGGATTGTGAAGAAAGGCCGACACCAAACTGGGATGCTCAGCGCCCAAATCGGCCAACGCGGTGATCTCGCAGCCATTCCACGGATCGACCACTCGCAGGTCGCCGTTCTGCTGCAAGAAGTACGCGTAGATCTGACACACGTTGAGGGTGTGCTTGAGTGCGGTCCGGTCCTGAAAGACCTGGCCGAAGACACTGACCTCGGACAGAAGAATCATGGCCACCACGACCGTGGCGAGAATGGCGGGTACGAACCAGAACCGCCGCGCGATGTGACGCATGCGTGCGAGTGAGATTGGTCGAAGCGACACGAGTCGCCCTGGATAAACCAGCAGAACAATAAAGAGCACGAGGGCCAGTCCGTACTCGTTTCGCATGAGCAGCGCTTGCACCCCGAGCAACGCAATGACCCAGGCAATCGAATGTCGTGGTTGCGTGTATGCGGCGATGACGAGCGCCAGCATGGGCAGAATCAGTGCCCAGAGGTGAACCGTGAACATCGCGTCAAAATAGGCGGGGTTGAACGCGAAGATTGCAAAAAGTGCGATGGCGAGCGCCGGCGAGAGAAACCGACGGAAAAGCAACATAACGAGCGGTGCGATGAGGAGCAGTGCAATCACGCGGGTTGCGATCAGGGCAGTGAACGCGTCTCGCGTCATCGCCAAAACACCCGCAAGGGTGGCGGTGTACAGCGGCGACCACATGATGCGAACGTGACCTGTATCAAGAATCAGATGCGCATCCGTCATGTAGTAAGCGGCGTCGCCACCTTCCATGTCTTTGAAGGACGTGATTCCCCACAACGTAGAAAGCTGAAAAGCTACCGACAGCAGGACGAGCAAGATGGTCGTCCACGAGAGTAGTCGCGGGCGCTCGACCGGGGCTCGAAAGAACGCAATTCGTGAAATCGCAGATCTGAACATCGCGCGCTGCCTCGTGATTCAACGGATTCTGTGCGCGAAGGATTCGCGGCCACGTCCAACTCTGTCAGCTCCGCCACGCCTCCGCTCGCACTCCGTGCATTTCTCGATTCACCAATCGCCTGGGGGTCGATTGATGCGGGACAGAATTGAGGTACCCTGACGCGATATTGAGATTTCACGTCGGATGACGTCGCCACACGGAAAGTAGGGGGTCTCGTGCGATTCGTTCGCGTTTTTGCACGGCGGGCGCGTCAGGCCTTTTACCTCTCACGCCGTCTATGTCGACTCAACCTCGACTTTTATCGTCGTCACTACCCGGACCTTCGAGAACTCGATGACCGCGCGCTGACGACGCACTGGCGAACGAGCGGATGGCGTGAGGGGAGAATTCCGTCGTGGAGCGAACTCAGGCGGGCATTTTGGCGAAACGGGCTGCGGCCGCAAGACATTGATTTTCTCGCATACCTTGCCCTCAATGGCGACATACTGCGAAGTGGTTATGAAACGGTGTCTCAGAGCGCTGTCCACTACCTTCGAAGCGGACGCTCGGAAAGACGAGCACACGGGTTTACGCTCCCCCAGGAATTCGTGGAATTTCTTAACACGAATGCCATCGAAGAAACCTGGCCGTCGGTTGCCCCGCTTGCGGGAGAAACGCCCGCGTGGGACCGGTCGGCCAAGAACGCGTTCCGAAGCCAGCTCGAAGATCAGTTGTGCGCGACATCGGTCGACGACTTTCTCATCAAGTCGTATGTCTTTTTCGCCGATCACACACCACGTGGCATTGACCTTGACCGCTTTGGTTCCCTCATCGACTACGGCACGCCTCGAACCATCCCGTTCGCCTTCATTGCCGCAAAGCAACTTGTGCGATGGGCGGACAGTGCACTCGGAAAACCGCCGGCCCCCGAAGAACCTGAACCCCGACGGGTGGAACCGGCAACGGAAATCGGGCTCATGGGCCCCTCCGTCATGACAACGGCGAAGTGGTACGAAAAAGCGTTGATGGCGGTTGCCGCACACGGAGATGAATCTTTCGTCGACGGCGTGACGGTGGCCACCATGGCTGGGTCGGCGGGAACCCTCAATCAAGGCACCACACAACGCAACACAGGCACGGCATCAGGGTTCTTTGACGTCGCCGTCATTTGCAGCGTTTATCGACCCGGCTCCTACCTCGGCTCCTTCTTGAGGAACATCGAGGAGCAGTCGATATTTGACCGTTCCGAGATCGTCATCCTCGCGGTTCAACTCACCGACGAGGAGACGGCGTTGGTTCGGGCCTTTGCGCACGCCCACGCAAATGTCATCGTTGAGGAATTTGCCGACCGGATCGGCATTTACGAGGCGTGGAACCGGGGTGTGGCTCTCTCAACCGCTCCGTTGCTGACGAACATGAACGTCGACGATCTGCGCCGAGCCGATTCGCTCGAAATTCAACGAGACACGCTGTTGCGTTTCGAATGGGTCGACGTCGTAACGCAGGATGTGCAGCTCATGCTCTCGCGTGATTTCTCTTGGCCCATCATTTCCAGTGTGAACGCCACAACCCGTCTGCCACCGACCGGCCTCCACACGCTGGCGTCGGGACTCAATCCCCCGCACAACGGACCGATGTGGCGGCGAACCCTGCACGACAAAATCGGCTACTTCCGCGAGGACTTTCGGAGCGTGAGCGATTGGGATTTTTGGATGAGAGCCGCCATCGCCGGTGCGCGCTTTATCGGGTCGTCTGATGCGCACGTGGGGTACTTCATCAATCCCGAGGGCCTGTCAACCGCGGCGGACGGGGTGGCTCGAAGCGAACACCGCGCCCTGTTACGCGACTATGTTCGACTCTTGGCCATTCCGGATCCGACCGGCACAGAGATTGTTCCGGACATTCGGGCGACACCCATCAGTCGCGCGGATCGGTACTCGGCCGGCATGATTCCTGTGCTGACAGCAATGCGACGAGGGGACGTGCGATGAAAGTACTTCTCGACGATGTGTTCTTCAGCATGGCGCGCAGTGGGGTCGCGCGGTACTGGGAGTCAATTGTTCGCGAGTGGTCACGAAGCGGAATGCTCGAACGAGCCGGGATCGAACTCACGATCCTGAATCGATCCGGTGTGCTTGAACCCTATGGGTTTCCTACCATCGGCTTCGGCCACCGAAATGGTGAGCTCGACTACCGCGCCGTCGAGCGCGGACTAATGACGTCGATTTGTGAATCCGAAGGCACCGACGTCTTCGTGTCGACGTATTTCACCTGGGTTCCCGGGCCGAAGAATCTCTGCATCATTTACGATCTCATTCCCGAGGTGTTCAATTTCAACCTCACGGCCCGCGATTGGGTCGAACGTCGTCTCGCTCCCGTCGTGGCGGACGCCTACGTGGCGATTTCCGAATCCTCCCGCACGGACCTACTGCGACACTATGACTTCGTTGACGAGTCGCTCGTGACAATTGCGCGGCCCGGCATTGACCACGAAACGTTCTGGCGCGGATCAGACCACGACATTGCCGACTTTCGTCGTGCCGCCGGTCTCGATCGGCCCTATCTCCTGATTCCGGGTCAGCGCCATTCACGCCCGAGCGAATACAAGAACGCGCGAATCGTGCTCGAGGCAATTGCCCGTCATGGCAGTAACGACCTGGACATCGTTTTCACGGGTGGCGAAGAAGTTGAGGATTGGGAACGAGACGCGGCCCGGGACGCGGGGGTAGCACTCCATCGCCTCCAGCTCAGTGACGCGGAACTTGCGCTCGCCTACAGTGGCGCGACGGTCGTGGTTTACCCCTCGCTGTACGAGGGATTCGGTATGCCCCCACTGGAAGCCCTCGCGGTGGGCACCCCGGTCATCACGACCCTCCGATCGTCACTTCCGGAAGCAGTGGGCGACCTCAGTTTGGACTTTGACGGGTACTCGATTGACGCGTTTACGGAACGCCTGCGTCAGAGCCAAAACACCGAACATGTGCGCCACATTCGTCGGGCAGGACCCGAATGGGCATCCGGATTCACCTGGACCGAAACTGCGCAAAACATGGCGGATGCGCTCCTGCGTTGCGCTGCAACACCCGCTTTCCCGAATCGCGATCGGTTTGTCGAGTCGTTGCGCGCCTACAACTCCCATTCCATCGAACTTCAGCGGTAGCATTCGGTGGTTACCAAACAGCCTTTCGATTGAGCCGAGGATTCCTGTGAAACGTGCGTTGGTGACGGGCATCTCAGGTCAAGACGGCACGTATCTCGCGCAGTTGCTCTTGAGCGAAGGCTACGAGGTGTTCGGACTCGTTCGCGAACCGGACAACCCCGCCCTCACGCCGGTAAAGCAACTTTTGGGTGACGTCTCATTTGTGAGTGGTGACTTGACGGACGTTGGTTCGCTGTTGCGAGCGATTGAATCCTGCCAACCCAGTGAGGTGTACAACCTTGCCGCCGTGTCCCATGTGGCTTATTCCTGGCAGAACGCAGGCCTCACGACCGATGTCACAGCAAAAGGTGTCCTCAACATTCTCGAGGCCATTCGGTCGGTGGAAGGCACGCGAACCGGATCGATTCGGTTTTATCAAGCGTCCAGTTCGGAGATGTTTGGAAAAGCCCTGACGTCGCCGCAAAACGAGCTCACGGCATTTTGGCCTCGCTCGCCATATGGGGTCGCGAAGGCATTCGGACACTACATCACGATCAACTACCGCGAGTCATACGGGATGCACGCCAGCAACGGCATCCTGTTCAATCATGAATCACCACGGCGACGAATCGAATTTGTCACCCGCAAAATCGCGCGTGCCGTCGCTCGCATTCATGCCGGTCTCGACAGTGGCCTTGTGCTGGGAAACCTTGACGCGCGGCGCGACTGGGGTTACGCGCCCGATTACGTGCGTGCAATGTGGCTCATGCTCCAGCAACCTCAGGGCGATGATTTCGTTATTGCAAGTGGCGAATCTCACTCAATCCGTGATTTTGTCGATTTGGCGTTTGCCACGGTGGGAATTCGTGAGTGGAATTCCTACGTCAGTGTGGACGAATCGTTCCTGCGTCCCGCAGACATCGACGTTCTCGTCGGTGACGCGAGCAAGGCGCGACGGGTGCTCGGATGGGTTCCGACGAAGTCGTTTGAGGAGATTGTCGAAATCATGGTTCGTCATGAAGTCGATGCTCTAGGTTCGTTCTCCTAAGCCTGACGGAGGAGCGCCTGCTCGTGGTAGTCGCGCAGTATGCGCACCACCTCGGGGGATCTCGTTATGCCCTCACTCGCACACGTCATAGCGGCATCGAGCACGACACGTGCCGTCTCTTTCCACGAGAAGCGTCTCGCCCAGACCGGACCTTCGCGCTTAATTCCCGCGATGCGATGCGGTTCTCGAGCCAGTGCAATCTTCGCAGCGAGGTCGCCGATGGAATCGTTATCGAAGAACACGCCGAGCTCGCCGACCGTCTCGGGAAATGACGAGCCGGCATTCGTGACGACCGGGGTACCGCAGGCGAGAGACTCGAGGGCCGGAAGTCCAAAGCCCTCGTAGTGTGATGGGTACACCGTCGCGAGGGCGCCCGAATACGCCGTCGCCAAGCCATCGTCGTCAAGTTGCACTCGCGTTAGTGAAACGCGGGCGCCCTGACACGCGAGGATTTCTTCTGGTCTCAGGCTTTCGCCACCGGTGACGACAACATGCAAGTCGGTCAGGTGTCTCGCCGAAATCTCGGCAAAAAGTCGTCCACCGTTCTTGTAGTCGTTCGCTCCATATCGGGTGCCGGGCACAACGATGTAGTCACCAGAAATTCCGTACTCACGACGAAACGCGTCGACCTGTTGTCGATTTCGGCGACGGAACACCTTCATATCAACAGCCGGATACGCGACGACGGATTCGACATGGGACGAATTCGGGTAGTACGAGCGGAAGTCCTTCAAGGTGTTTTCGGAGATTGCGACAAAACGATCGGATGCCGTCAGCGCAAGCTTTCGTTCAAGCCACTGTGGCCCGTTGCTGTCAAAATCGAAGACTTCAGGGATGAGGTCATACACCACATTCATTGTGGGTGTCGTGAGCGCAAATCGAGAGTAACTCGGCACGTAGACGTCTGCTGAAACGTCATCAAGAACGCGCTGCACGAGGTCGCGATCGAGCGCGTGAAAGGGATCATTCCAGTCAGAAACGGGAAAAGGGATGGACTCGAAACCGAAATCGTCAAAGCGTCCCGTTCGAGAAATGACGCTGATTTTGACGCCACGTTGCGCAGCCATCGTGCGCCATTCGCTCAGCACGCTCGCCCAATAGCGAGCAATCCCGGAATTGCCCATACAAAAGAAGATGTCGTCAAATACGAGGTGGGTCACCGGGATGTTCCTGACTGCTCTGATCTCGCCGGGGTCGAATTGACGTGACGAATGAAGCCGAGTGTGACGCGCTCTGAGCGAGGAATTGGCAGGGCTCGTGTCGCGTCATCGACGTAGGCGGGTTTAGGCCCCCGAATGAAGTCGTCTTTGTGGCGACGAACAATTTCGCGCCCCTCGTCGTAACCGCGGGTTTCCTTGCGTGTGGAGAGCCCTTCCGGATTGATGAAGTAGCCAACATGGGCCTGCGACACGTTGAAGAAAATCTTGCCCGCCGCTGCACAGCGGTACCAGAAGTCGAAGTCTCCGGCGCTGACCAGAGAGGTGTCAAACAGACCCACCTCATCATGCAGAGCACGGCGCCACATGGGGGCGTTGTGCGGTGGGTTTCGGTAGGAGGCGAACGTGGTGCGACTCGACTTCGTGACTCCCAATTTCGCGCCCGTTCGTGAAACTGCATTCCAGCCCAAACGCGAGTCAAGACTCACCATGACATCTTGATAAACCACATCAACCCAGGAGAATTGATCCAGGAGCGCCGCTTGCGTTTCGAGCGACTCGGGTGCCCGCACATCATCCACATTCATATTCGTGATGAACTCGCCCCGCGCAACCGACACACCGAGGTTCCACGCGTCATAGATGCCGATTCTCTGCTCGGACACGAGCAGGACAACATTTTCATGCGCGGCGGCGAATCGTTCACACGTCTCGCGCTCATGCTCGGTCGGATCGACCAAAACGAGAATGAATTCCGTAAAAGAAAAAATCGTTTGCGCGACGAGTCCGCTTAAGAATGACTCCAGCAGTTCGCCCGTGCGATACATGCTGCACAGCACGCTGACACGCGGCCCGTCCATGCCTGGGCGCGATGTGGGCCGATGGCTCCAGGTCATTGAGGTCGATGTCTCAGTGAGACGCGGTGCGTAACGAACTTCCTCCTGTGCATACGCGCGGAGGTGCCACTCTCCCGCTGTCATGACGGGAATGCCCATGACCATGATGGGGTCGGCGTGGCGCGTCGACGACTCGTTGGCAATATCCTCAAACGTCAACTCGTGCTGGCGCAGCGAACGGGGCGCCAACCCACTTGCGCGAACATCCTGAACGGTCGAAACGAGATTGATAAGCCACTGTGCTCGAGAAAATACGCCCACGTCGAGCTTGGCCACGAGCTGATCAAAGTGGGGCAGTTCGGGCAAGAATCCGTGGTACTCCAGGAAGCTCGAAACGGCCAATTGCTCAGCATCAAGCGAGACCAAATGCGCCTCGAGTGTGTTGTGGAAACGAGTGCTCGCCCGGGCTTCGCGCTGGTTGCGTTGGGGCGCCTCGTCACGTGGAACCGTCCATCCGAGATCGGCAAGGTGCGGGTGTCGGTCCACATCAAGAAACTCTGGAATATCGAGTCGCGCACGCCGTTCCTGTCGGCTGCCCACTCGCAAATAATGAACACATGCCGCCTCAACCGAATCGATACCCGACGGCGCTAAATCGACATGCATCGAAAAATAGGCAATCGGGTCAATCGATGCGGGGTCGATGTTCGCCGATCGGTAGGCCCGCACCAGTCGTGACCACGACGGGATGCGCTTCTCACCGCGTCCCGTGAGAATCCAGTGCGAGACAAGTTGTGCATCGGTCAAGGGGCGCACATCGAAGTATGCGGCCCGGTAGAACGACGGGTTGAGGCCCGTCAATCTCGCCATCACGGTCGGTGATGCACCCATAGCCTTTTTCAGGCGCATGCGCATCGAGAGTGAGGGCAATGCGTGAGTGCCGGTTCGCGACATCAGCCTAAACACCCCCTTCGACACATCACGACATTCTATGAGAGGGACCATGCCCCCCGATGGCGCGTGGTCATATTCTTCGAAGGGACCAGAGATTCCGTGAGCAAATCCGCGAGGTGACGCAATCGCTAGTATTTGACAGTGACGAAGGCAAAAGCGACGTGGATTGTTATGCCTGCGTTCAACGCCGAGCGCACGCTTGAAACCACGCTCGCCGGTATCCCGCAGGAGTACCGCGCTCACGTGTTGCTGGTCGATGATTGCTCGAGTGACGGAACAGTGGCGCTCGCAACGCGTCTCGGCCTGCGCGTGATCGTTCACGATACGAATCGCGGTTACGGGGCTAACCAAAAGACGTGCTACGACGCAGCGCTGGCCGGTGGGGCCGATGTGGTCGTGATGGTGCATCCCGACAATCAGTACGACCCGCGCCTGTGTGGCGTCATGTCTCAAATCGTGCAGCTGGGTGTCTGCGACATGGTCCTTGGCAATCGCATTCGCACTCGGCGTGAGGCCCTCGACGGGGGCATGCCCCTCTGGAAGTACGTCATCAATCGCGTTTCGACGCTGTTTGAGAATTTTGTGCTCGGCCAATCAATTGGGGATTTCCATAGTGGCTACCGGGCGTACTCGCGAGAACTTCTCGAACGCATTCCTTTTCATGCGAACTCCGACGACTTCGCATTTGATCAGGAAATGCTGGTCCAGGCGGTTGCTTTCGGCTTCAAGCTCGGAGACATTCCCGTCCCCGTGCGCTATGGCAACGACGCGTCCTCCATTGGATTTCGCCGGTCTGTCGTCTACGGTTTCGGCGGATTGCGCGCAATTTTCGCCTATTGGTTTGCGACGTGGGGTTGGCGCAAAGACCCCCGTTTCGTCGGAATCGGGTGAACGTCGTGGAGCGCTCCGCTGAGCGGTATCCATTCAAGAACCGTCCGAGTTCGAGTCACAATCAACTCGTGACGGCCGCTGGACCAGGTCGGGGCAAGCTCATGATCGATGTCGGGTGTGCACGCGGCCTCCTTGGGCAAGAGATGCAGGCGACGGGTTGGCGCGTGCTGGGCGTCGAAGTTGACGACGCGGATGCCAAACTCGCCGCGGCCATACTCACGCGAGTTCACCACGGCACGCTTGACACGCTCCTGGGCACCATTGGCGAACCCGTTGAGGCGATTGTCTTTGCCGATGTGCTCGAGCACTTGGTTGATCCCGTGGCGGCGCTCACGACAGCACACACGCTTCTCGAGCGGGGCGGGCGACTTTTAGTGTCGATTCCGAACGTTGCGCACGCGTCAATGCGGTGGAGCTTGATGCGCGGACGGTTCGACTACACCGACCGCGGCATTCTGGATCGCACGCACGTTCGCTTCTACACAAAGAGGACTGCCGTTGCCCTCGTGCAAGAAGCGGGATTCACCATCGAGCGGATCTGGGGAGCGCCGGCACCCATCGAGCTTGTCTGGCCACGACTCGCGTCGTCGGCGTTGGGCAGAACATTGCTGCAGGTCAACGATGGCCTTCCTCGTTTGTGGCCGAATATGTTCGCTTATCAAATTCTGATTTCCGCGACACGAACATGAGTGCATCACGACGCCGATCATTCGTCGACATCCTCGGGCTGAGACCACGAGGAGCGACGACGTCCATCTCGGTGGCATCCTCCAGCATGAGGTTCCTGCTCGTCGGAGTGGCGAACAACGCCGTGGTTTACGGTCTCTATTCCGCGCTCATTTATGCTCGCGTCGACTCGCTCATCGCCGTCACCGTGACTTTTCCCATCGGAATGGTGCTGAGCTACACGGTGCAACGTTTCTGGAGTTTCCGCCAAAAAGGAGTGGGTGCGCAGTCGCTCGTCAGGTTCTTGATTCTCAGCGGAATCGATTACTCGCTCAACGCGGTGTTGATTTGGGTATTCACGAGACCCGCGCAACTGAATCCCTATGTGGCGCAGCTTCTGTGCATCGCCCTGGTCGCCGGGGTGAACTTCGTGCTAATGCGATTCTGGGTCTATCGGGCCGAGGCACCGATCGAGAGCACGCCTCATCTCACTGTGGGCTCCAAGTAAGCGTCAACTCCGGCGCGATGACGGCCGTGCAGGTGTCACCCGCTCGACGGAGGTAGAAACACAGCGATTCCGGGTCTACTGGTGCCGAGATTGTGATCTTCACGGGTTCCGCAGGGAAGTCCGCCGCGAGCGGAGCGAGTGATCGATATTCAGTAAGGACGGGCTGGCCTTTCCCGTAGAAGAGATTGACGTAGTCGTCGCCAAACAACGGATGTCTCACCTGCATCACGATCGCAGTTGTCGCCAGTGCAACCACGAGGGCGAGCGACATCCACTTCACCACTCGAATGCGCATACGTGACATACCGATTCCCACAAAGAGCAAGATGATGACCGTCGTCAGGAAAATGTAGGAAGGTCGTGGTCGTTGGGATAGGGCAAGGAACAACATCAGGGCCATGATTGAGATGGTCAGCAAGACGAAGGCCCGCTCCGCGCTCCGGTCCGGTTGCTCCCCGCGCGGGGCGCGACCGCCGAATTCGCGCACGCTCCAGGCGCCTCGACCCGCAACGAGCAGAAGTGCCGCCGTCGTCACCGGTGCTACGACATTGGTGCGCTGCGCCCAATAGTCGGGGCTGTCACCCCCGAAGAATCCGCCCGTGAGCAACACCTGCAACCCATTTGGCAGCAGCGACACGTTGTATAAGCCCATCTCGAGAATGGCCCGGGGATTGGCCAGGAACGCCGTCGTCAGTGATGGCTGTCTCGTGCCGAAATCGGCTTGCATGATGAGCTGGCATTTCGTCCACGGATCAATCACACGATCGTCGCCAATTTCCATCCGGTAATAGGCATAAACCTGGCAGACGTTCATTGTGTGTTTCGATTCGAGGTTGAGGCGGAATGGTTCACTCCAGACCGGCAACCACGACACGACGATAAGCACGACCGCGACGGCAATGACAAACACCCAGATGAACCAGGTTTTGATCACGAATGCGCGCCATTTCTCGCGCACGTCGCGCCAGGTCAAGAAACGCCCTGGGTACATCACGAGGGCGAGGAAAATCAACGGCACGAGCACGTACTCGTTGCGCATCACCATCGCGTTGATGACAAAGAGCCCAACCGCCCACGGAATCGACTTTTCTGGTGGCATGTAGGCCACGGCGACAAGCGCGATGAGCGGCAAGATCATGCCCCAGATATGCACGGTGTACATGGCGTCGACGTAGCCCGGATTGAAGGCGAAAATGACAAAGAGGATGAGCGAAAGGGCGGGCGACACGAAGCGACGGAACAACAGCATGACAAGTGCCGCGATGACAAGCAGGGCAAAAACGCGCGTGGCCACGTTCGTCGCATACGCGTCGCCCGTGAAATCAAGCACGATGCGCATTGCGCCCGTGTACATCGGCGAATAGAGAATGTCGGCGTATTCGCGAGCACGAAGTACGTAGCCCATCGTGTCGCCACCCTCAAAGTCTTTGACGGTGGTGATACCCCACAACATCACGGACTGAATGACGACAGCCAGGGCGACCAGGATTGCGTTCGTGCGCGTGAGGAGTTGCGAAGAGCCGGTCATGAGCATCCTGCCTTTGTCGTCAGTCAGTTTCACAAGTGTCGTGTTGCACGGACACCGAGGTGCGCTCACAACCGGATACGTCGAGTGCGTTCATCGTATTGGGTTACGGGACAAACGAAACTCTGGCGCGAGGCGCCCCATGACGATGCGACCTAAACGGTGATGTCAATGAGCGTGATGCCCAGTTCGCGGTCGTCGCCAACACCGCGTCGTGATTTCGAATACGCAATCGTGATGTCGTTCGAACCGGCGACCAGCTTGGCACTGTGACGAAGCACCGCGGGCTCGGTTTGAGTACACAGGGGCACCGGTATGCGCGACGTGTCTTGGCCAGACGTAATCGTGACGACTTGGCCCTTGTGGTAATTCGTGACGGTGAATTGCACCTCGTACACCCCATCGGCATTGACCGTGAGGTTCAGATTCGTCTCACATCCGACTAACCACACGAACGGGCGGTGCAGCCCGAGCTCGGGGAACGGGCCTTCCAACGTCACCGGGGCGTCTTTCGCATCCCACCGTCGTGGCGTGAATGGAATGCGCAGTGCCTCACCGAGCGGATCGACGATGTCGGTCACGCCAA
>CANGKD010000014.1 GCA_947454495.1 Actinomycetota bacterium
ACGTCCCCACTCGCCTGGTCGTCGCCAACATGGACTGGTTTTAAATATTCTTTATGGACTTTCCCCGTGTTGATAACTCTGTGGAAAACGTGTGAGTGGCTCTCGCCGAATTGTTGACGCTCGCGCCACAGCTGGGGATGAGCTCGTCGACACAAGAACGACCCTCACGCCACCAACAAAAATCTCAACCCGTGTTCCACATCTCACACGGCTGTAGTTCCATGAGGGAATATGGCCAGTCGACCAATCAATTCACATATCCACAGGCGTTAAGAATATTAAAGAGATTCTTCAGAGATTCATAAGTCCCATAACAAAAACCACGACGAGCAAACCCAGACGAAAATGTTGCACTGTTCTCTGCACGGGATACCATGAGAGACCGTCGAAGAGGAAAGAAGTAGCGAAGTGAAGTTCCAAGTCAATAAAGACGTGTTGAGCGAAGCAGTCTCTTTTTCGGTCAAGCTTTTGCCCGTTCGAACAGCGCTCCCGATTTTGAGCGGCGTCTTGATCGAAGCCGATAACGACGGGGTCACTTTTTCCACCTTTGATTACGAGGCCTCGTCGCGCACGACGGTCACGGCAACCGTCGAGCAGCCCGGCCGAGTTCTTGTTCCCGGGCGCTTGTTGAATGAAATCGCTGGTCGACTACCTAGTGCGCCTGTGACCCTCGAACTCACCGACTCTAAGGTCCTTGTCACATGTGGAACGTCGCGGTTTTCACTTCCCTGCATGCCGGTCGACGAATATCCCACGATTCCTGTTGTCGACGGGTCAACGGGTGTCGTCCCTGGTGACGAATTCGCCGCAGCTGTTTCACAGGTTGTCGTTGCTGCTTCTCGGGAAGACAGCATGCCGGTCATCAACGGCGTTCAACTCGAGATTTCTGGAACAACGTTGAGCATGATGGCTACGGATCGATATCGAGTCGCCATTAAGGATGTTGCCTGGGATGCCGGCTCGACCCCGGTGGAGCACTCGGCGCTTGTTCCGGCACGAACGATGCAAGAGATCGGAAAGACGTTTGGGTCGTCACCGACAATCAGCATTACCTTGGCAACGAAAGACGACCGCGAAGTGATTGCATTTCACGCGGATAACAAAACCGTCACCTCGTTGCTCATCAAAGGAACCTTTCCACCAGTTCGACGTCTTTTCCCTGAGGTAATCGAGAACTATGCCGTTGTTAACACGGCTGAATTGATCGAGGCAACGCGACGAGTGAAGCTCGTCGTAGAACGTGAAGCGGCCTTGAAATACATTTTCCGAGACAACACCATCACGCTTGAGGCAATTGGTGGCGATCAGGCACAAGCCTCAGAAACAATCGACGCGGTGATTACGGGTCTTGAACTCACGGTGTCGTTGAAACCGGACTTACTACTCGATGGCTTGGGTGCAGTTCATTCAGAGTTCACTCGTCTCGGCTTCAATAACGGAGACAACCCGAGTAAACCTGGGCCCGTTCTCATCACCAGCCATACCTCGAAAGAGGCTTCTTCCGATTCCACATTCAAATACCTGCTGCAACCCAACCTCCTTCTTCGTTAGCGAGTGTGAGCGTGCACATCACGCGATTGCGACTGACTTCGTTCCGGAACCACGACTCAACTGATGTCGGGTTTCTGCGCGGCGTCAATGTGCTCATCGGACTCAACGGTCAGGGCAAAACAAATATTGTGGAGGCCATAAACCTTCTGGCCACGGGCGGGTCACATCGGACATCCATGATGACTGCTCTTATCGAAAAGAACGCGGACCATGGCGTCGTCAACGCCGAAATAGCTCATGACTCTCGTTCTCTGTCGGTCGACGTTGTTTTAGACCGAACGGGCGCGAACAAGGCGAGAGCAAACGGGAACAGCGTCCGCATGCGAGATCTCTCGCGATTTATTCACGCCGTGGTTTTTGCACCAGAAGACCTCAAAATCGTTCGTGATGACCCTGAGGAGCGCCGGGCCTTTCTCGATGCCATCGTGACAGTGCTTTCCCCGCGAATGATTGCGGTGTTTTCCGACTATGACCGCGCTCTCAAGCAGCGAAATTCACTACTGAAATCTCTGCGGTTTGTGAACCGTGGGCAGCGCGACCTCTCCACCCTGGCGGTGTGGGATGAAAAAATAATTGGACTCGGTACGGAAATCACGTTCGCGCGTTTAGCGGCCGTGTCAGCGTTGCGAGAACCTCTGGCACGCGCATATGAAAACGTGGCTGGAACGGCTCAGCTGACAGATATTCGACTTATTTCAAAAGTGCACGTGGGGCTTGACGAAGCGTCTCCGCGAGACCTGATTGCCGAAAAATTCACAATTTCCACCATTGCGGCGCTGGACGACGATCTCGACCGAGGAACGACAAGTATCGGGCCGCATCGCGATGATGTGACTTTCGTGTTGAATGAATTACCGGTCAAGGGATATGCCAGCCATGGCGAAACGTGGTCTTTTACTCTGGCATTGAAGCTAGCCACAGCCGAACTGTTCCGGCATGACTCGTTGGGCGACCCAATTCTTTTATTGGATGACGTGTTCGCCGAACTCGACGAATCGCGTCGACAACGGTTGACTCACGCCATCCGCGACTTCGAACAGGTCATCATCACGGCAGCTGTCGAAAATGACGTACCCAATGTCAACGTCCAACGCACTTTCTACGTCGACGCCGGACGCGTTAGCGAGGGCCACGCGGCATGACGCACGAGCCACTTTCCGAAGCGATGTACTTGCGCCTGAAAACGCTGTGGACCGGAACGCCCGCACTGCGCAAGAAAAAACAGCCGCGACGAACACCAACAGGTTCGGAACCCTTTGCCCCGGGGCGCGACCCAGTCCCTCTGTTCTCTGTCATTACAGACGTGAGTGCCGGGTTGGGTTGGGATGGCGCACTCTCCCAGGCGGCGCTCGTCTCAGATTGGTCCAACGTCGTCGGCCCTGACACGGCCGCCAATACGGAAATTGATCGCTTTAACGACGGTGTCTTAACGGTTCGTTGTTCATCGACTGCGTGGGCAACGCAGCTCGCTTTTATTGCGTCAGACATCCTGACGCGGCTGCTAGCCGAGCACCCAGATTCGGGGCTCACAAAAATCACCTTTATTGGACCCAACGCCCCCTCGTGGAAAAGGGGCCCGAGAGCGATTCAGGGGCGTGGCGTACGCGATACCTACGGCTAAACCGACAAAAACCCCTTACCTCTGTAAAAAAGCCGCGCACAGCGCCATTTCACCGCTCAAAGTCGCCTTACGCGGGTACAATCGGTATGCCGTCTCTTCGTTGGGAGCCACATCATTTCTGAGCCGCGTAAATCATCCCCGTCTCCGTCGGAACCCGCGGAATATGGTGCGAACGACATTCAGGTTCTCGAGGGGCTTGAAGCCGTTCGTAAACGACCCGGAATGTATATCGGCTCGACAGGAGAACGCGGGCTTCACCACCTTGTTTATGAGATTGTCGACAACTCCGTTGACGAAGCGCTCGCCGGTTACTGCGACCGAATCGAGATCACTATTCTTGCCGACGGAGCGTTGCGAGTGGTCGACAACGGCCGAGGCATTCCTGTCGATGAGCATCCAGTTGAAAAGAAATCGACTGTCGAGGTTGTGCTGACGATTTTGCACGCTGGTGGAAAATTTGGCGGCGGCGGATATTCGGTTTCCGGCGGACTTCACGGAGTCGGAAGTTCCGTGGTCAACGCCCTGTCACACACACTCGACGTTGAAGTGCACCGTCAAGGCTTCGTCTGGACCCAGCACTATGACAATGGCGTCCCCGCGGCCCCGCTTGCGCAAGGCGGTCCTTCCGACCGCACGGGAACAACCATTACGTTTCGACCAAATTCAGACATCTTCGAAACGGTGGATTTCAGTTTCGAAACGCTCCGCCAGAGATTCCAACAAATGACGTTCCTGAATAAGGGTCTTTCAATTGCGTTGAAGGACGAGCGGCCAACCGCATCCGAGGAACAGGCTACAGGCGTCGAATACCTGTACACGCAGGGTCTCGTCGATTACGTTCAGTACCTCAACTCGGCCAAGAAAACCGACATTGTGCATGACGAAATCATCTCGTTTGAATCGGAAGACACCGACCGCCGGATTGCGCTCGAAGTGGCAATGCAGTGGACGACCGCGTACACCGAGAGCGTCCACACGTATGCGAACACGATCAACACGCACGAGGGAGGTACGCATGAGGAGGGGTTTCGAGCTGCGCTGACCACACTCGTGAACAAGTACGCCCGCGAGAAGAGCATCCTCAAAGACAAAGACGAAAACCTTTCGGGCGATGACGTGCGCGAAGGGCTCACGGCCGTGATTTCGGTGAAGCTCGCCGAGCCACAGTTTGAGGGACAGACCAAGACGAAGTTGGGCAATACCGAGGCCAAGTCGTACGTGCAACGCGTCACGGGCGACTTTCTCGCCGACTGGTTTGAGCGCAATCCCAATCAAGCCCGCGACATCATTCGTAAGTCAATTGTCGCCGCGCAGGCACGCATGGCCGCGAGAAAGGCCCGCGAGACGACGCGTCGCAAGGGACTTCTCGAAGGCGGCGGCATGCCAGGCAAACTCAAGGACTGCCAAAGCAACGACCCAACGCTCTCCGAAGTCTTCCTTGTTGAGGGCGACTCGGCCGGGGGATCCGCTGTTCAAGGTCGCAACCCTGACCGACAGGCCATCTTGCCGCTGCGTGGCAAGATTCTGAACGTCGAGAAGGCTGGCATTGATCGAATGCTTGCCAATGCCGAAATTCAGGCCATGATTACGGCGTTTGGAACGGGCATCGGCGCTGAGTTCAACATTGAAAAGGCGAGGTATCACAAAATCGTCTTGATGGCCGATGCTGACGTCGACGGTCAGCACATCACCACGCTGCTTTTGACGCTGCTCTACCGCCACATGCGAGAGCTCATCGAACACGGATACGTATATCTCGCGCAGCCTCCGCTGTATCGCCTCAAATGGAGCAACGCTGAACATCAATACGTCTACAGTGACGCCGAACGCGATGCATTTCTTGAGTCAGGGATCGCACAGGGTTGGAAGATTCCGAAAGACAATGGAATCCAGCGTTACAAGGGTCTTGGCGAGATGGATTACCGGGAGCTCTGGGAAACGACGATGAATCCGGACACGCGCACCCTGTTGCAGGTGACTCTCGATGATGCGGCCGCTGCCGACATCATCTTCTCCACACTGATGGGCGACGACGTCGAAGAACGTCGTAAGTTCATCCAGCAGAACGCAAAGGACGTGCGGTTCCTTGACATCTAACGACGACACCACTGGTTCGACACCAGCCAGCGGTCCCGATCTCGGAATTGACAAGATTCAACAGGTCGACCTTCAGCTGGAGATGCAGCGCTCCTATCTCGACTACGCGATGAGCGTCATCGTCGGGCGCGCACTGCCCGACGTTCGCGACGGTCTTAAGCCGGTTCACCGCCGAGTGATTTACGCGATGTACGACGGTGGCTACCGTCCCGACAAGGCGTTCTCCAAGTGCGCCCGCGTTGTCGGCGACGTCATGGGTCAATTCCACCCGCACGGGGATAGCGCGATTTATGACGCCCTCGTGCGCCTGGTTCAGCCGTGGAGCTTGCGTTATCCGCTCGCGCTGGGCCAGGGAAACTTTGGCTCGCCCGGCAACGATGGTGCGGCGGCACCGCGCTACACCGAAACCAAGATGGCGCCTCTCGCGCTCGAAATGGTTCGCGACATCGATGAAGACACGGTCGATTTCCAAGACAACTACGACGGTCGAACACAAGAGCCCGCAATTTTGCCGAGTCGCTTTCCCAATCTGCTCGTCAATGGCTCCGTTGGAATTGCCGTTGGTATGGCCACCAACATCCCGCCGCACAACTTGCGAGAAGTTGCCTCTGGCGCGCTCTGGTTGTTGGAAAACCCCGAGGCGTCACGGGAAGAGCTTCTTGACGCACTCATGGAGCGCATCAAGGGGCCCGACTTCCCGACTGGTGCTCAGATTCTTGGTGCTCGGGGAATTCAAGACGCCTATCGAACGGGTCGTGGATCGATCACGATGCGCGCTGTCGTCGCGGTTGAAGAAATTCACGGGCGAACCTGCCTCGTTGTGACGGAACTTCCGTATCAGGTCAACCCAGATAACCTCGCCATCAAGATTGCGGAGTTGGTCAAAGAAGGACGAATTCAAGGCGTCGCCGATATTCGTGATGAAACGAGTGGACGAACGGGACAGCGGCTCGTCATCGTGCTCAAGCGGGATGCGGTGGCCAAGGTTGTGTTGAACAACCTCTATCGCATGACGTCGTTGCAAGAAAATTTCGGCGCAAACATGCTCGCAATCGTTGACGGAGTTCCGCGCACACTCGCGTTGGATGGATTCATTACTTACTGGGTCGAACACCAGATCAATGTCATCGTGCGGCGCACGACGTATCGCCTCAAAAAGGCCGAGGAACGCATGCATATTTTGCGCGCATACCTTGCCGCCCTGAGTGCGCTCGATGAGGTCATCGCGTTGATTCGCAAGAGTCCGTCGGCAGACGACGCCCGCGAGGGACTGATGACTCTGCTCTCCATCGATGATCTTCAAGCGCGCGCAATCCTCGATTTGCAGCTTCGTCGGTTGGCAGCACTCGAGCGGCAGAAGATCATGGATGAGGCGGCAGAGCTCGAGGCTCAGATCACCGACCTCAACGCAATTCTGGCCAGCCCCGCTCGCCAGCGCACCATCGTTTCAACTGAGCTCGGTGAAATTGTCGACCGTTACGGCGACGAGCGACGTACGACAATCGTGCCGGGATATGACGGCGACCTGTCCGTTGAAGACCTGATTCCGCAAGAGGAAGTCGTGATTACGGTCACGCGTGGCGGATACGTCAAGCGAACGCGAAGCGATAACTACCGAAATCAACGTCGCGGTGGAAAGGGAGTGAAGGGCGCAGCTCTTCGTGCCGATGACGTCGTTGAGCACTTCTTCGTGACCACTACACATCACTGGCTACTCTTCTTCACGAACAAGGGTCGCGTTTATCGCGCGAAGGCCTACGAAATTCCAGAGGCAGGCCGCGACGCGAAGGGTCAGCACGTCGCAAACCTGTTGGAGCTTCAACCCGACGAATCCATCGCCCAGATTGTGGACATTCGAGACTACGAAGTAGCCAAGTACTTGGCTCTCGTGACAAAGGACGGTCTCATCAAGAAGACCGGGCTGACGGAATATGACACAAACCGCACCGGCGGAATCATCGCCATCAAGTTGCGTGAAGATGATGAGGTCATGAAGGCGCTCCTCCTTGATGATGGTTCTGATGTCTTGCTCGTGTCCCGTAAGGGGATGAGCCTGCGCTTCACAGCCACCGAGGAGTCTCTGCGTGCGATGGGCCGCTCCACCTCGGGGGTCATCGGCATGAACTTCCGTGAGGACGATTCGATTCTCGACGCGTCGGTTGTGACTGACGACGGATATGTGTTCGTCGTGACCGAGGGCGGCTATGCCAAGCGCACGTCGGTTGATCAATATCGCACGCAAAACCGTGGTGGCCTCGGAATTAAGGTCGCCAAACTGAGTGAAGAGCGTGGTGACCTCGCGGGATCCTTGATTGTTTCGGACGATGACGAAGTGCTCGTTGTTTTGGAATCGGGCAAGGTTGTGCGGTCGAACGTCGCCGAGGTTCCGGCGAAGGGCCGCGACACCATGGGCGTGGTCTTTGCTCGATTTGCGGACGACGATCGAATTCTTGCGGTCGCCCAGAACAAAGAACGAAACCTCCAGCCCGAAGCTGAAGGTGATGACGAGGTCGCAGCAGAAGGCGAAACCGTCGCTGAGCCCGAAGAAGCGTAATAACCTTGAGGCGTATCGCCCCAGCTAGAGAACAGGTCGAAGATGAGCACGACATCCGGTAATCCCAATGCCGCCACGAGCCCGCAGTCGGCGAAGACCGGTGGACGCAAGTTGTCGATGCCGAAATTTGGACGGGGCGAGAAAAGCAAAGTGGGCAGGGGCTCGGCGTCGACGACGGAGCGTCACGTTCGACTCAAGCTCGTCTATATCGATTTTTGGTCAGCGCTCAAGATTTCTTTTTTACTTGGCCTCGCCCAGGCAATCGTGACCGTTATCGCGACGTTCCTTCTTTACATGGTTTTTGTTCAGACCGGAGTCTTTGAAACCGCAAACAACGTTGCCGGTCAGGTTCTTGGGGGGAACAACTTTGATGTACAAAGCTTTGCCTCTATGGCACAGGTACTGAGCTTCGCCGGAGTCGTTGGAGTGCTCAACATGGTCGTCATCACCGTGCTTGGTGGAGTCGTCGCCGTTATCTACAACGCGTGCGCGAAGATTGTCGGTGGTATTCAGGTCGGATTCGTCAACGTACCCGACTAGGCTTCTTTTGCGGATGGATTTTTATAGTTTCCATTCGCTCAGGTAGGCTCAACTCTGGTCAAACGGGGCTATAGCTCAGGTGGTTAGAGCGCTTCACTGATAATGAAGAGGTCCCAGGTTCAAGTCCTGGTAGCCCCACTCCCGTTGTCCACGGGGCCTTAGCTCAATTGGCAGAGCACCTGCTTTGCAAGCAGGGGGTTAGGAGTTCGATTCTCCTAGGCTCCACAAACAAGGAATCCCGCCCTCCACGGCGGGATTTTCTTTGCCCGGATTAAAGTTGACGAACTCGGTAGACCGTGACTCCTACCCCGAGGGTTAACGTCGCCGCGCTCGCGGTCGGCCTGTTCGCACTCGGCTACTCGTGCAGTCGTAATCACTGCACACTACACTTCTGGTCCGTCGCAGGATTGAGAAGAGGATTACTCGCTAGGGTGACAGATGTTCTTGTTTACCACCCTGCAACTGCTGGAGGCATGATGTCGCAATTCGCTGCTCGACTTTCGGCGGGCGGGCTCATGCTGATGCTTGTTCTTGCCAACACAGCGTTGGTTGGATCAGCAGCTCACGCAACCGTGACAAACACAAACGTCACGACGAGTACCTCACAGACTTTTGATGACGGCACGAGTGCTTCTGTGAATTTTGCCAATGCCGCGATTGCATCTACATCATTCAACGGCGTGAGCAACCTTAACTACCTTGTCATGAGCGCCAACAACAGCTCAGTCACGGTCACTTTCTCCAGCCCGGTCGCGGATCTTCAGCTTTCGTATGGCTGGGTCGACTACGGAGACTTCTCAAAGGTATCCACCAACGTCAGCGGACCGGCTGGATTGGACCTGACTGACCCCAACATCGTCACCTCGCACGTGCCAGATGCGTGCCCGCCATCGAGCGACTGTGGTGGAATCGCGTCTCTGACGGCGACGGGATTGATTCAGGCCCCAAATGCGACCCCTGCCATTCGATACAACGGCAAGATTCAACTGCATTTCGCCACCCCAATCACGTCAATTTCCGTGCTTGGCCCCGCCGACCGGTCGAACCCCGGCGGAAACGCGTTCGGTTTCTCAATTCCTGTTGTAACCCACACGGTCACGTTCAATTCCAATTACGGAACGCCGACGACCACGACACAGACCAAGGGCGTGCCGACAAACCTTGATGCCAACACGTTTAGTCGCACCGGTTACACGTTTGACGGGTGGAACGACCAGCAGGATGGTCAAGGCACCAACTTCGCCGAGAACGAGAGCTACGATTTCTCGGCCGACAAGACACTCTTCGCAAAATGGACTCGCGACTCCGTTGGTCCGCGCATTGTCACGTTCGACTCAAATGGCGGCTCTGGTTCCATGTCCGACCAAACGTCGGGGGCGTCGGGGCCGTTGGCACCCAACACGCTGACCCGCGACGGATATACGTTCCTTGGTTGGAACACGCAGCAGGATGGTCAGGGCACTGCGTACGCCGATGGTGCAAGCTTTGACTTCAGCTCTGACCAAACGCTGTGGGCTCAGTGGGCGGAGAATCACACGGTGACGTTTGACCCCAACGGCGGTTCCGGGGACATGCCGGCGCAGACCATCGGAGGTACGGCACCGCTTGCGCAAAACACCCTGACCCGTGACGGTTACACGTTCTCGGGTTGGAACACGCAGCAGGACGGCCAGGGCACCGCGTATGCCGATGGTGCGGACTTCGACTTCAGTTCGGATGAGACTCTCTTTGCTCAGTGGTCGCTTGATCCGTTGGCTTCGGGAGTGTCGAACCTGAGCAGTCTCGTCAACACCGGTCTTTCTGTGCTCGGCCCCGCAGGAACGGCCGGAGTGATTCTCGCTCTGGGCTCACCGTTCTTATTGCTGAGCAGTCGCTTCCGCAGGGTTCGGGCGTATGGTGCAATCACCCTGCACAAGTCAGACCACGTGACCGTCACGTCACCGGCGACAATCTTCGACCGCTTGCGCCGCCGCAAGGGCTAGGACGCCACTCCGACGCGCACTTCCTGCGGAGTTAGTGCCGCGCCTCGATGGGCCCGCGAATTGCTTCGGCAATGAGCGGGCCCATCGTGTTTGCGAATGTCGCGGTGAGGTGGTCGCTGTCTCGGTAAACATTTGCTCCCGAAATGACCACGGCACAGCGAGATGAATCGCAGAAGGTCTTCGTGAAATCTACGGCTCGGGCACCAGTGGTCGATCGGGCTGCCACCACGAGCGGGTCAGGCGTAACGACTGCTCCCGTTCGTCCAAATGCGCACTCAGCTGCAGACGAGACGCGAAGGCAATTGTTCGGATCGGCAGGTGCTACCGGGTTATCGGCAATCGCAACAATGTGGGCACCGTGAGCCTGTGCCCTCCACGTTTGATTCAAATCGCGGGCCGCGGCATCGACGGAGCCATTCGCGTCGACGAGCGACTGAGCGAATGCCGCCGTCACGATGACATCGTACGGCGCCACTGCATTGAGTTCGCGGGCAAGATTCTTTCGAAAATCCTGACACGACGCGACGAACGCCGGGTTTGAATCGAGGGGGTCGGCGGATGCCCAGGGACAGGCACCCTTCAGGTACGTGGTGAGAGACCATCCATTCAGATCTGCCTGCCGGGCAAGCGCATCGATGAATTGGTAGGCGTGGCTGTCTCCGATCAAAGCGACGCGGGGAGCTGTCGGGTTCGTTGACCCAAACGTGCACGTCACAACGTCGGATTGGTTGAGCTGAACAAAACACTCCGAGTTTCCGGGTTGATCTGCGCTGCCAAAGTCAGGACTCGGAATGATGACCGCGGTCAACGCAGGATTTGAACATCCCGTTGCTACCTGTGCACCAAAACACTCCGGTGGATTCTCGGAAACCTGCGCCAACTCGGCTGCCGCGGCAACATAACGTGGCTGCGTGTAGCTGAACGTGGCGAGAAGCAACGCGCCAACGAGACCCAAGGCGACGAGCATCCAGCCAAAAGTAAAACGTGGCTTTCGCGTGACCAGATAGGGGAGTCGCCGGAACGGATCCTCGATGAATCGCTTGGTCACCCACGCCAGTAGAAAGCTTCCGGCAAAAAGGGCCACACGGTTAATCGTCCCGGTTCCCCACCCGATCACGAACGGTGCAATGACGATGAGTGGCCAATGCCACAGGTAAAGCGAATAAGAAATGTCGCCCACAAACGTCATCGGTCGAAGCGTCAGGATGCGCGTCAGAGAGAATCGACCGGGGACGGGTGGACTCGCAATAATCGCCAGCGTGCCGAGCACGGGAAAACTGGCGATCCAACCCGGAAAAGGCGAATCGGCCGTGAGCAACGTCGCACTTGCAACGATGACGATTAAGCCGGCGAGGGCGACGGTGTTTCGGGCGAGCGGGTGACGCGGGACGAGCCCGGGAAAGATGACGAGCAGGGCACCCACGGCGAACTCCCACATTCGCGTAAACAACGCGAAATAAGCCTGACCGGGATTCGTCGCCGTGAAGTAGATGCTGGCGGCGAACGAGAGCAGCCCAACGAGCACGATTGCGAGTGCCATGACGCGCCAGCGGGGTTTCGCTGAGAGCCGGGCACTGAGCGCGAACACCCCGAGCAGGAAGAGAGGCCAGACCACGTAGAACTGTTCCTCGAGGGAAAGTGACCAATAGTGCTCGGCAATGGTGTGCCCATCGCTGGCAAGGTAATTCACCGCGTTGGCAACGAGGTGCCAGTTTTGTGCGTACATTGCGCTCGCCGCGATATCTGCAAGGGACTCGTGCACGTACGAAAGGGGCATCAGGAAAGCGGTCGCGAGAATCGACATAATGAGCACGAAAAGGGACGCAGGAACGAGCCGCCGAATCCTTTTTGCCCAAAAAGACGCGAGACCTATGCGCGCTGACCCACGGAGTTCCCGGACGAGCTGTCCGGTTATCAAGAAGCCAGAGATGACAAAGAAGACATCAACTCCGATGTATCCGCCCGTTAGCCGGCTTGGCCAAAAGTGATACACGACCACGAGGAGCACGGCGATTGCGCGCAGGCCCTGAATGTGAGGAAGAAAGTGGTCCGAGGGCGTTGCCCTCGCGGTCGCTCGTGCCATAAAAGTCGAGCCTAGAGGTCGTCGTCCTCCGCGACCCACAATTCATCATCCGCGCGGAAAGTTTGATACGCGATGTACCCGATTCCAATTAACGCAGCCACTCCGATTCCGACGGCAATCAACGTACCTGCGCCCGGCCCCGACTTAGAACCGACTGATGCGCCTTTCGATATTGCTTGTCGGGCAGACGCCAAAGCCTTTTTCGGCGATTTGCTATCGAGCAGGTTGAGTGCCGCACCAACCGCGGCACCCACTGCGGGCATGACCTCATCGACAATAGCGTGGCGCGCACTCGCATAACCACGGCGCCCTCCGGAGGCTACTCGCGGGAGGAGGTCATCCTGCGCGTATCGGCTCATCTCGTGTGAGGCCGATCGAGCAATGGCGTTGGCATGAGCGAGCACTCGTTGCTGCTCGCGAAGGATGGCTTGCGCCTCCTGCCGAATTGCATCTTGAGGAGTCTGCTTCTTCGCCATGAAAAATCCTTCCGTTGCCCTGTGTTCTTCCATCATGGCACTGTCCGGCACTTGGAAACCTGTGCGTATGGGAGAATCATGCTCATGTCGATTCATACTGCAACTGCTGTCATTACGACCAACCACGGCCCCATCACGGTCAACCTGTTCGGAAACCATGCCCCGAAGACGGTCGCAAACTTCGTCGGCCTCGCCACGGGTGAGAAGGAATGGACCGATCCCGCCACCGGCGAGGCACGACACGATTCGCTCTACGCGGGCACGATTTTTCACCGCATCATTGACGGTTTCATGATTCAGGGCGGAGACCCCTTAGGCCAGGGCATCGGTGGTCCGGGCTACCAGTTTGACGATGAGATTCACCCCGAACTTGGCTTTAACGAGCCGTACAAGTTGGCCATGGCTAACGCAGGAACTCGAGGGGGCCAAGGCACCAACGGTTCTCAGTTCTTCATTACGGTTGTGCCGACCCAGTACCTCTTTGGAAAGCACACGGTCTTTGGTGAGGTTGCGGATGAGGCCAGCCGCAAGGTTGTCGATGAAATCGCGACCGTGCAGACGGATGGTCGTGACAAGCCTCTCGCCGACGTGGTCATTGAGTCGATAACCGTTACCACTCTCTAGCCGTAACCGACCACCGGTCGAAATCATGAGCGACGAACCTGCGCCCGAATTCTGTTACCGCCACGCGAAGCGCGAGACGTACATCCACTGTCAACGGTGTGAACGCGCTGTGTGTGTCGATTGTCAGACGCCGGGCGCGGTGGGTGTGCTGTGCCCGGATTGTGTGCACCCCGCTGGCGTGCCGCGCCCGCGTCGGCGATTAAGGCTCCGCATTCCCGGCACTCAGACGCCTATCGTCACGTACGCACTCATCGCGGCGACGTTTGCGATTTACGCCCTGCAGTGGATTCCCGGGCTCAACGTCACTGAGAACTTCTTGTACGCCCCCATTTTTACCTATGGTGGCAACGATCTCGGCGCACCCTACGAACCCTGGCGCATGGTCACCAGCATTTTTCTGCACTCGACGGGCTTTTTTCTACACATCGTGCTCAACATGTACACACTGTTTATCTTTGGCCAGGTGCTCGAAACTCTGCTTGGCCGCGGAAGATTCTTGAGCCTGTACTTACTCGCGGGATTTGGTGGATCTGTCGCAGTGATGTACTTGGCCGGATCTCAAACTGGAGTTGTTGGTGCGTCGGGCGCCATCTTCGGTCTTCTCGGGGCGTTCCTCGTTATTCAACGCAAACTCGGCGGCGATTCGACGCAGCTGCTGGTGCTCCTTGGAATAAACCTCGTCATAGGATTCCTCCCGGGCATGAGCATCTCGTGGCAAGCGCACGTTGGAGGTCTCGTCACGGGTGTTCTCTTGGGAGTGATTTTTGCCAACACCCGCCGACGGGGACAGTTCACGACGCAGGTTGCGCTGGTCTCTGGGCTCGCCGTGTTGCTCGTCGGGGCCGTCGTTATTCACGCCCCAGCGTTCGTTGGCTAGGTTGGCTCAAGTCCACTAGAAACAACAGCGCGGACGGCTCCGACAAAGTTATCCCCAGTTTGTCCACATGGGGAGAATTACACGAGTGTAACTTTTGCGACTAGCGCCAGCGGGTTGTCATGAGGAAGCCGATGAAGGCGATTCCAAAACCAACCAAGATGTTCCATGACGCGAGGGAAGGAATCGGTAGCGTGCCCTGGCTGATGTAGAACACGATGATCCACAGCAGACCCACGAGCATGAAGCCAAACATGACGGGCTTGAACCACACTGGGTTGGGGGCGTCACCAGATTCGGTGGCGCGAACTTTCTTGGAGCGTTCCTGATTGCGTGCCATAGTTCCACGAGTATACAAGGAGCCATCCGCACACATGGTCTTTGGAGGCCCTTCAGGAGCTGTTCAGCAATTCGAAGCTAGACTTCCCGGGTGAGTTTTGAGCAAGACAACCCCGAGAACAATCCGGTAACGCCGGGCGAAAACACGCCCGACGACGGCGCACAAGCTAGCGACGGGCCGCCGGCCGTTTCCGATCACGACCGTTGGGTCAGCGCCTGGGCAAAGAAGAATGCGGCCAAGAAGCAAGCAAAGACATCAACCTCGCGTTCCGTAGCAGAAGGCGACGAATCATCTGTGGCCAACGCGGACAGCACGCAAGTGCCATTGAGCGAAGATCCAGTAACTCCCGATGACGTCGCTAGCCAGGGGTCGCCCAAATTCGCCGCTGCCGTCGGTGATTTTCTCAAGCGCACGCCCGTGAGGCTCGATGCAAAGACGAAAGCGCAACTTCAGCCTCAGATCGAACCGGAACCGGAAAAAGCACCGCTCGTGGCCCCTATCGACGACTCGGCACTGGTATTCGAACCTGGTGCTCGCCCAGCACCCACGACTGCACGAGGAAAAATTGCTCGCGCCTTCACGTCGGACAAGACCACGGCCGCACTCGGAGTGTTTGGTGAGTTGCTCATTACCGGCGGTGCCGTTGTGCTGCTGTTCCTTGCGTGGCAACTCTGGATCAATAACGCCATCGTCGCGGGCGAACAGGCCGAAGCCGTCAAGAACTTCAGCAAGACAATGACCTCGAGCCCCTCGGCCTCGTCGCTCTGGACGCCCAAGGCGGGTGCTATCGATTATGGTCCCCCACCTGTGTTGGCGGCCGTCGGACAAGATCAGGTTATTGGAAATCTCTACGTTCCACGTCTCGGATCTGGTTCAGCGCGTTCCGTAGCAAATGGCGTGAGCAATCCGGGAGCCACCATCAACCGGGGGTACTACGGAAAGTACGAAAACTCCCAGTGGCCTGGTGAGCCGGGAAACTTCGCGATGGCGGTTCACCGAACAGGGTGGGGAACGAGCTTTACCCAGGCGCAGACAATTCGCCCCGGCGATCACATGTACCTTGAGACACCGCAGGGGTGGTACATCTACACCGTCCGCAATACGGAATATGTGGTGCCGACGCAGGTTAATGTGGTCAACCCCATGCCGTTGAGCGACGCACCGCCGGTCGACGGGCAGAGCATCCTCACCATCACAACGTGCTCGCCCATGAACGGCAACGGCGAACGCTTGGTCGTCTACGGCTTGCTGACATCGTGGCAACCCCTCGAGGCGGGCGTTCCCGCTGAGATTACAAAGCTGGTTGAGGAGGCTCGCGCCTAATGTATGCAGCACTCTGGCGAATCATTCCCGGTCCGACGTGGCTGCGAATTGGAATTGCAACGGTTCTTGCGGCGACGGTCGTCGCACTGCTGATGATCTTCGTGTTTCCGTGGGTCGACACGATGATGAGCTCACAAAACAGCAGCGTCGGGTAAATCCAATGACGCGCATCCTCGTCGTTGATAACTACGACAGCTTTGTTTACACGCTTAACGGTTACCTGCAGGAACTCGGGGCAACGACCGTCGTTGTGCGAAACGACGACATTGCACCCGATGATCTCGACGCGGAGTTACAAAAGCATGACGGCGTTCTCGTTTCGCCAGGCCCAGGAGCGCCCGCCGATGCGGGGATATCCATTCGAACGGTTTTGAGTGCTGCGAAGCGCAACCAGCCTCTTCTCGGTGTGTGTCTTGGTCATCAGGCGATTGCCGAGGCATTCGGTGCAACAGTGACCAATGCGGAAGAACTTATGCACGGAAAGACCTCACTCATCACACATGATGGTTCGGATTTCTACGCGAACGTTCCTCAACCATTCACGGCGACGAGATACCACTCCCTCGCGGTTGTTGACGAGACGGTGCCGGATTCCCTCGTCGTCACGAGCCGCACACAGGGCGGCGTCATCATGGGTCTGCGCCACCGTTCGCTCCCAATCGTGGGCGTTCAGTTCCACCCAGAATCCGTCATGACTGAAGGTGGCTACACCATGCTCGGCAATTGGCTCGAAACAACGGGCCTTGACGGAGCGGCAGCGGCAGCGTTGGGCAAATCACCCCTGATTGCTCGCTCGGGCAACTAACCCGCGCAGTAGTAAATCGTGACCGAGGTACCTAACGGAGCCTCGCCGAGAACCGACTGAGCTCCGACTGTCAGCGCGGCATCACTCTTGCAACTCTTGTCACCAGCCGTGACGACGGGAACCATGTACTGGGGAGAGTTAAGTTTGGCTGTCGCGTCTTTCAAGCTCAGACCGCGCACATCGGGCACGTCAACTTTGCCATTCGCAACGACGATGTTGACGGCGCCCCCTTCTTTGAGGGACGTGCCCGATGCGGGATCGGTTGCGATAATCGTTCCCGCCGGATAAGAGCCGTGATACGCCTCAGTCACTGTGCCGGCGACAAGCTTGACCGAAGTCAGTTGCGCCGTACCATCTGCGAGCGTCATGCCCACAACATTGGGGACAGGACTTTCTTTTGGCCCGAGCGAGATGATGATGGTCACGATCTGTCCGGCTTCGAGTTTCGTCCCGGATGCGGGCTCGGTACGAATGACCTTGTCCTTCGCGATCGTGAGACTGTTCTCATCCTGCTGCACGGGTTCGAGTTCGGCGGCGCGCATTTTCGTGGCCGCTTGTTCATAGGTGAGATTGGCAACGGCAGGAATTTCGACACCCGAGGACGGAAAAATATTGGCCGGGGCGAGGTTGACGACCCAAATCGCCACGAGAGCCAAGACTGCGGCGGTCACGAGGGAAATGGCTATTCCGCCAAAAATCCGTCGACGTTGGGGAGAGTTCTTTGCTCCGAGTCCCGACATTTCTTCAACCGACCAGGAGGAGCCACCCGAATAGGTGGCTCGCGGTGCGAACATGGCATCGAAATCGTCCTCGGCCATGGTTGGTGCCTGTGTCACCGGTTTGGACGCAACATTCGGCGTCACCTGCGTGGAGGATTCGACGTCGGTCGACGTGACATCGCCGAACGCCGGAGCGGCGGTATCGATTGTCACGCCGGTGACGTCGAGGTAGGCCGCCTCGAGATCCGCGGCCAACGCCGCGGCGGTCGTGTAGCGCGCCGCGGGAGTCTTGGAGAGCGCGCGCTCGACAAGCATGTCGACCTTGAGTGGAACCTTTGGATTGAGTTGGCTTGGTGGTGGCGCAAAGTCATTGAGATGCGCTCGAGCGACGTTGACTGCATCAGTGGCGGCGAACGGAACACGACCCGTCAGCATTTCAAACAAAACGACACCCAGAGAGTAGATGTCGGATCGCTCATCACCCTGGCTTCCACTCGCTTGTTCTGGCGAAAAATATGCCGGAGTGCCGACGATGTTCAGCGCTTGCGTAGCATCGGATTCATTGTCAGGCCGCGAAAAGGCGATCCCAAAATCCAGAACCTTAACGTTCCCGGACTTCGTGATCATGATGTTGCCGGGGGTGATGTCTCGATGGATGATGTGTTTCTTGTGAGCAAACGCGAGGGCGTCGGCAACTTCTTTGGCAATCCGCAACGCTTCGGCGACCTTTAGCGGACCCTTTGCGATGACCTTCGTGAGCTCGATCCCTTGCACGTACTCCATGACGATGAATGTGTGCGCGACGGTCACACCGCCAGCCGAGGGGAGATCTGCTTCTCCGGCGTCGAGGATTCGTACGATTCCGGCATGCGTCAGCGCCGCGGCCGCTTTGGCCTCTTTCGCCAAACGATCTCGATACGCGGCGTCATGGGCACGCTCATCATTGAGCACCTTGACCGACACCGTGCGGTCGAGTCGCGTGTCTTTGGCTCGATACACGTCGGCAGAGCCGCCTTGGCCAATGCGTCGTTCGAGGGTATAGCGTCCACCCAGCGTTACACCGACGAGCGTCATGCCAACTTCTCCATCTCCCAAACTTATTGCGTGGCTCCGCGAATTAGTTGATGTTGATGGTGAGCGCGCCGCCTGGGCTTGAGGTCAGCTGACCGCAGGTCACCTGCATCGTTACGTTGAATGAGGTCCCGGGAGCGTTGGGTACGGGAATGTTCTGGTAACTAGAGGAACCAGCGCTCTCGTTGATGGGGGTGCCACCGCCGACGTTGATGATGTAGCCAACCAGGGGGAGTCCCGCTGGGCACTGCTGGTAGACCGACCACACGATGTCGAAGGTGTCACCCGCAGTCACGGCATTGCCGGGCGAGGCCGGACTGAGCGACGGTGCCGCCGGTGCGTCAATCGACGGAGTGGGACCGTAGTAAAGCACGGTGATGAGTTCGCCAACCTTGAGGTTTCCCGTGGGGTTGAGGTCGTAGACCTTGCCGACCAAATCCGGACTCGGAGCCGGTTTGTCCTCTTTCATGTTCACGCCCATACCGAGCGCCTGCAGTGCGGTCGCGACGTCCGTCGAAGACTTGCCGACGTAAGCCGCCTTGTCGACGTTAACGAGGGTGGATGTCGGCGTCGGCGTGGCCGACGACTTGGTCGGGGTTGGTGTCGAGGATGACTTGGTCGGACTCGGGGCATTCGTTGAGGTCTGTGCTCCGCCCCCACCGTTTCCTGAAGACAACAGGGCGATGACCGAACTACCCAAAACGATGACGAGCACGCCAATCAGTGCGACCAAGGGCCAGGTCCACGGGCTGCGCTTGCCCTTGCGTTCTTCGGAAGGATTCGCCGAAGGGATGTTCAACACCGTCGTTGCACCAGGTTCGGTGGCGCGGGGCATGATGAGAGTGGCATCGCTCGTCGTGGCGCCGGCAAGGATTTGCGGAACGGCGTCGGCCGCTGCGGCGACGTCTCCCCGACGAAGTGCCTGCGCTGCGCGCGCAAGATTCGCGGCCGAATCGGGTCGATCTGCTGGCTTCTTGGCGATGCAACTCATGATGAGGTTGCGAACGGGTTCCGCGATCGTGTCGGGCAGAGGGGGTGGCGCATCGTTAATTTGGGCCATTGCGATGGCGACCTGGGATTCGCCGCTGAACGGACGCTTGCCGGCGAGCGCCTCGTAGGCGACAATCCCGAGTGAATAGATATCGGTCGACGGTGATGCAGCGTGACCGCTTGCCTGTTCCGGTGAGAGATATTGGACAGTGCCCATGACTTGGCCCGTTGCCGTCAACGGGACCTGATCGGCAATGCGTGCAATGCCGAAATCGGTGATCTTCACTCGACCCTCGGGCGTGATCAACAAGTTTCCGGGCTTGATGTCGCGGTGGACGAGTCCTGCCGAGTGGGCCGCTTGGAGAGCAGCCGCGGTTTGGGCGACGATATCGAGAACTCGATCGATGGGTAGTGTGTGTTCGCGCTCGAGTACGGATGAGAGGGGCTCGCCGGGGACGAGCTCCATCACGAGGTAGGCGCTACCGTCTTCCTCGCCATAGTCATACACGTTGGCAATACCTTCGTGATTGACTAACGCGGCATGACGCGCTTCAGCACGGAATCGCTCGAGAAATCCGGGGTCGCCGAGGTATTCATCCTTCAAAATCTTGATGGCAACTTGACGCCCAATGACGGTGTCGGTGGCTTGCCAAACTTCGCCCATACCGCCCACGGCGATGCGGGAATCGAGGACGTAGCGTCCACCGAAGTTCATGCCTGCTGAAGGCCTCATTGAAAAAGCACCGCCTCAAGAACGTGTCGCGCTATGGGAGCCGCAATCAAGTTTCCGTAACCCTGTTGACCGATTCCTCCACCGTCCTCGACGAGAACGGTGATGGCAAAACGGGGAGCTTCCGCAGGAGCAAATCCGGTAAACCACAGCGTGTAAGGCTCTCCCTCACCATTTTCTGCGGTTCCCGTCTTGCCCGCGACGGTCACTCCCTCAATATTGGCATTAGTTGCCGCACCATTGCTGACACCCTCGACCATGATCGCCGCAATCATCGCGGCCGTCTCTGCGCTCATTGCGCGCCCATACTCAACCGGAGTGGGGCGAGAGAGCGTTTGGCCGTCGCTGGAAATCACCGAGTCGACCATGTTCGGATACATCACCATGCCACCGTTTGCGATGGCAGCCGAGACCATCGCCATCTGGAGCGGTGTGGCACGAACGTCGAACTGTCCAAACGCGGCGAGCGCGGTTTGTGGGTCATCCATGACGGGCGGGAAGTAGCTGGCCTCGACGTCGAGCGGAATCTCGAAGCTGCTGTTGAAACCGAACTTCTTGGCCTGATCAAGAATCGCCTTGCGCCCGAGCTGGAGGCCTAGTTCAGCAAAAGGAATGTTGCAACTGATTCGAAGCGCATCGCGCAACGTCACGGTGTCACCCGGACCGCACGTGCCGCCGCCACTGTTGCGCACCACCGAGTCCGAACCCGGTAGCGGGAATTCGCTCGGGTTGGGGAGCTCGCTATCAGGCGTCCAATTCCCTGACTCGAGTGCCGCCGTCAAGACGACGAGTTTGAACGTTGATCCGGGCGGGTTGAGGTCGCCCGCAATGGACCGATTGATGAGTGGTTCGCCCGGGTCCGCGAGAAGAGCGTCGTAGGCGCCAATGACGTCATCGGTGTTGTGAGAGGCGAGAGGTTGCGGGTCGAACGAGGGCGTTGATGCCATGCCTAAAACCCGACCCGTTGACGGCTCGGTCACGATAACGGCACCGGCGTAGCCAGACTCGGCGAGCGCATCCCACGCCGCCTGTTGAATGACCGGATCTAACGTGAGGTTGACGTTTGCGCCCCGCACGCGCTCGCCGGTGAAGAGACTTCTGAGCTGTTGCAGAAATTGCGAACCGGATGTACCGCTCAAGTACGTGTTCAACGCCCCTTCGATCCCGGTGAGTCCTTGGTTGAGGGTGAAATATCCCGTCACGGGTGCCCACACGAGTGGGTTGGGATATACGCGCTGGAACTTGTAGTCATCGTCGACGGGAACCGATTCGGCGATGACGGTACCGCTGGCGATGATGCTCCCGCGCTCTGCCCGATAAGAATCGAACAGGGTGCGAGTATTGCGACCGTCGGCGTACAAGGCCTCGGCGGCGCCGACTTGAATCACCGAGATCGACACGAAGAGCGCGAGAAACATCGCGAGAGCAACAACCGCGATGCGCCTCATCTCACGATTCATTTATTCCACCACCAAGCGGGTGCGGCTGCGCGCGGAGTCGGACAGTCGAAGAAGAATGGCAATGATCATCCAGTTGGCCACGAGTGAGCTTCCGCCCGCTGCGAGAAAGGGCGTCGTGAGACCGGTCAGGGGAATCACGCGGGTGACGCCGCCAATCACGATGAAGCATTGCAGGGCAATCACGAACGCGAGACCCGTTGCCAGCAGCTTGCTGAACTCATCCGAGGCGATGTAGCCGATTCGCAAGCCACGGGTGGTCAAGACCAGGTACAGGCACAGAATTGCAAAGAGCCCCGCAAGCCCCAGTTCCTCGCCGAGGCTGGCCACGATGTAGTCACTCTGCGAAACGGGCGTGATGTAGGGCAGACCCTGCCCGAGCCCCGTTCCGAGCACCCCACCATGTGCGAGCCCGAAGAGACCTTGGACGAGTTGGAATGAGCCACCGATTTCGTCATATCGATCGGGATTGAACGCGTCGTACCAGTTGGCAAAGCGATCGTTGACATATCCGAGCAAAAAGTTCGCGGCCACGGCACCCGTGACGAACAGGCCCACACCGAGGGCAACCCAGCTGGCTCGACCTGTGGCGGCGTAGAGCATGACCAGGAAGAGACCGAAGTACAACAAGCCGGTCCCCAGGTCGCGTTGCAACACGATCACGGCCATGGAAAGTACCCACACCGACAGGATGGGGCCGAGATCGCGACCACGGGGAAGACGCGCGCCCAAAAACTGGCGTCCCACCATCGACAGTGTTTCTCGATGCTGAACGAGGTAACCGGCGAAAAAGATGGCGAGAGCGATCTTGGCCACTTCGCCGGGCTGGAACGTGAGGCCGGCAATCTGAATCCACACGCGTGCCCCGTTCACTTCAATGCCGATTCCCGGCACGACGGGGAGAAAGAGCAGTATGACGGCCACGAGCCCCGAGGTGTAGGTGTAGCGCTGAAGCACTCGGTGATGCCGCACAATCAGGATGAGCGCAATGCTGACGAGTAGCGCAAGTGCCGTCCACGCGCACTGCTTAACGCTCAAGGCATCCCAACCAGTCGCCTCGTCGGCCAGGTCGATGCGATAGATCTCCGCGATTCCCAGCCCGTTGAGTGCCGTAGCAATCGGCACAATGACCGCGTCGGCCTGAGGGGCTGTGAATCGCAACACGACGTGGAAAACCAAGACGAGCGCACCAAGGGCGCCCATCATCGCCAACATGCCGAATTCGACTTCGCCCAACACGGCGGTCTGAATGATGATTATTGCGGCGAGCGAAATTGCGAACGCAATCAGGAGAAGCACAAACTCGCGATTTCGAAGCTCTTGCCGACCACCGGGACGTTTCAAGCGCCCGATTTTCATTGAATCGTTCAGGATGCTCACGCTCATGATGGCGTGTTGCCCTTGTCGCCAAACCACCGGTTCAAAATCGCACCAAACCGATCTCGACCCGATGTGTCCGCTCGCGAATCGGGATTCGACTCTGACTCGCCCGCTGGAACAATCGGAATCTCACTCGTCGCGAC
>CANGKD010000015.1 GCA_947454495.1 Actinomycetota bacterium
CTCACGCTGCGCACCATGCGCGCCGCCATCGGCCCCGAAAGTCCGATCGAGGATGCCGCGCTCGCGCGCATCGCACGACTCAGCGTGGCGTCAGGCGAGTAAACCGCGAGAGTTGCGTCACGTGATCGGGATTCAGCTCCGCAAGTGACGTCACCCCGAGGAGCTTCATGGTGCGCGTCATCTGCTCGCGCAAGATATCCAACGCGCGGTCGACGCCCGCTTCTCCTCCGGCCATGAGCCCGTAGAGATAGGCGCGGCCGATCAGCGTGAACTTGGCGCCGAGGGCGATGCTCGCCACGATGTCGCTTCCCGACATGATGCCCGTGTCGACAATGACCTCGGTCTTCTTGCCGACGGCCTTGACAACATCGGGGAGCAGGTGAAACGGAACCGGCGCGCGGTCGAGCTGGCGTCCGCCGTGATTCGAGAGCACCAGACCATCCACGCCTGTGGCCACGACTCGCTTGGCATCGTCGACCGTTTGCACACCCTTCACGACGACTTTGCCCGGCCACTGCTGACGAATCCACGCGAGGTCTTCAAACGTCACCGTGGGGTCGAACATGCTGTCGAGCAGTTCACCGACGGTGCCGCTCCAGCGGTCGAGGCTCGCGAACGCGAGCGGTTCGGTGGTCAAAAAGTTGATCCACCATTCCGGGCGCGGAATCGCGTTGATGATGGTGGCCGGCGTGAGCGAGGGTGGAATCGACATGCCATTTCGCTTGTCACGAAGTCGGGCGCCCGCAACGGGCACGTCCACTGTCACGAGCAGGGTGTCAAACCCGGCCGCGGCGGCCCGTTCCACGAGAGCCATCGACCGTTCGCGGTCTTTCCACATGTAAAGCTGAAACCAGTTGCGACCATCGGGGTTGGTAGCGGCCACATCCTCGATTGATGTGGTTCCCATAGTTGAGAGCGAAAACGGGATGCCCGCCTTGCGGGCAGCCGATGCCCCGGCCCATTCGCCCTCGGTGTGCATCATGCGGGTGAAGCCCGTGGGCGCAATCCCCACGGGCATTGCGGTCGGGCCACCGAGCACGGTCGAGCTCAAGTCAACCTGAGAGACGTCGCGCAGAATCGCGGGATGAAACTCGATGTCTTCGAACGCCTGACGCGCACGCGCCAACGAGATTTCGGCCTCGGCGGCGCCTTCCGTGTAGTCAAACGCTGCACGGGGCGTGCGACGTGCTGCGATGGCACGCAGGTCATAAATCGTGAGCGCTTTCGCGAGTCGGCGTCGCTTCGCGTTGAAATCGGGCGCCTTGAACCTAAGCAGCGGCGCGAGATCTCGGGGGCGAGGAAATTGGCGGCGAACCTGAGCCATGAGTGTGTGTCCTAGTCAGTTGGGAATGAGCGATGGCGGGCACGCTGCGTGCGCTACACGACGCCGAGGAACTTCTCCTGAACCGCCGAATCGCGAGCCACCTGCGTGGCCGGCAAGTCGGCCGCAATTTGTCCGTTGACCATGAAGAGAATGCGGTCGCACAGCTCGGTGGCAAAGCGCAGGTTTTGCTCAATCAAGAGCACGGCTTGCCCGGCCGAGACGAGCGAACGAAAGACCTCGGCAATGTGGTCGACGATGGTCGGTGCAAGTCCTTCCGACGGCTCGTCCATGATGAGGAGGCGCGGATTCGACAGCAGTGCACGTGCGATTGCCAGCATCTGCTGTTCTCCTCCCGAAAGATCCGCGCCACCGTTCTTTTTCCGCTCCGCAAGGCGGGGGAACGTCTCGTAAATCGCCTCGATATTCCAGCGCGCATTCTTCGGCGCACCGACCATGGTCAGGTGTTCGTGCACCGTGAGCGAGCGGAAAATGCGGCGCCCCTGGGGCACGTACGCGATTCCACGTCGGTTGATTTTGTACGAGGGAAGCCCAATGATGTTCTGACCCTCGAACGCCGCGGTTCCACTTTCGGTCGGAATAAACCCCATCAGGGCCTTGACGAGCGTGGACTTGCCCATGCCGTTGCGGCCCAGCACGCCGAGGGGTTCCGCACCCATCGAAAATGACACGTCCTGGAGCACGTGAACGCGACCGTAGTAGACGTTGAGGTCCTGCACATCCAGAATGGCGCCTCCGGGCTTGACAGTCTCAGGCATGTCCACCTCCGAGGTAGATTTCGCGAACGACCTGACTCGCTCTAATTTCGTCGGGAGTACCTTCAAGAATCTTCGATCCGTCGTGCATCACGATGACGCGATCGGCAACCTGGAGCGCGATGTCCATGTCATGTTCAATGAGCAGAAGCGTGATGTCTGCGGGAAGTGCCGTCAACATCGCCACGAGTTGTTGACGCTCGGCCGGTGAGAAGCCGGCGGCTGGTTCATCCAGCATCAAAATCTTGGGATCCGCGGCGAGCGCCATGGCCAGCTCGAGTTGCCGCTGCTCGCCGTGCGAGAGATCGGCGACGCGGCGGGTGCCTTCCGAGACGAGTCCCACGGTCTCGAGAAGTTCGGCCACTCGGTGCCATTTCGCCGGGATACGACGTGCCGGCAGGATACTGCGCACGCCAAGCCCGCGACCCCCGAGCGCGATGAAGACGTTTTCCTCCGCCGTCAATTGCTCAAACAGTCGGGACGTTTGAAAAGTGCGGGCAAGTCCGTTCCTCGCTCGCTTGGCGGTGTTTTGTTTGGTAACTACGGACCCAAACATGGAGACACTGCCAGCGGTCACCGGAAACACTCCGGCGATGAGATTGAACAACGTGGACTTGCCCGCACCATTGGTGCCAATCATGCTCACCCGTTCTCCCGCACGCACTTCCATCGAGACGTTCTTGACGGCGCGGAGGCCGCCGAAACGCTTGTCGACGTCGGTCAGCGAAATTGCGATGTCCTGGGTGGGCATGACTGGCTCCTTGTTTCTAGAGAGGGGTTACCGAAGTGGTTACTTCGGGCAACCTTCGAAGCGGTCGTAGGTCTTGGTACCTTGCGCCACTCCGCTGGTCTGGCTGATCTGCTTGGTGGTCAGCTTGCCGTCGGCACCCTTTTCAACCTCAATGAGGAAGTTGTCAACGATGGCCTGACGGTTCGCGTCGAGCTTGATCGGGCCGGTCGGGCTGGTCCACTCGAGAGCGGTGAGCGCCTCACGGAGGTTCTTCTGGTCCGGGCTACCGAGCTGTCCCTTCACTTCTTCCAGAGCGAGGAGAAGCGAGTTGAACGAGTTGTAGTAGAGGATCGAGAAGATCGAGGGGCTGGGGAACGCCTTGGGCTGCTTCACGTACTCAGCCACAAACGCCTGCCACTCGGGGCTGTCATAGTCGGGGCCGGGAACCGGGCCACCAGCGATCATGCCCGCAGCAACATCCGCGATGTTCGCGTCACCCGAGAGGGCGGTCGTGTCGACGGCAATGGTTCCACCAACGAGTGGCTTGTTCACGCCGGCCGTGACGGCCTGCGAGAGGAAGCTCGCTGCGTCAGCACCACCGAGACCCACGTACACGGCATCCGTGTCGGCGGGAATCTGAGCGATGATCGACGAGTAGTCCGTCGTACCCACGGGGACCCACGAGTTACCGGTCACGTCGCCACCAGCGGCGCAGAACTCCGAGAAGAATCCACCCGCGTTGTCGTAGGGGAACGAGTAGTCCTCTGCGATGGCGTAGATCTTCTTGTAGCCCTTTTCGTTGTAGGCGTAGTCACCGAGACCACCCATCCACATGGCGGAGTCGCCGTGGAAGCGGAAGAAGTTGGTTGCACCAGCAAGGGTCATACCGACCGGGCTTGCGGAACCGTTGACATAGGTCACCTCGGGCGTGGTCAGTGCGTACTGCACGACCGTCTCACCCTCGTCACCCGACACTGGACCGAAAACGATGTCGACGCCGTCGTTCTCGACGAGCTTCTTCACCGCGGTCTGGGCCGAGGCGCTGGTGCCGTCGGTGCCTTCGTAGACGATCGTGACGGGAACACCGTCGATTTCGCCACCGTCAATGGTGCCACCGATGGATGCCATCGACACGCCGATTGCGGCCTTCGCCTCGTCCATACCGAATGCCAGATTGCCCTTGTCGGTTGCGAGAACGCCGATCTTGATTTCCTTGGTTTCTCCTCCGCCGGCGCCGGAGCAGCCGGAGAGAATGAGGCCAGCGGTGGCTGCGATTGCAACGACCGGCACCAGCCTCTTCTTGAGCATTGCTTTCATTTGTGTTGCCCTTTCTTGTTGTGTGTGCCAGCGCGCCTTTCAGCGTCCAGCGTCTCGGACGACTCCGACGAAGCGGACGCCTTTGCCCGCTTCGAAAAAAGTCGTCGGATCATGGGACCCAGACCGACGAGGCCGGCCGGGAAGAAGAGAAGTACGCCGATAAACACGAGTCCCGTCAAGGTCATGTAACGGTCGGTAAAGTCCTGCGCGAAGTTCTGCAGCAGCGCGAAAACGAGACCACCGATAAAGACGCCCCCGAGTGAGCCAATTCCTCCGACAACCGCGACAACGAGGATGTTCAGGGTGGAGTCGAGGCTGACGAAGCTCGGGTCAACCTGGTTGCGATCGAAGACGAGAATCACGCCGCCGATGGACGCAACGAAGGCCGCGAGTGTCAGCGCCGCGGTGCGATAGCGATTGACGTTGTAGCCGAGTGCGCTCATGCGCTCGGGGCTGTCCTTGATTCCTTGAATCGCGAGACCGAACTGCGACGTCGCCGTGTAGCGGAAGATGACGTAGGCGATAACCGCCAACACCAATGCAAAGTAGTAGAACGTGGTGATGTCATTCAGGTTGATGAAGCCGAAGTCGGGACGGGGAATCGGAGCGATACCGCGCCGTGCGTTCGTCACCTCGATGGCTTGTGATGCCCACGAGTAGAACACCTGTGCCAGCGCGAGAGTGATCATCATGAAGTAGATGGCCTTGGTGCGCACGGCGATAAGCGCGGTGAGCCATCCGGCGAACGACCCGATACCGAGCGACAGCACGATTGAGGGGATGATGGGCCAGCCCATGGTGACCGAGAAATACCCGATTCCGTAGGAGCAGATACCGGCAAACGTCATCTGCGCGAGCGACAGCAGGCCTACGTACTTGTTGAGAAAGACCAAGCTCATCGCAATCGTGCCCATCCACAACGTGCGAACTCCGATATTTGGCAGCCAGAACCGAGGCCGGTCTACGACGAGCGGAAAAATGATGGCGAGCACGAGAACCACCGCCACGACGATGTTTTGTGCCGAGACCCAGGCCTTCCAACGAGGCGTGGTCGATGTCGAAGAAATGGATGTGCTCATGCGGGGCGACCCATGATTCCTTGAGGACGGACGGCCAAAACGATCACCATGAGAGCGAACGTCAGAACGAATGCGTAGGTCGGGGCAATGACCAGCGCGAACTGGGACACGATGCCGACCAGAGCCGACCCAATGGCCGCGCCAGGAATGCTGCCCATGCCACCGACGATGACGACAACAAGCGAAAAGAGCAGGTAGCTGCCATCTTGTCCCGGGAGAAGCGGAAACAGCGTTCCCGAAATGACGCCGGCGAGCCCAGCCAGTGCCGAGCCAACCGCGAAGATGACGGCGAACACGACACGCACATTGACGCCGGTTGCGGAGGTCATGGGTGCGTCATCCACGCCCGCTCGCACGATCGAACCGAATCGCGTCTTGGCGATGATGAAGTAAATCGCGAGGCCGAGCACGATGGCGATGGCCAAAATGATGAGACGGATGAGCGGATACTCTCCGATGACGGGCAGGTCGAGGGCCACCTGAAGGTTTTGGGGGAACGGTACCTGGGTTGCCGTGCCACCAAAGACGGCGAGCATCAGGTCGGTTCCGATCACGGCCACACCGAGAGTGATGAGCGCGACGCGCATGTCATCGTCTTGAAAGCGACGAATGAGTACCTGATGTGTGAAGAGTCCGAGCAGGCCTGCGGCGACCAAACCGGCGAGCAAGCCGAGAATCCAGTTGTCGGTGGCCGCGGCCACGACGTACCCCAGGTATCCGCCAAAGAGGAAGGAGGTTCCGTGGGCCAGCGTGATGACGCGCATCAACCCGAAAATGAGCGTCAACCCACTCGAGGCCACGAAGTAAACGGCACCCAACGTGAGACCGTTGAGCAAAATGAGTGGCCAGATATCCACGGTTTCTCACTCCTTTTCTGTCGCTAGATCGGTGCGGTTTTTTGTATTCGTAACTGTATACACAGAAACATACATACAGGTATATTGTTTCGCAAGCACCGACGTCAATGTTTTTTGTCAACGTCGACAAACACTTCACTCGAGAGGGGCACCTTATGGGCGATTCGAACCAGAAAGAGTTCCGCGTCGGGATGATTGGGTACGGCTTCATGGGCCGCGCTCACTCCCAGGCATGGAGAAACGTGAATGCGGCGTTCCCGACGCCGCGCATCCACATGGAATCAATCGTCGGTCGCGATGCCGATGCCGTGGCACGAGCTGCCGCGCAACTCGGCTGGCACCGGTCACACACCGACTGGCGTGAAGTCGTCGCCGACCCGTCTATTGACATCATCGACATCTGCACACCGGGTGACTCCCACGCGGAAATCGCCATCGCGGCTCTCGAGGCGGGTAAGCACGTCATCGTCGAAAAGCCGCTGGCGAATTCGATGGAAGAAAGCCGCGCCATGGTTGCGGCAGCCCAGTCCGCTGCGGCCAAGGGCATCATGTCGGCGGTCAACTTCAACTATCGCCGGGTGCCGGCGCTCATGCTCGCCAAACGACTCATCGACGATGGCCGCGTGGGAGAGGTGCTGCACATTCGCGGCGCCTACCTTCAAGACTGGCTGAGCGACCCGAACCTTCCCATGAGTTGGCGGCTCGTAAAAGAACGAGCCGGCACCGGCGTTCTCGGCGATCTCGGCGCTCACGTTGTCGACCTCATGCGCCACCTCGCCGGGAAAGACGTCGAGGGGGTCACCGGCCACCTGCGCACATTTACGCATCAGCGTCCCGACGGGTCGGGCGGACACGGCACTGTCACCGTGGATGACGCGGCTCTCGCCACACTCGCACTCACGGGCGGCGCCGTGGCGAACCTCGACGTCACGCGCAACGCCCCGGGACGAAAGAACGAACTCTCGCTGAGCATCTTTGGCACAAAGGGCAGCATCATGTTCAATCTCGAAAACCTGAATGAGCTGTGGATGTTCGATCGCGAAGACCCGGCCGGCGAGCAGGGTTACCGGCGGATTCTCGTCACCGAGTCGGCGCATCCATATCTGTCGGCATGGTGGCCTGACGGACACATCATCGGGTGGGAACACACCTTCACGCACCAGTTCTTCGAGTTCCTTACCTCGATTGAAAACGGCACACCGGCATCCCCCAGTTTCGACGACGGTCACGCAGTGCAGGCGGTCATTGAAGCGATTGCGGCGAGCGCTGAAAACGGACACGTGCTCACGGCACCAGAAGAATAGAACGGAGTAGCAATATGGCTGAAAAATCGTCACACCCAGTAACCCTCTTTACCGGGCAATGGGCCGACCTTCCCCTCGAAACGGTGGCCAAGCACGCGGCCGACTGGGGATATGACGGTCTCGAACTCGCCTGCTGGGGCGACCACTTTGATCCCTGGCTCGCGAGCGAAAGCGACGAGTATGTGGCACAGAAACGCGAACTGCTCAAGAAGTACAACCTCGAGGTGTTCGCCATTTCGAATCACCTCAAGGGGCAGGCCGTCTGCGACAACCCCATCGATTTTCGACACAAGGCGATTGTGGGTGCCAAGGTGTGGGGCGACGGAGACCAGGAGGGCGTTCGTCAGCGCGCAGCAGAAGAGATGAAGCGCACGGCCATCGCCGCGCGCAAGCTCGGCGTCGACACAGTCGTCGGCTTTACCGGATCGAGCATCTGGCAGTACGTCGCGATGTTCCCACCGGTGGGTCAGGACGTCATCGATGCCGGCTATGAGGACTTCGCTGCGCGCTGGAATCCGATTCTCGACGTGTACGACTCCGAGGGCGTGCGATTTGCCCACGAGGTACACCCGTCAGAGATTGCCTACGACTACTGGACGACGGTGAAGACGCTCGACGCAATTGATCACCGTGCTGCGTTTGGCCTCAATTGGGACCCCTCGCACATGGTGTGGCAGGGTCTCGACCCGGTTGCATTCATTCTCGATTTCGCCGACCGCATCTACCACGTCGACTGCAAAGACACACGGATGCGCATGGGCAACGGTCGCAACGGAATCATGGGTTCGCACGGCGCGTGGGCTGACCCGCGACGCGGCTGGGACTTTGTCTCGACGGGCCGAGGTGACGTTCCGTGGGAAGACGCGTTCCGCGCGCTCAACGCCATTGGCTACACGGGTCCGATTTCGGTCGAGTGGGAGGATGCCGGCATGGATCGGCTGCATGGCGCCAAGCACGCGGTCGAGTTCGTGCGTTCGCTGTTGTGGAAGGTTCCCACCGCAGCGTTCGACGCGGCGTTCTCGAGCGACTAGGAACGCTCACGGCGCGTAATCGAAATCGACCGCGCCAAACACGACGTATGCCCGGCTCATCAGTTGAGCCGGGCATACGTCTGTAATCAGGGAGGGCTTCGTCGGCAGCGCTACGCGCCGTCTTCCCCCGTCAGAAGTGCCACCGTGGTCAACAGCGAGACGACGTTTTCGCGCAAGTGCCCGATGTGTTCCGTCACGGCGGGGCCGATGGCGGCAACGTCTTTGTTGATGATGGCATCGACGAGTTGCGAGTGCTCTACCGTGCACGTGTGCAGACGGTCGAATTGCCCGACTGTCGAGCGAATCCAGAATCGCTGCACGCGACGACGCGTCTCGCGCACCGAGTCGGCGACAAGCTCATTGTCGGCAACGCGGTTCACAATTTGGTGAAAGCTGCGGTCGGCGTCCGTCCAGGCCGTGCGATCGTTCGCGTCACACGCGTCGCTCATGCGTTTCACCGCGTCACGCAACTCTTTCTCGTCGTCTGGCGTCAGTTTTTGTGATGCCTTCGAAAAGATGTACGTGTCGAGAATCTCGAGCATGTCGCAGGCCTCGTTCACCTCACGAATCGAGATCTGGGCCACCGTGAAGCGCGCCGACTCGGTGCGCTTCACCAGCCCCTCCTTTTCGAGTCGCTGAAGCGCTTCTCGAATCGGAGTGCGGCTGATGTTGAGCTCTTTCGAGATTTTGACCTCGGACAGCGGCGCTCCCGCTTTGACCTGAAATGAGGTGATGCGCGCGAGAAGGTCGTCATAGGCGACGTCAACGAGTGACGATGTTTCGAGTGCCATGGATGTCCTGCTCTCCCCCTGATTAGTCAGGTTTTTTCAATTAAATCACGCTGCCCAGAGGCTCACATTACCCGACCGACGAACTCGCGGTCGTGAACCGTGACGGGCACCTTTTCGAGCTCCATGATGCCTCGCGCGACATGCTCGCTGAGTCGACGGAACGCTTCGAAACCCTTCTCCGGCGTAGCCCGCATCGGGTTACCAATAATGCCGTTTTCGACAAATTCGTGGTGATCCATGGGAAAGCTGAAGTACTGGTACCCCTCGAATTCGGCGTCGGGCATTCCGTCATCCTTGCTGAACGACTTGGGCAAGAACTCCGGGATGTGCGCGCGCGTGTCAACCGCGCGCTCCATGCGAACCAGGTCAGGGTTCCATGCCATGCACTGCGAGGTTTCGAGTTCGCTCGAGTGCCATCCCGGAGTTTCCTCGGGCGGGTTCTCCATGAGTCCATCGAGAATGCCGACGTAACGCTCCATGTAGGGCTTGACGAACGAGATGAGAGCACCGGTTTCGTAGCGCAGGCGACGCAGCACGGGATCGACAACCTTGATGTTCGACCCATGGCCGTTGATGAAAATGATGCGGTTGAATCCGTGATGGATGAGGCTGCGCGCCACGTCGTACATGAGGTTGAGCAGGGTGTCGGCACGCAGAGTGATCGTGCCTCGACCTTCGCCGGGTCCATACATGTGCTGTGGCGAGTATCCCGCCCAGAGCGGCGGCGTGTGGAGAACACCAATCTGCTCGCTGATGCGACGCGATACCTCGACCGCTGTGATGGTGTCGCAGGCGAGCGGCAGATGCGGCCCGTGCTGCTCCGTGCTTGCCATGGGGACGAGAATCGTGTCTTTGACCGACAGGTATTCCTTGATGTCGACATAGGAGAGGTCGGAAAGGTTCCAGGAGCGGAACTTGGAGCGGAACTCGTCATCTCCGGTGGTCAAGCGAGCGATGGGGTGGTCAGTCATTTCTATTCATTTCCTTTTTGTTTGTTGAGAAGTGCCAACAGCCGTTGTGCGGCCAAGACGCCGAGTTCGAGGTCATTGATGTGCGCGTCCGACGTTTCAAACGTGATGTCGGGGCGAAGTGTGGTTTGGATGGTCGAACGCATGATTTCGTCACCGACGGGATCGTGGAACACACCGCCTTCGCGAGCGGGAATCGAGATACCCCCGAGCGGGAAAATCACGTGGACAAGCCCGGTCGACTGATTCAACTTTTCGGCGAATTCGCGGGCGATGTCGCGCTTTTCATCGTGCGTGTAGCCCACGAGCGCGTATTCGGGGTTGTGGTCGTAAATCTTGCGCGTGCGCAGTTCACTCGGCAGCGTTTTGGCATCGAACACCGCAAAGTCGAGACATCCGGGCAGAACGACCTGCGGAATTCCGAGCCGCCCCACGACGGTGAGTCGTTCCGGCGTTGCATCATGAATGCCACCAATCCGGCGATCACCAATTTCGTTCGTCGTGTAGTCGACGACACCGACAAACTGACCTTGTTCGGCAAGCTCTTCCATGCTGGGGCCGCCGACGCCGCTCGAGTGAAAGACGACGGTTTCGACGCCGGACTTTTCGAGCTCAGCCTTGAGTGCCTCAACGGCCTTGGTCGTGTTGCCGAGCATGGTGGCGGCAACCGTGAGCGTTTCGGGTGCGCGCGGGGGCAACGGATGGCCGTAGTCGAGCATCCCCTTCATTGCCGCCGCGGCGTTGTCAAACACGGTCTTCGCCACGTCATTCACGCCGAGAATGTCGACAATCGAGTGAATCACCATGACGTCTTTTGTGCCCACGTAGGGTCCGAACTCGTGGTGTCCCGACGCCGTGGGGGCGATCACAATCTTGGGCACACCCACGGGAAGCGATTGGATGGCCGCAGCACCCATGACGGCGCCGACACCTCCCACGCTGATGCCGCCCACAACCTCGCCGGCTGCGTATTGCTCCCGAATGAAGTCGGTCACGAAGGTGCGCATGAGAGTGACAGCTTTCCCTCGAGAGCCCACCGTTTGCAGGCCCTCGAGGGTCATGCCGCCTCGTTCCGCGAGCTGTGCCCGTGACACATCCGGCACAATCCCAACGGGTTCCCCCAAAATGCCCGTGTCAACAACAAGCGTTGTGACACCGAGTCGGACCAGCTGATCGCGCAAATAGGCAACCTCGGGGCCCTTGGTATCGAGGGTCGCGATGATGGCAACTTTTCCCTTAGACATGAGCGCACCACTCGCTCGTCACAAAGCTCGTCACCGCGACCCCAGACCCGTCTCTTTACCTGCGCTCGATTAGAACTTGTTGTCGATCAGCGGCAGCAAGTGCTCGGAGTTGACCTGAACGAGCCAGTTGTAGAACTCTTCGGTCAAGACGCTCGAACCGTGGTCGATGATGAACTTCAGTTGCTCAGGGTCGATGTCGAGTCCCTCGAAGTTCGTCTCGAGCGCGTTCGGGTACTTGTTGGCCGGCGTGCGGTCGACCGGTGCCACGAACTCCGCCGTGAGTGCACCCTGGTAGTTGATCGAGTTGAGTACCTCGACGACCTGCGCCCAGTTGTAGTCACCGTAACCCGCGGGCATGCGGTTGTTGTCGGCGACGTGGAAGTCGACCAACTTGTCACCCACGAGACGAATCGCGTCGAAGAGGTTGCTCTCCTCGATGTTGATGTGGAACGCATCCAGCGTGACGCCGAGGTTCGGTCCAACGGCGTCACAGAGTGCGAGCGCCTGCTCGGCACGCGTAATCAAGTACGACTCGAAACGGTTGAGCGGCTCCACTCCCACACGAATGCCGAGCTTTTCGGAGTGTTCGTAAATCTCCTTCGTGCCCTCAACCAGCCACTTCCACTCGTTCTCGGGTGTGGAGTCGGGAACAATCTTTCCCACGGTGCCCGGAACCAGCGTGACGATTTGGCCGTCGAGTTCATGAACAAACGTGATGACGTCTTTGACGTACTGAACGGACGCGGCGCGCTTTGCCTCGTCAGAACTCTGCATGTTGCGGCGGTCGATCATGAGCGTGACCGCACCCCAGCAGTTGAGCTTGTAGTGGTCGAGCAATTCGCGAACGTGCTTCGAGTCGTAGATAGTCGGCTCGCCGCTAATCTCGATGGACTTGTAGCCGTACTTAGCGAGACGCGCAATGGTCGTCTCGATGGGTTCGCTGCGCATCCAGTTATGCATTGACAGGTGCATGACACTCTCCTTTGAGTTTTTCTTGCGTTGATGTGGCTATTTAGTTTTTGGTGACCGGTTTGGCCGGTGTGTGACCCGCCGGATGAAAGTGCGCCCGAGGGGTTATTTGGCTACCAGACGCTGTTACCCGGAGGGCCGAAGCCGAGCTTGCCGGGGTTCATGATTCCGTCGGGATCCCAGGCAGCCTTGAGCTGCCGCATGAGCTCGAAACCGTGTCCGTATTGCGGCCGCATGAACCTTCCCAGCTTGAGACCAACACCGTGGTGGTCGTTCAAGACGCCACCGTGCTCGATGGATGCGAGAACCCCAGCGTCCCACAAACGATCGTGCAGAGCCATGGCTTCGGCCGGATCCGTTGGGCCGTTGTCGACATAGAAGCGGTCGTAAATCATCGTTCCCCACTCGTACCAGTGCGAGAAGTGGGCCGTATAGCGGGCACCGACATCCTTGAATTCTTCTTCGATAATCTTCTTCTTCGCACGGTAAATGTTGGGAATGTCGGCGAAGCGCGCGACGGTGTCGAAGGTGCCATACATGAGCGGTGGCTGCGGAAGCTTGCCCTTGGCGTAGGGCTCGTATTTGCCCTCCCACCACATCAAGCCAACCTCTTCGCCTAGCGACGTTCCCCCAATTCCCGTGGCAATTTCCGTGATGGCGGCGGCTTCGTAGTCGACCAACTGTTGGGCTCCATCGCACATGAGAATCATGAGGTTGCCCGTGTAGGGCAAGCCGACCCAATCTTGAAGCTTGATGCTGTCGGCCTCGTCGTAGAGACGAATGACGGCCGGGCGCAAGCGACTCGTCATGATGCGCCGCCCCGCCTCAATTCCCGCAAAGATGTCCGGGAAGCTGAACGCGAGGAATCGGCGGGCAGCGGGAAGTGGGTCGATACGCAGACTCGCCTCGGTGATGATGCCCAGCGTTCCCTCGGATCCCACGAAGGTTTGCAACAAGTCGGAGCCGGCTGCGTGGCTGGGCACGGGGAGTGTCTTGACGACCTCACCATTGGCCACGACGGCTTCGACCTGAAGGACCTGATCTTCGGCCTTGCCGTATTTTGTCGACACGACGCCGGCGCCGCGCGCGGCGATGAACCCGCCAATCGTGGCGCCGAGGTGGTACGAACCGGGGTAGTGCGCCAGGGTGAGGCCCGACTTGTTGAGCTCGTTCTCAAGCGTCGGACCGTCGATGCCCGCCTGAGTCGTGACAATGAGGCTTTCGTGGTCGATGTTGACAATGTTGTTCATGAGCGTGAGGTCGACCGCGATTCCACCGTAGGGAGCGAACGTGCCGCCCTGAGTACCCGACCCTCCACCTCGAGGAATGAGCGGCACCTTGTAGTCGGCTGCAATCCGCACGACCTTCGAAACATCCTGTGTACTGCCCGGACGAACGACGAAGTCGGGTGCGGGTTGCTTGAGTCCCTGGTGAGACATGAACTTGGACATCCACGACCAGTCGGCGGCGCTGGCCTGCAGATCTTCCTCACCAACGCTGACGTTGCCGGGTCCAATCGCAGTTCCGAGCTCACGAAGGATTTGCCCCCGAAGGAAGGCACTCCCGGTGACTCCATCTGCCTGAGATTGTCTCGCCACTGCATTTCTCCTGTCGCATTCGTGGTCATGTGACTGACCAAAACCTGTGTTCATGAGTGTATACAGTTACGTATTCATAATGCAAGCGAAAGTGTATTTTTGCGCGCGAAAACGTCGCCGTCGATGGGGGAACCCGGAAAAGACAGCGGAATATGCCGCCATGTGGGCGAAAGTCGCGGACTAGCTACCGGGTCGAGAAGCGATAGACCGACTGTTGCACGTACTCTTCACCGGCGGGCACGACAATGCTCGGGAGCTCGGGCAAAAGAGGTGAATCGGGCAGTCGCACCGTCTCGAGGCAGATACCGCTTCCGGCCGCATACACGGCTCCCTCGCGACCCGTGAGGGAGGACAGGTGACAACCCAGGTAAATCTGGAGCGCCGGTTCGGTCGTGTAGAGGTCCATGTGGCGGCCCGTCGACGGCGAATACATGGTGGCAGCCGGGGCGGAAAGCCAGTCGGGCTGCGCCGCGTTGCCGGGATCCACTCCGTCGAGCGCGCGCACACGCCCGTCGAGAAGATAGGTGTGGTCAATTCCGGGCCACGGCACTCCGGTATCCGACGGCAGAAGCGCGCCAATGCGCCGCGACTGTGTGAAGTCAAAACCGGTGCCGCTCACCGGCACAATCTCACCGGTAGGCACGAGCTCGTGAGTCATTCCCACGCGATCGTGCGCCGCAATGAACAACTCGTCGTCGACGACGGTACCTCGGCCGCCCGAGGTGAGATTCCAATAGGCGTGCTGGGTGAGGGCAATCGGAGTGTCCGCATCCGCGACCGCTCTCATCTCAACGCTGAGCGTGTTGTCGTCGGCCAACAAATAGGTGCATGTCGCCCGCAGCGTTCCCGGATACCCATCGGTGCCAGCGGGGCTGACGCAGCTAAACGTGAAGCCGACTCCGCGGTCATCCCACGCAGGCGCCGCATGCCAGACCTGGCGGTCAAGTCCGCCCGATCCTCCCCCGTGAAGCGTGTGCCCTCCGTCGTTCGCCACCAGTTGCAGATCGAGTCCACCACCGACAAAATGCGCATTCGCGGTGCGTCCGGCGACGCGCCCGACAGTCGCGCCGACATAACTGCCGGCGTGTTCGATGAATTCTTCTTCGGTATCGAAGCCCAGCACGCAATCATCAAATTTGCCGTCACGGTCGGGCAACGTGAGACCCGCAAGACGTGCGCCGTATGGGCTCAACGAAAGGCGGGCACCCGATGCGTTTGTGACCTGCAAAAACGACATCGGATGCCCGCCTTAATCGCGAAACTCGCGGTTGGGTTGAGTGAGGTTACGCCCTCGTCAACGACACACCGGAGCGGCGACGCGAGAGAGCGTCGACCGTGGCGGCCGCAACGAGCACGCCACCGGTGATGAGGAAGTTGGCGCCAGCGGGGAGTCCGATGAGACCAAGTCCGTTGTCAATGATCGAGATCACGAGCGCACCGATGGCGGCGTAGGCGAGGCGACCGCGGCCACCGAAGAGGCTCACGCCACCAACAACCGCCGCAGCGACACCCGAGAGCACAATCGAGCGACCAGCGGTTGACTCAATCGAACCGATACGGCTCGCGTGCAATAGGCCCGAAACCACGGCGAGCGACGAGCAGATGATGAAGGCGTAGAGACGAATCTGTGCCACCTTGATACCAGCACGACGAGCAGCTTCCGGGTTTCCACCGACGGCGTAGATGTAACGACCGAACAGGGTGCGGTCGAGCACGAACGTTCCGATAACCAGGATCAGCAACACGATGGGGAGCACAATCGGCACACCCTCAATTGCGAGCATGCCCTGGCCGCGGTTCACGCTCAGCAGACCTACGACGAGGCCTCCAATGACGGCGAGGGTACCGACCTTGATGACGAGCATGATGAAGGGGCGCGTCGGAAGGCCGACCTTGGTGCGACGGCGGCGGTCATAGAGGCTCAGAATGAGCGACCCAGCCACCACGATGACGAGCATTCCCCAACCGGCCCAGACGGGCATGTTGCTGTTCATGATGGCTTTGAGCTCTGCCTGCTCGAGGCGGTAGATACCACCGTCACCGAGAAGAAGAAGCATGAAGCCTTGCAATCCGAGGAAGAGACCCAGCGTCACGACAAACGAGGGCACGCCGATGCGTGACACGAAGAAGCCGATGAACGCACCGATGAAGGCGCCGGTCGCCAGCGCAATGATGAGCGCCGCGACCCAGTTCCAGCCCAGGTTGCTGAACAGCACCTGGAAGACAGCCATTCCCGATCCGGCGGTCACACCGGCGGACAGGTCAATCTCGGCCAGGAGCAGCACGAACACGAGTGCGAACGCAAGGACCATCAGCTCAGAGGCCTGAACGAATAGGTTCGCGATGTTACCCGTGGTGAGGAAGAAGGGGCTCAAGGCCGAGAAAAGCGCGGCCAAGGCGACGAGTGCGAGAACGGCGGGCAGTGCGCCCATGTCGCCGCCACGCAGACGCTGCAGGTAACCGGTGAACTGGTCACGCACGGTGCCTTCGTGGCCGGTGGCGATTGGAGTGGTGTACGTCATTGTTATGCAACTCCCTCAGGTGTCTTTGAACCAGTGATGTAAGCCACCACTTCGTCACGAGTCGTTTTCTTGGCGTCAATGTGCGCGACCATCTGACCGAGGTACAGCACGCTGATGTTGTCGGCGACCTCGAAGACGTCGGCGAGGTTGTGGCTGATGATGACGACGGCGATGCCGTTGTCGGCCAGGCGGCGGACCAGGTTGAGTACCTGTTCGGTCTGGGCAACACCGAGAGCGGCGGTCGGCTCGTCGAGAATCACCATCTTGGCGTTACGAAGAACAGAGCGGGCAATCGCGACGGTTTGGCGCTGTCCACCGGAGAGGGAGGAAACCTTCTGGCGCACCGACTTGACCGTGCGAACGGAGAGCGACTGCAACGCCTTCTGGGCGGCAAACTCCATCGACGCCTCATCCAGCGTTCCGGCGTTAAGTTCTTCGCGGCCGAGGAACATGTTCTGCACGATGTCGAGGTTTTCACACAGTGCGAGGTCCTGGTAAACGACCTCGATGCCCATGGCAGAAGCCTGACGCGGCGAACGGATGTGCACCTCTTCGCCTCGGAATGTGACGGTTCCGCCGTCATAGGGCTGCACGCCCGAGAGGCCCTTGATCAGAGTCGACTTGCCGGCACCGTTGTCTCCAACGAGTGCGGTGACCTTGCCTTCTTCGACCTTAAAGTTCACGCCTTTCAGCACGTCGACCGGGCCGAAGCTCTTGGTGACGCTGGAAAGCTCAATAAGCGGGATTGCCACGATTATCTCCCTTGATAATGCTGACCCGAGACGGGTGGTAGGTGGCGGCCTCACAGCCGCATGGAAAACTTGAGGGTTTGCGTTTTTGCTGAAAGACCTCGCGCCGACCGATGAAGGTCGGCGCGAGGCCGTCATACAGCAGTTGTTACTTGATACCGAGCTCGGTGCAGACAGCTGCAACGTCGCCGACACAGAGGTCAGCAGCAGTCACGTCGCCCGCGGTGACGACGTCGATGACGTTGTCCTTGAGGATCTTGGTGGGGGTAACAGCGATGTAAGGAACACCATCAGCGGTGGTCTTGCCTGCGGTGATCGTCTCGCCCTTGAGGAGCTTGATGATCACGTCGGAAGCTGCGCCGGCCTCAACCGAAGCGGGCTTCCAGACGGTGCAGGTCTGCTTGCCGAGGAGCACGTTGCCGAGACCAGCAGGCGAAGCGTCCTGACCCGAGACGGGAACGGTGAGACCGTTCTTGTCGAGGATCGTGATAACGCCAGCAGCGTTGGTGTCGTTGGCAACCCACACAGCGTCAACCGCACCACCGAGCGAGGTCAGAGCCTGCTCGAAGTTGGTTGCCGACTTGGCGCCATCCCAGGCACCGGCGGGCTCAGCAGCAGGCTTGATGCCAGCAGCTTCCATGACCGAAACAGCACCATCGTGGAACATCTTGGCGTTACCGTCAGCAGCGTCTCCACCCATGTAAACGACAACAGCCGTCTTGGGGTCCTTGCCAGCAGCGGTCAGGCCGTCAACGATGCACTCACCCTGGATGGCTCCAACGCCCTCGTTGTCGAACGAGACGTAGTAGTCAGCACCAGCGATGGGGCGGTCGTACGCGACAACCGGAATACCGGCAGCCTTGGCCTTCTCGGCAACGGTTACACCGGCACCCTGAAGGTCAACGAGAACCATAACGCCACAGCCCTTTGCGAGCTGCTGGTCAGCGATGGTTGCGTACTTGGCGGTGTCGCCACCAGCGTTCTGGATGTCGGCTTCGTAGCCAGCGTCCGTCAGAGCCTTCTCGAGTGCGGGGCGGTCGTTGGATTCCCAACGAGGCGACGACTCGGTGTCAGGCAGGATAACGCAAGCGCGGCTAGCCGAAGCTCCGCCGCCGGATGCCGAACATCCGGTGAGAAGCAGGGCCGAGGCCGCTACGACTGCACCGATTGAGATCAATGAAGACTTCTTCAATTCTCTCTCCTTCGTAGTTGTGTCACTTGGATACGCGAACAGAGGCACGCGTAGGTCTCGACATCGAGACCCGACTATATGTTGCCCTATGCAACAAATTACCGCCACGCTTTTTGGTTACAAAAGCGTAACGTTACCTGTGAATCCGCCCTATTTGTTGGCTGAACCGCTTAATTAGTTCACCAAAAGAGGTCTTCTGGGCTCCGTGTTGTGCCGAGAATCAGCCCGCTGTCGCCATCACGCGTGCCGCCGCACGGTCATACTGCGCGGCAATCTGCGCGACCTGAGGCACATTTATCGTTGCGATCACGCTGGTTGGCCACACGGGCAATGTGCCCGTCACCGCCTGCGCAGCCTGAGCCGCCGCGCCGTTCGCCACGTACTCCCCCGGTTCGGGCACGATCACGGGAACGCCGAAGATTTCACCCGCGATACGTTGCACGGCGGGGTTCTTGGCGGCTCCGCCGACCAAGAAGATGCGCTCGCACACCACGCCGGCAGCGCGCAACGCGTCGAGTCCGGCGTTGAGTCCGCAGAGCATCCCCTCAATTGCGGCTCGAGCCAAGTTCACTCGCGTGTTATTGGCGAGTGTGAGCCCCGAAATCTGCGCCGTCTCGTTAGGCAAGTTTGGCGTGCGCTCGCCCTCAAAGTAGGGCACCAGCACCACACCGTGGGCTCCCGGAGGCGCCTGCAACGCCAACTCACCGAGCTCATCGTGGGTCACACCGAAGAGCGACGACATCGAATCGAGCACCCGGGCGGCGTTGAGCGTGCAGACCAGCGGCAGGGCGTCACCCGACGCGCTCGCGAATCCCGCAATAATTCCGGTCGAATCGGTTGTCTGGGATGCGGACACCGCGAAAACCGTGCCACTCGTGCCCAGTGACACGACGACGTCGCCGCGCGTCGCGCCAACTCCGAGCGCCGCCCCGGCATTGTCGCCCGCACCGCACGCAATCAGCATGCCGCTCGCGGTCGTGAACGCGGTCTCACCCGGCAAAACGATGCGCGGCAGGATCGGCACGTGTCCCAGCGCAAACTCAAGCACCTGGGGCAGGTAGGCGTTAGTGGCGGAGTCGAAGTATCCTGTGCCACTCGCGTCCGACCGGTCGGTAGCCAGCGCCGCAAGGTCAGGGCCGAGCTCAGAGTCACCCGCGGGACCGTATCCGGCCAAGCGCCAGCTCAGCCAATCATGCGGCAGCGCAACCGCTGCAACGCGGGAAGCGTTTTCCGGCTCCGCACCGCGCAACCAGCGCAATTTGGTCGAGGTAAACGACGCGACGGGAACCGAACCCGTCAGTCGGGCAATCTCCTGCGCACCAAAGTGCGCCGTGATTTCATTCGCCGCGGCCGCACTGCGCGTGTCGTTCCAGAGCAACGCGGGTCGAATGACCTCACCGCGCTCATCGAGAACAACCATGCCGTGCTGTTGCCCGCCAATCGAAATGGCCGCAACATCGCCAAGACCACCGGCTGCCTCAATGGCGGAATGCAAGGCCGTCCACCAGTGGCGGGGTTCGACCTCGGTGCCGTCGGGGTGCTTGGCGCTCCCCTGACGAACCACGGCACCGCTGTCGAGATCCCGAATGACGACCTTGCAACTTTGGGTCGACGAATCGACCCCCGCCACGAGCGTCATGTGTTAGCGCGCACCCATCAGGTGTTCGGTGGCGAGCTGGTTCAAGCGGACGAAGCCGAACCCGCGACCGTTGTAGTACGACTCAGCATCGAAGTTCTCGTATGCCGACTTGTCTGCCAACAGGTCCTGGTACGTTTCGCCCTTGCCGAGCGTCGTTTCATTGATTTCCGCGACGCGCGCGGCCTTGAGCGCGGCCTGCACTTCGGGGTCGGCGCGGAATGCGGCCGCGCGCTCCTTGAGGAGCAGGTACATGCGGATGTTCGCGCGAGCCGATTCCCACACGCCGTCGTAGTCCTCGGTGCGGCTGGGCTTGTAGTCGAAGTGGCGCGGACCGTCATACGCGCGTCCACCCTTTGGTCCACCGAACTCGATGAGGTCGACGAGCGAGAAGGCATTGGCCAAGTCACCATGACCGAAAACGAGGTCTTGGTCGTACTTGATTCCACGCTGACCGTTGAGGTCGATGTGGAACAGCTTTCCGTGCTCGAGAGCCTGAGCGATTCCCGCCGTGAAGTTGAGGCCGGCCATCTGCTCGTGGCCCGTTTCGGGGTTGAGCCCAACCAGCTCGGGGTGTTCGAGGGTGGCGATGAATGCCATTGCGTGGCCAACCGTGGGCAGCAGAATGTCGCCGCGGGGCTCGTTCGGCTTGGGCTCAATCGCGAAGCGAATGTCGTACCCCTTGTCAATCACGTACTGCGAGAGCATGTTGACGCCCTCGCGGTAGCGCTCGAGGGCTCCGCGCACATCTTTCGCGGCGTCATATTCGGCGCCCTCACGGCCGCCCCACATGACGAACGTCTTGGCGCCCATTTCGGCGGCCAGGTCGAGGTTGCGCAGTGTCTTGCGCAGAGCGAATCGACGCACACCGCGGTCGTTGCTCGTGAACGCGCCGTCTTTGAAGACGGGGTGGCTGAACAGGTTGGTGGTCATCATGGGAACGATGACGCCGGTGTCGGCAAGTGCCTGCTTCAAACGGTCGATCTGCTTCTGGCGCTCGGCATCGGTGCTACCGAAGGCAAAGAGGTCGTCGTCGTGGAAGGTGAGTCCGTAGGCACCGATTTCGTTGAGCTTCTCAACGGCTTCGACGACGTCGAGCGGCGCCCGGGTTGCCGAACCGAAGGGGTCGGCTGCCGTCCATCCGATGGTCCAGAGTCCGAAAGAGAATTTGTCGTCGCGCGTAGGCGTGAGTGAAGTCATGAGTGAATTCCTTGTTTTGTCTCGATTGTTCCGAGAAATCGCGGTTTCTGAGGGGTCATCATCCGCGATGACGGAATTTGTTGTATGAGAGAACAATATCGAAATTAGACTCCAGTCGTTAGGTTTAATTTCAAGCGATTCCTGATGGAGGTGAGTGGTGTGAGTCCGGTGTCTCGCGAGCCTCAAGCCCCGCCCTCGACTCTCGGGAGCAACCGTGACGTCATTAGACAGCACAACCTGTCGGCAGTGCTCCGTCTATTACGCAAATACGGCACCATGTCACGATCGGCCCTCGCTCAGCGCACCGAGCTGAATCGCTCCACGATTTCTGACCTTGTGACCGAACTCGAAGAACTCGGTCTCATCACCGAATCCGACACGTCGGATCGCACTGGCGTCGGCCGACCGTCACGCATGGTGGCACTTTCGGAGGACGTCGTCGTCTTCGCCGTCAACCCAGAAACAGATGCCACAACCGTTGGCTTGGTGACACTCTCGGGCACCGTTTTGCGTAAAGAACGAGTGACACTGCAATCGGCCCCCGAGCCGGCAGAAGCGGTGAAAATTGCCGGTCGGGTGATCGCCGAAATTCGTCGCGAGCTTCCGCGCAACGTTCGGGTCGCTGGTATCGGAGTCGCGGTGCCGGGGCAAGTTCGCGTGGGTGATGGCGTCGTGCGACTCGCTCCGCACCTCAACTGGGTTGAGGTGCCCTTTGCGAGCATGCTCAACCAAGAGACGGGCCTGCCCGTCGCCATCGATAATGACGCGAGTCTGGGATCCATCGCCGAGCTCGAGTTTGGCGCCGCTCGCGGTTACAACGAAATCGTCTACATGTTCGGCGGGGCGGGTGGCATTGGTGGTGGCGTCGTGCTCGGTGGCAACTTGCTGCGGGGGTCAGCCGGGTACGCCGGCGAGCTGGGACACGTTCGCATCTCCGACATGCCGCGCAACGACTATTCCGGGTTGCAGGGCACTCTCGAGGCGCTTGTCAAGCGCGAAGAACTTCTCGCTGCACTCGAACTCGCCAGCGCCGACGATGCCGAATTGACCGAGCGGTTACGCGCGCCCGTTTCATCTCGGGTGAAGAAAGTTCTCGAATTCCAATTGGATGCGCTGGCCGTCGCCATCGGAAACTTCGTCAACATCTTCAACCCCGAAATTGTGCTCGTGTCGGGCTACCTGGCCGTGCTGTTCGGATACGACCCCGATCGGTTGCTCAATCGGTTCCGCTGGGGCACGCTCAACGCTCCACAAGATCGACTTCTCGTGCGCCAAGCTGAGCTCGGACCGAACTTGCTCATGATTGGCGCCGCCGGGCTCGCGTTTGCCGAGCTGGTGGAAAAGCCCGCGAGCACGCAACTCGTCCACGCTGTTGCGAAATAGGCTTACGACCGCTCCTCACCTCTTCGTTTCACCTCGCTCTCTCCGCCACAACCAAAAGGACCATCATGCTTCCCACACACCTGCCCAGTCCGCGCCTCATCGACCCCTCGAGCGTGCCGTCGTTGCGCTGGGGAATCATCGGCCCCGGTGGCATCGCGAGCGCCTTTGCCGATGCGGCGCACAAACACTCCACCCAGCGCATCGTTGCGGTCGCATCACTGACGCCCGGCAAGGGTGAGGCGTTTGCGACGCCGCGCGGCATCGAGCACGTGTTCGATTCGTACGAGGCGTTGGTCGCGCATCCTGATGTCGACGTCATTTACGTGGCGACGCCCCACGAGTTTCACCTGCCTCAGGCGCTTCTGGTAATCGCCGCGGGCAAGCACGTGCTGATCGAAAAGCCGTGCGCGCTGACCCGCGCCGACGTTGAGGTCATCGCGACGGCTGCCCGCGAGGCCAAGGTGCTCGCGATGGAGGCGATGTGGACCTACTACCTGCCCCAAAGCGACATCATTCGCCAGATTCTTGCCGACGGCATTCTTGGCGAGACGATGCTCGTGCAAAC
>CANGKD010000016.1 GCA_947454495.1 Actinomycetota bacterium
CGGGGGTGTGCCATCCTGGGGGGGGCCACACTTGTGGGGGGGCGCCCCCACGGGGCCCCCCCCACTCGTGTGACGCCAGGGGCATCACGGTTTGTTTGTGCGAACTACTTCTTCTTGGGCGCTCCGTCGACGCCATCGGTGGCGAGGAGGTCCTTCTCGACCTTGCCGCCGTAGCCCTCCTTCTGGGGGTCGCCGTGGAGACCACCCGAGACCGCGTACTCTTCCTCAGGCGAGAGGATGAGACGCTTGCGGCCGTAGGTCGCGAAGCCGATGAGGATTACCACGTAAATCACGGCAATTGCCACGATGGCCGGACGAGCGGGCTCGTTGATGAAGAAGCCGAAGAAGATGAGAACCGCGATGACGCCAGCGATGACGGCACCGGGAACTCCCCACGGGCTCTTGTACGGACGGTGCGCCTTCGGGAACTTGCGACGAAGAATCACGAACGAGATCATCTGCATCACGTAGGCGATAACCGCACCCCACACCGCGATGTTGAGCACGATCGCGCCGGCGACACCACCAGATCCACCCAGTGCATCCACCACCACGAGAGCGATGAACCCGATGACGCCACCCACGATGAGAGCGACGTACGGGGTCTGGCTCTTCCCCGTCAAGGAGAAGAACTTCGGGTAGTACCCTGCGCGCGAGAGCGAGTACATGTTGCGACCGTAGGCGAACATGATTCCCTGCAGCGACGCAAGCAGACCCACGAGGGCAGCGAGCGCGAGAACGGCGGCAGCACCGTCACCGACCATGGCACGGAAACCATCGAGCAGCGGCTCACCGGCCGTTGCCGTCGCCTCAGATCCGATGAGTGCAGTGTTCAAGAACAGCACGAGCAGACCCGTGATGATCAGTGTGGTGCGGGCAATGAGACCAGCGCGCGGGATGTCACGAACCGGGTTGTGCGACTCTTCGGCGGCGAGCGGCAGCTCCTCGATACCGAGGAAGAACCACATGGCGTACGGCAGTGCGAACAGAATCGGCACGATACCGAACGGCAAGAACTCGTTCCAGCCCTCGGTCGGTGCGATGTTCCACAGCGAGCTCCAGTCAAGCGCCGGCGAGAACAGAGCCATCGCCGAGAAAATCAGCAGAATCGCCAGCGAGATGATCGACACCACAATCGAGAAAACGAACGACACGCTCGACCCCAGTGAGTTCAGAGCGATGAAGACGACATACAAGATGGCCCACCACACCCACGTCGGAAGCGAAACGCCCAGCAGCTCCGATGTGATGCTGTCTGCGTAGCTGGCAGAGAAGTAGACCACCACGGCCGTCGTCGCCACGTACTCGATGGTTTCGGCGAGACCGGTGACGAGACCACCCCACGGACCCATAGCCGATCGTGCGAATGAGTAGGCGCCGCCGGAGTGTGGCATGGCGCCGGCCATTTCACCGATGCTGAACATCATTCCGTAGTACATAAAAATGAGGATGACAAAGGCAATCAGCATGCCGCCGAAGCCGGCGAAGCCAATACCGAAGTTCCATCCGGAGAAGTCACCCGAGATAACGGCCGCAATCGCGAGGCCCCAGAGACCCCACAGTCCGGCCGAACGCTTCAGTGTTCGTTTCTCGAAGTAACCCTTGTCCGCGGTCGTGTATGTCACGCCCGAGACTTTCAAGGTGTCTTTAGACATCAAAGTTTCCTTATCTCTTCACTTTGAGGAGCTGCAGTGGGGATGCCAGTGCGAGCTGAACTATTCATCGTTGAACAGTCCGTTGCGCACGACTATAGGGCGCGTGAATGAGGTTTGGGAACAACCATTGTGTTAATTCTTTGTGACGCGCGACGCCGAGCCGACGCCAAAAATTGCGGGAGACATTGGGCGCGTTGTGTGTTCTAATGGTGGGAATTCCTACCATTAGACAATTCACAACGGAGTGATCATGACTCGCGGTTCTGGCTACCTCACCCCCGATTCCCTCATCAAACTCGTCGAGAGCGGCGACATCGACACCGTCATTGTGGCGTTCACCGACATGCAGGGCCGACTCGTGGGCAAGCGCGTTTCGGCCAGACTCTTCGTCGAAGACGCCATGGAACACGGCGCCGAATGCTGCAACTACCTGCTCGCGGTCGACGTCGACATGAATACCGTGGACGGCTACCAGATTTCAAGCTGGGAACGCGGCTACGGCGACATGGCCATGATTCCCGACATGAGCACACTGCGGCTGGCTCCCTGGCTGCCCGGCACCGCCCTGGTTACGGCCGACCTCACGTGGCTGGACCACACGCGCGTCGCACAGTCGCCTCGGGAGATTCTGCAGCGCCAGATTGCGCGTCTCGCCGAACACGGTCTGGTGCCCTACGTCGGCACCGAGCTCGAATTCATCGTCTTCGACGAGACCTACCGTGGCGCCTGGGCAAAGGGGTATCGCGACCTTCGCGCGAACACTGACTACAACGTCGACTATGACCTGCTGGCATCGTCGCGCGTCGAGCCGTTGCTGCGCGACATTCGAAACAGCATGGATGCCGCCGGCATGTACTGCGAGGGCGTCAAGGGTGAGTGCAACCTCGGCCAGCAAGAGATCGCCTTCCGCTATGACACCGCACTCGTCACGTGTGACAACCACTCCATTTACAAGAGTGGTGCGAAGGCCATCGCGGAAAACCATGGCAAGGCCATCACGTTCATGGCCAAGTTCAACGAGCGTGAGGGCAACAGCTGCCACATCCACATCAGCCTGCGTGGCACCGATGGGTCGCCCGTGTTCGCGGACGAGTCAAAAGAAAATGGAATGAGTGACCTGTTCCGTCACTTCCTCGCGGGTCAGATCGCCGCCATGCGCGAGATGTCGCTCTTCTTCGCGCCGAACATCAACTCCTACAAGCGCTACGTCGACGGAAGCTTCGCACCCACGGCGGTCGCGTGGGGTCTGGACAACCGCACCTGCTCGCTTCGCGTGGTGGGCAAGGGACCTGGCATGCGGGTCGAGCAACGCGTACCCGGCGGCGACGTCAACCAGTACCTCGCGGTGGCCGCCCTCATTGCGGCGGGATTGCACGGCATCGAAAACAAGCTCGAGCTCGAGCCCATCACAACGGGCAACGCGTATGCGAGTGGCGCACCGCGCGTGCCCAGCACACTGCGCGATGCCGCGGCCCTGTTCTCCGAATCCGCCATCGCACGATCGGCATTCGGTGACGACGTCGTCGAGCACTACCTGAACAACGCACGCGTCGAACTCGCCGCGTTTGACTCCGCCATCACCGATTGGGAGCGCTTCCGTGGCTTCGAACGCCTCTAATCCCTCCGTCGGTTCCACGCTGACCGCGACCGGGTTGGACGACCGTCCGGTCATCGGGCTGACTACATACCTTCGTCGGGCCCAGTCGGGCGTGTGGGATGTCGAAGCGTCGTTCCTCCCCCGCGTGTACATTGACGCGGTCACGCTCGCGGGCGGCATTGCGGTTCTTGTTCCCCCGCAACCGTTTGACGTCGAGAGTGCGCAGCGCGTGCTCGACGGTCTCGACGGGCTGATCATTTGCGGCGGCGAAGACGTCGACCCGGCACGCTACGGCCAGGCCGCGCATCCCACAACGGATGCTCCCAAGGTCGACCGCGACAACCTGGAGGATGCGCTCCTCACCGCCGCCATTGAGCGCGCGTTGCCGTTCTTGGGAATCTGCCGCGGCGCACAGATGCTTAACGTGCACCAAGGCGGAACGCTGATTCAGCACCTCCCCGAGGTGGTGGGCACAGACCGCTACCAAAAGGGGAACGGCGTCTTCAACACGGTTCCCGTTCATGTCGACGAGGATTCGCTGCTCGCAAAGGTGCTCGGCAGCGATGCGCCCGTGCCGGGCGAGGTCTACCACCATCAGGCCATCGACCGACCCGGAGCAGGACTGCGGGTGATTGCGCGTACCGACGACAACGTCATCCAGGGCATTCAGCTCGACAGCGTCCCGTTCGGCGTGGGAGTGCAGTGGCATCCGGAACAAACCGCGGCCGAAGACGCGCGCCTTTTCGAGGGTCTCGTCGACGCCGCCAAAACATACAGGAGCAACCGATGAGCTACCAGATCATCAACCCGGCGACCGAAGAGGCGATGGAGACCATCGAGCACCTCAGCCTCGAGGAGACCGATGAGGCGATTGCCCGTGCGCAACGAGCGCAAAAGGAGTGGGCGCGACTCAACCCGGCAGATCGTGCCGCCGCCCTGCGTCGCTTCGCCGCTGCCGTCGACGGTGACATTGAAAACCTCGCGTCGCTCGAGGTACGCAACTCGGGTCACCCCATCGAGCAGGCGCGCTGGGAAGCGAACCACGTGCGCAACGTGCTCGAGTACTACTCGGGCACTCCCGAGACCCTCTTCGGCAAGCAGATTCCCGTGGCCGGCGGTATCGACGTCACGTTCCAAGAACCACTCGGGGTTGTCGGAGTGATCACGCCGTGGAACTTCCCGATGACGATCGCGTCGTGGGGTTTCGTTCCCGCGCTCGCGGCTGGCAATGCCGTCGTGTTGAAGCCCGCCGAGTGGACTCCCCTCACCTCGATTCGCCTCGGTCAACTTGGCCTGGAGTCGGGGCTGCCCGAGGGGCTCTTTCAGGTGTTGCCCGGACGCGGCTCCGTCGTGGGCGACCGATTCGTGACCAACCCCGACGTGCGCAAGATTGTGTTCACCGGTTCGACCGAGGTGGGAAAGCAGATCATGGCCGGATGCGCGGCGCAGATTAAGCGCGTCACGCTCGAGCTCGGCGGTAAGAGCGCCAACATCGTGTTCAACGACGCCGACATTGAGAAGGCGGCCGCGAGCGCACCCTACGCCGTGTTCGAGAACGCCGGTCAGGACTGCTGCGCGCGGTCGCGCATCCTGGTTCAGCGCGATGTCTACGACTCGTTCATGGAGAAGTTCGAAACCGCGGTGAAGAACGTCGTCGTGGGCGACCCCACCAAGTCGACGACCGAAGTGGGACCCCTCGTGCACAAGAAGCACTTCGATTCTGTGTCGGCGTACGTTCCCGATGACGCGCCCGTTGCCTTCCGCGGCTCGGCGCCGAGCGGGCCCGGCTACTTCTTCGCCCCGACCGTGCTGACGCCCTCCTCTCGCGACCACGCCTCGGCGCGCGAAGAGATCTTCGGACCGGTCGTTACCGTCTTGCCGTTCGACGACGAGGCAGACGCCCTCGCGCTGGCCAATGCCAGCGAATACGGACTCTCGGGCTCCATCTGGACCCGCGACGTCGGTCGCGCACTGCGTGTCTCGCGTGGAGTCGAGTCGGGAAACCTGTCGGTGAACTCACACTCATCCGTGCGCTACAACACCCCCTTCGGCGGATTCAAGCAGTCGGGTCTCGGACGAGAGTTGGGGCCGGATGCGCCCCTCGCGTTCACCGAAACCAAGAACGTGTTCATCCCGCTCGACTGAGCTCCTCGTGCCAAGCGTTGCTCGGCACGCTCATCCCGTTCGTTTTCACACCGCACAACAAGGAGAAACACATGAGTATCGCGAAAATCGACCTCACGCAACGGTTGGCCGGAAAGACCGCCGTCATCACCGGAGGCGCGAGTGGCATCGGTCTTGCCACCGCTCGGCGTTTGCGCGCCGAGGGAGCCAACATCGTCATCGGCGACATGGACCCGGTGACCGGCGCCAAGGCGGCCGAAGAAGTCGAGGGAATCTTCGTGCAGGTCAACGTGACCGACGAAGCGCAGGTCGACAACCTCTTCGACGAAGCCGTCAAGAAATACGGCTCCCTCGACATTGCGTTCAACAACGCGGGAATCTCGCCACCCGATGACGACTCCATCGAGACCACCGAGCTGCCCGCATGGCAGAAAGTGCAAGACGTCAACCTGAAGTCGGTCTATCTCTGCTCGCGCGCCGCACTGCGCCACATGGTGAAGCAGGGCAGCGGTTCAATCATCAACACCGCATCGTTCGTCGCGGTGCTGGGTTCGGCAACCTCGCAGATCTCATACACGGCATCAAAGGGCGGTGTGCTCGCCATGAGCCGCGAGCTCGGTGTGCAGTTCGCGCGCCAGGGAATCCGCGTCAACGCACTGTGTCCGGGACCGGTGAACACGCCCCTGTTGCAAGAGCTTTTCGCCAAGGATCAAGAACGTGCGCAGCGTCGACTCGTGCACATTCCCATTGGCCGATTCGCGCACGCCGAGGAACTCGCGGCTGCCGTCGCCTTCCTCGCAAGTGACGATGCCTCGTTCATCACCGGTTCGACCTTCCTCGTCGACGGTGGCATTTCGGCCGCGTACGTCACCCCGCTCTAAATCGCATCTCGTGACCGACGTCACCACGCAAACTCCCGACGGCGAGGGCCTCACAAGCACCTCGCTGGACGGGAGTTTGCTGTTGCGACCCATTCGCGGAGGCAACGCTTTTGAGGAAACGGTCGAGCGTCTGTTGCAGACAATTCGCCTCGGGCTTGTCCCTCCCGGAGAACGGTTAGCGGCCGAGCGAGAGTTGGCCCTGCTTCTCGACGTCAGTCGCGACACGGTGCGTGATGCCATCAGCGCACTCGCCGATGCGGGGTTCGTCGAGGTGCGGCGCGGACGTTACGGCGGCGCGTTCGTGATGAACCCCGTCCCCGCCGGTGCGCGGAGAATTGCCCGCTCGGGCCTCACGGTCAATTCCGCGCCCGCAAGCTCGAGTGACGTGCGAGACATTTTGGTGTTGCGCGAAGTTCTCGAGGTCGGCGCGGCAACACACGCCGCCGCACACGACCTGAGTTCGGGCGATCGCGAAAAACTCTGGGCTGCGTTCAACGACACGAAGAATGCCACCCCCGAGGACTACCGGCGCCTCGACAGCCGGCTGCACCTTCTCATCGCCGAGATGGCCGGGTCGCCCTCACTCCTGACGGCGGTGGCCGCGTGTCGCATGCGCGTCAATGAACTGCTCGATGATATTCCGTTGCTGCCCCCCAACATCGCTCACTCCACGCAGCAGCATGAACGCATTGTGCTGGCGATCCTCACGGGAGATCAACACACGTCGGCCGATGAGATGCGCGCGCACCTGGCCGGTTCAGCGGCTCTGCTTCGCGGTTTCCTCGGGTAGATCACGAGCACGCGTCACGAAGGGCCCAACACCATGACGGTGTTGGGCCCTTCGTTGTTGCGTTTGTGACGCGATTTAGCCAGCGATGAGCGGCGTGATCGTGGGCAGCAGGAAGTACAGCAAGAATCCTGCGGCGACGACCCACAGCAACCAGTGGATTTCCTTGGCCCGACCAGCTGCGGTGCGCGCAATGACGAAGGCGATAAAGCCGGCGCCGATGCCGTTGGCGATCGAGTAGGAGAACGGCATCAGGATGATCGCCAGGAAGGCGGGGAACGAAATCGTCCAGTCCTTCCAGTCGATGTCGACGACCTGAGCCATCATGAGTGCACCGACGATGACCAGCGCAGCTGCGCCGACCTCAATCGGAACGATGCTCGTGAGCGGCGACAGGAACGCAGCGAGGATGAAGAGCAATCCGGTCAACGTCGTCGCGAGTCCGGTGCGTGCGCCACCGGCGATGCCCGAGGCACTTTCGATGTAGACCGTGTTGGACGAAGTCGAGGTCAGACCACCGGCAACAGCGCCGGCGCCTTCCACGATCAGGGCCGAGGTCAAGCGCGGGAAGTTACCCGACTTGTCGGCCAGTCCCGCCTGCTTCGAGAGACCCGTCATCGTGCCCATGGCGTCAAAGAAGTTCGAGAACACGAGGGTGAAGACGAGAACGATGCCGGCCATGATGCCGACGCGGCTGAAGGCACCAAAGAGGTCGACCTGTCCGATGGTGCTGAAGTCAGGTAGCGCGAAGATCTGTGTCGGCCACTGCGGAATGGTGGTGTCCCATCCGAACGGCGTCACGAATTCGCCCTTGTCAAACTTTCCACCAATTTTGAGGGTTGTCTCGAGAATAATTGCGATGACCGTACCGGCAACAAGACCGATGAGGATGGCCGCGCGAACGCGAATGGCCATCAAGACCGCGATGATGACGACCGTCAAAACAAAGACCAACGTCGGGTAGCCGAGTTGGTGTCCGGCTCCCACACCCCAGTTCACGGGAACGGGCGTGTTGGCGTCGTCGCCGTTGCGACGGATGAGACCACCATCAACGAGACCGATGAACGCGATGAAGAGACCGATACCCACCGTGATGGCGGTTTTCAGAGCAGCCGGAACCGCGTTGAAGATGAGCGTGCGCAAACCGGTGGCTGCCAGAAGCACGATGATGAGGCCGTCGATGACGATGAGACCCATCGCCTCGGGCCACGTCACACCCTTGACCATGGTCACGGCGAGGAAGGAGTTGATTCCCAAGCCTGCGGCCAACGCAAACGGCAAGCGTGCCACGAGAGCAAAGATGAGGCTCATCACGCCGGCCGTCAGCGCAGTTGCACTCGCCACGGCGCCGGGGTTGGGTTCCGCACCACCAATGAAGTTGCCCGACACGTCCTGGTTGAACGCGATGATGATCGGGTTAAGAATGACGATGTAGACCATCGTCATGAAGATGACAAGACCGCCGCGCAACTCGGTGCCGATGGTCGAACCGCGCTTGGTGATCTCGAAGAATCTATCGAGCGATGCACCGAAACCGGACTGGGGCGCCGGCTTCGACGGCGCGGACTTTGACTTGGTAGCTTCTGCCACGTGAATCCAACTCCTTTGGGGATTGAGTGAGGGTGTTCCTCAAGCCACGATACTGTCAGCACATTCACAGATTGAATTAGTTGACACGAACGTGTCTCACCTTCAATAAAACGTTGAATCTTTCGTTCGTATTGGTCCCGCCACACCGGCTCTTTAGAATGAGCGCATGTCAACGACCCGTGTGCCGACTACAGCTGAAAACGAGGCGCGAGGAATCACCCTGTTCGACCTCCTTCCGGAGCGCGCGACACGACGAACCGCCTCGGTCAACGGCGTTGAATTGGGATACTCGTTTATCGACGCGAACGGGCCGCACAGAGGAACCGCACTTCTCGTCGCGGGCTACACAAGCTCCTACGACACCTTCAATTGCCTGCTCGAGCTCTTGTCCGATCGTGGATACCGCGTGCTGGGTCTCTCGCAACGTGGACAACCACACTCCAGCGGACCCGACGATGAAGGTGCCTACGGGTTGGAGCAGCTCGGCCGCGACATCCACGATTTTCTTGATGCGGTGGGAATCGACGAACCCGTTCATCTTCTGGGGCACAGCTTTGGTGGCGTGGTGGCAGCCGAATCCGTATTGCGCGAGCCCGCTCGGTTCGCCTCCGTCACCTTCTGGAACTCGGGACCTCGAGCAATGGGCGAGGGCGAGGTTGCCTATGAGGCACTTCGCCGTGGCGGACCTCATGAACTCTGGGTCATCGACCGCGCGCGTGTCGGTGCTGATCCGGATGCGCCACGCAACGTCATCGAGCAGTACTACTTCGATCGACTCATGGGAAGTAGCCCGCATCAGCTCGTTGCCGGGGCCGCCATTCTTCGCGACCAGGTCGACCGCACCGATGAGTTAGCGCAGACCGGTTTGCGTTTTCTCGTCTCGCACGGCGCCAACGACGACGCGTGGCCCGTCGATTGGCAGCGGGACATGGCCCGCACTCTCGGCGCGGACTACGTCGTGCTGGCCAACGCGGGGCACTCATCGCACGGCGATCGACCACATCTGGCGGCCGATGTTCTCGCCGCCTTTTGGTCAGATGGTTCGGGGCCTACTTCGTAAGACGGGCGAGCAGGTCCGTCTTGCTCAGAGAGCTGTAGCCGGTGACACCCTTGTTCTTGGCGTAGTCCTTGAGCTCGGCGAGTGACCACGTTGCGTCGGGCTTACCCGTGCGCACCTTGACGGCGCTCACAACAGGCTTGGCCGCCTTGGTCACGGCCTTCTCGGCCTTCTTCGCCGTCGTCGTCGCCTTCTTCACGGTCGTCTTGGCGGTGGACTGAGCCTTCTTGACCGTGGACTTGGCCGTGGACTGAGCCTTCTTGGTCGCGTCGACAACCTCATGCTTTACCTCGGCCGCGGTGGCACCGACCTTGCGGCCCACGTCTTTGGCGACCTTTTCGGCCGTTTCAGCAACATCATTAATTTCTGTCGTCGCGGTCTTCTTTGCACGTGCAAAGAACGCTGCGAGACCCGACTTCTTCTGCTCAGCAGTCATGGTTTTCCCTCCGGTCGCACACGAATGTCGCGCACAGAAGCCAACTTTACCGCGTCGTCATGCGAGTTGATGTACGAGGAAGCTGGTCAAAAACCCCATCGTGGCGACTAAACCGGTGTAATTACCCGCGCGCCGGAAGGCATCGGGAATCATCGTGTCGCAAATCATGGCCAACATTGCGCCGGCGGCGAGCGACGTGATGAAGCCCGTGACTTCAACGGGGGCATCCGCCAAAACCGTGAAGCCGATGAGACTCGACGCGGCCGCAGCGGCCGCAATGCCGCCCCACATGACGAAGACGAATCGTGCGGGTTTGCCGGCCGCCTTCATCTCGGCCGTGCTGCCGAGGCCCTCGGGGATATTCGAAATGAAGATGGCGACCAAAATCGGGATACTCACACCGTGTCCGGCCAACATCGACAATCCCAGCGCCATGCTCTCGGGAACGCCGTCAAGTAGGGCCCCGATCGCGATGCCCGTGCCGGTTCCCGGACCCTCGGTGTGCTTATCGCGCCGGTTTCGCGCATTCACGTTGTCGAGAAACACGTTGAACGCCACGTAGACAATCGCACCCGTCGCAAATCCAAACGACACCGGGGCAAGCCCGGCTTCGGCGACCGCCTCGCCTACCAGGTCGAAAGCGAGGGCAGAGATGAGCACGCCCGAGCCGAATGCCATCACGGCCGCAAGAACGCGCGGCGGAACGGAAACGAACCAGGCGACGATGGCACCGAGCAACAGAGCGCCACCCGCGAGGAGCCCCGCTCCGGCCGCACCGACCCATTCACCCATGACCGACTACCTTCGCGCTCGTTGAATGTCTATTGTGCGTCGATGGCGCGAGTCAAAATGTCGATGAGCGCGTCGAGTTGCACACTGTCTTGTGAGCCGAAGTCGGCCTCGGAACCGTCAAGCGATCGCGCGGCAAGGCCTTGCTTGCTGTCAATCAGTTCCGCAATCTTCGCGTCGATGGTCTGCGCGGCGATGATACGCCAGGCCGTCACGGGCATTTCTTGACCGATGCGGTGCACGCGGTCGATCGCTTGTGTCTGCTCCGCACTCGTCCACGAGAGTTCGGCCAACACGACGTTGGACGAGGCCTGCAAGTTAAGCCCGACACCGGCGGCGGTCAGCGAGCACACGGCGATGTGCACGGATTCGTCGTTGTTGAACGCGTCGATGGCGTTCTGGCGGGCGGGGGTGGTCTGGTCGCCACGAATCGAGACCGTCTTGAGTCCCTGTGCGGCAAAAGCGCGTTCTGCCGAGTCCATGACATCGATGTGCTTGGCAAAGAAGACGACCTTGCCCACCGAACGGGCGAGCTGGCTCGCGTAGTCGCTCGCCAGACCCGCCTTGGCCTGACCAATTTTGCGCACCATGGTGAAAACGTTTTCGCCCGTCTTCTGGTTCTTCGATTCCTCGAGTTCGGCAACCGCAACCGTGCGGATGAGGTCGGCGGTAGACCCACGGAATGACCCACCGAGTGCCATGCGGTTGTAGCGGTCGAGCAGGCGCTTGGCGAGTTCCGCCTCGGCGGCCCGAATGCTCGCTCCCATTTCATCGTCAAGTTCGACGGGTAAGTCAACCACGCGCTTCGCCGGAAGGTCTTTGGCCACGTCAATCTTGCGGCGACGCACGATTCCCATGCCAATCACGGTCTCGCGAGCGGACGTGTAGAACCCGGGGTCGGCCGGGGTTAACCCATTTTCTTCGAGACGACTCAGCAATTCGGTTGACGGCTTGTCGGCATCAATCCAGCCGAGGAACATCCAGATCGCCCGGAAGTCTTCGATGTCATTGATCAGCGGGGTGCCGGTCAGCGCAATGCGCAACGGATTATGCCCGGGCGTGCGCGCCGTGATGCGGTCGGCCAACGCGAGGACGTGCTTCGAGCGTTGCGACGACAGGTTCTTGATGAAATGTGCCTCGTCGACGACCATGCCCTTGAAGCCCATTTGCGAGAGCCACGATAGGTGGCGATCGAGCACCTCGTAGTTGACGATGAACACGTCGGCAAACGCATCCACGTCTTGGCCGTCACCGTGGATGACCGTGGCACTGCGTCCCGGAATCCACCGCTCGACCTCGCGCGCCCAGTTCATCTTGACCACGTTCGGCACAATGGCGAGCAAGGGGAACGCACCCGCAACTGACGCCGCAAGCAGACTCTGCGCGGTTTTGCCCAAACCGGGTTCGTCGGCGAGAAGGAAGGTGCGATGTCCGTCGCGCACCGACTCAATAAAACGAATCTGGTGCGGCATCAGCTCTTGCCCGGGCGGGCTGTAGCGATCAAAGCGTGGAATGGGCGGCATCTCCATGCACGCAGATTGACCGCCGGCACCCTGTTCGAACGATTTGAAAAGCGGTCCGATGAGTTCCCAGTTGGACAGCCGCACCGCGGGTACACCACGTTTCGGAATACTGAAATCGGGAGCTAAAAACGGAGTAGAACGGAGCTTGGCCTTAACCGACACTGGCAGCACCTGCTTTTCGGCAAGTTCGGGCGACAAGACGTTTTCTTCTTTGGCCGGCTCGGAGGCAATGATCAGGTCATCGGGCGAAACTTCGGCACCCGACTCGAGCAACCAGTCGCGTCGCATCTTCTGCGCGACGGGAGTCGTGGCGTGGTCCACCTCGAGAAGAGTAATCAGCGATGTGTCGCGCGCCGCCGTCTTCGCCAGAATCGTCGCAACTCCGTCGAGTCGCTTGAGGGCCTCGGCACGATGCTGGTCGCTCAGGTCGGGATCAGTTTTGACGCGCGCGCGTTCTTCGCGCACGAGAAATGCGATGACCTGAAACTTGGTTCGATTCGTCGGCCCAACCTTCTTGCCGGTCTGAGCCTTTGCTTCCACCTCGCGCACCTTGCGCGCGAGAATGGGAATCAGCCCGGTGTTATCGAGCGTGTGACGGCGAGTGCCGGTGCGAGCCACGTGGGTCTCCTGTTTCGAATCGTGCGTCGCGAGACATCATCAGCGCGGTCGCACCGACATCTCTCTCGACCTCAGCGAGGGATTCGCATTGTCTTTCGAGAGAACGTCACGCAACGAATTCGAGAGAACTCGGGCGACGAAAAACTCACCAAAGGGAAATGCTTGACTCAGAGTCTAGCGTTCCGGTGCGGGAGTCTTGACCAGAACGCCCGCCGCGAAGATTACGGCACCGGTAGCCACCTGCGCGAGTTGCCAGAGAGTCCCCGTTGTGGTGAGCACAAAAGGAGATACGGGGTTGTACACAACGACGATGATCACAAGAAGAACCGCGAAGACCACGACGGTCGATTTCTTCTGCGGTGTCGGTGCGGGTGCGGAGCGTCGGGCGACGCCACGTGAGTCTGCCGGCTCTGTGGCACGCAACGCTTGCACGCAGAAGAAGAAAAGAATGGCCGAGAGGATGCTGACCGCAAAGAGCACGGTGATCATCCAGTCGGTGCCACTCGCCCACAACCCCGCAATGGCCGCCGCCGAGCCGAGTAACCCGGGCAACAGTCCCGGACGAATCATGCCACTCCCATAACGATCCGACGGGCGCTGAGCACGTGAATTAGACACCGCCACCTCCTCCACCGCCGCCGCCACCGCCGGCGAATCCGCCGCCGGACGATCCGGACGAAGATGAATATGAGCCCGATGCGGCCCACGTGGCGGCCGACGATGAGAGCGCGTTCATGGACACGACGAACGTCGCCGCGAGGAACGGGTCCTGCGATGTGTACCACGTGGGAACGACAGATTCGCGCTCGTACAGCGCGGCCAGCTCCTTCGACCACTGTTTTTCGAGGCCAAACAGAACGGCATACGGCAAAGTCTTCTCGTAAAGGTGAATGACCTCGCGCGACTTCGTGAAGTCGGGACGACGCTCGGCTCCCGTCGGGCTTTGCAGAAAGGCGACGCGATCGGCCTCGGCCAGGCGAATGAATAGCTTGAGTCCCCGCAGGTGTTCCCGCGCCTGTGCACCCGCAACGGTAAGGGGAGCAACGGATGCGAGCAAGGCAAGTGTCGTGACGGTCACCGCAAAGGTCGCGAAGTACGTGATGAGCACCGTTGTTACGCCGCCAAAACCATCGACGACAATGGCCCCACCCACGAAAAACACAATGACACCCACGGCGAGGGCAGCGATCATGGCGACCCGACGTGCACGCGCGTGTGGGGCGGAACGGTATCCCGCCTCCACGGCGAGCCTTTTGGTCGCCTTGATGAGCTGACGCACGCGACGCGAACGAGACGTGTCGGCACTCGACGTCGTGATGGTTGAACCGACAACCAGCCCGGGACCGTACGCGGCCTCCAGCACCCTTCGATCCTCATCACCGAGATCACGCATTGACACGACGGAGAGCTCGAATTCAGACCCGCGTCGCGCACCCGGCTTCTCGTCGCGAATGACGAGTTTGCCGAGCACGGCGAGCCGGAGCAGCGCCGCCACAAGCGCACGCGCCGACCGCCCCACAAGATTGGCCGCCATGACGGGCGCCATTCCCTCCGGCGCTTCGTACTGGGCGATAACGATGCCGCGACCACGGGCGTTGCGCCAGACCAGCACACGCATGAGCAGTGCTCCGACGAAAAGAAGACACATCACACCGGTCAAAATCGCGAAAATCACACCGAGCGGATGCGCCCACAACGACGTATCGGGAATGACAAAGGTATCCGGGGCGAAGCCCATCGCGATAGTCAAGGTTTCGAAGGCCGCAAGATTTGATGCCGAAAATTCAAAGACTTTTCCGCCATCTGGCGACGGATTGCTCGTGGCAGCAGCGCAGGGCGTCGACGCGCCTTGCCCGCCCTGGTAGCACGACGAGGAATCCGTGAGGTGTTTCACCAGCTCCGGCGAGACCACAACGCGCGCTGTCACGGAACCGAACGGTTGCGCCCAGCCGGTTCCGTTGACGTCCCAGTAGAACTCTTGGATGCCCCCGCCGTCATCGGGAGTGAGAATCACATTGCTCTGTGTGTAGGTAATCGCGTATTCAACGCGACCGTGCACGAAGTTCTCATCACGGATTGTGACCAGCAGGAAACCGTCGACTTCTTCGGTGGAATATGCCACATCCTGTCCGTCGGCGTTCGTCACCGATGCGACCGTGGGATGCGTCGCGTGTCCTTGGTAATCGAGCGGAATGGCCCGCTGAATGCCGTGATTTTGGTCGCTGTCGGGGAACAGGGCAACGAGACGTTCGTGTGTGGTCAGCAACGACTCACCCAACGCAGACGTGTCGAGCTGGTACTCCACGTTCATCGAGTCAAACGAAAAATCATCGACCCCGGCTCGAGCGGGCATCGCCGTTGCCACCGCCACACCGAACATCGAAAGTGCAATGAGCCCGGGGGCAATCGCGAGTGCGAGGCGCCGTCCGAGGGGATGTGACCGGGTCATGAAGTCAGCGTAACGCTCCGAAGGCGTAGCGAGTTAAGCACGACGAACAGACTCGAGAACGCCATGGCAGCACCGGCCAACATGGGAGTGAGCAGACCAACGGCAGCGAGCGGAATCATCACAACGTTGTAAGCAAAGGCCCAGAAGAGATTGCCCCGGATGATGCGCAGGGTCTTTCGTGAGAGCACAATCGCGTCGACGGCAGCCGACAGTGTGCCACGCACGAGGGTGACATCACTCGCCGCGATGGCCAGGTCGGTGCCCGTTCCCATCGCGAGACCGATGTCGGCTTGCGCGAGGGCGGCGGCATCGTTGATGCCGTCGCCGACCATGGCGACGACGTGACCGGTCCGTTGCGCATCCGCAACAAATGCCACCTTGTCTTCTGGCGTGACGCGAGAGTGGACGCGGTCAATGCCCACCTGCGCCGCAATGACCGAGGCCGTGTCAGCGGAATCGCCCGTGATCATGACGGGGTCAAGTCCCAATGCGCGCAACCGCGAAATGGCGTGCGCGGAGTCAGTGCGAACCGAGTCGGCAACGTGAATGACTCCGCGGACGCGGCCGTCCCACGCCACTCCCACACTGCTCATGCCGGATTGGGCCGCCTGGGTCACCGACATTTCGAGGGATTCGTCTAGCACCGAGCCATTTTCGACAAGCCAGTCGAGTCGACCAACGCGCGCCTCGGTGTCGACGAGGCCGAGTTGAGTGAGCCCGTTGACCGTCGCAACGGCACCTCCCCCGGCGAGCGCGCGAAAACCCGTGGAACTCGCGGGTGGCAGTGACATGGTTTGTGCGTACGCGACGACAGCACGTCCAATGGGATGCTCCGAGCCACGCTCAACGGCCGCTGCCATAGCGGCCACCGCTGCTGCGTCGACGCCGGGGAGAGCCTCGATACGGATTACCGACATTACGCCCGACGTGATTGTTCCGGTCTTGTCGAGCACAATCGTGTCGAGCGCTGCCGATCGCTCCAACACTTCGGGCCCCGAGATGATGATGCCCAGCGAGGCCGCACGTCCCGTGCCCACAATGAGAGCGACGGGAGTCGCCAAGCCGAGCGCACACGGACACGCAATGACAATGACGGCAACCGCTGCCGTCAGGGCACTCGCCAGCGATTGACCGATGGCCAACCACACGATTGCCGTGACAATCGCGACACCAATGACGGACGGAACGAAGACAGCAGAGATTCGGTCGGCAAGGCGCTGCACTGCCATCTTGCGCAGCTGCGCCCGCTCAACGAGGGCACCCAACTGGGCGAGCCGAGTGTTCTCATGCACTCGACGCGTGCGAACGTGCACGAGTCCGTCTAGAACAACGGTGCCGGCGGAGACCTCGTCGTGCTCGTGTGCGTCGACGGGCAGAGACTCGCCCGTGAGGGCACTCATATCGATAGAGCTCGAGCCATGCACAATCGTGCCGTCAACCGGGATTGTTTCCCCCGGGCGCACGACAACCACGTCGTCGACGCGCAGGTCCGCGATGAGAACGACGCGTTCACTCCCGTCGCGAATGACCGCCGCGCTGGTGGCCTGAAGCTTGCCCACTTCGTCGAGTGCCGACGCCGCGGAACGCTTAGAGCGTTCTTCAAGCCATCGACCGAGCAAAATGAAGGTCGTCACGCCGGCGGCCGTCTCGAAGTAGATGTTTGCCGTCGGATCCTGTTGCCACGCGAAGAACGCCATGCCGTGGGTCATCCCCCACATACCCGCCATTCCAAAGAACAGCGCGTAGACCGACCAGCCCCAGGCAACGAGCGTGCCCAGCGATATCAACGTGTCCATCGTGAGGGATCCGTGGCGGAGCGCGCGAACCGTGGCTCGGTGTATCGGCCAGGCGCACCAGAACACAACGGGCGTGGCCAACACGAGAGAAAGCCACTGCCATCCCGCGAATTGCCACGCGGGAACCATCGCAAGAATGACGACTGGCACGGTGAGTGCGACGGACACCCACAGACGAAGTGCCGAGAGAGAGATGACCGGACGTTCCATCGCCGCGACGGTGCCACTCGCCTGCGGATTTACAACATGGGCGGTGTAACCCAGTGACGTCACCGCCGCGACGAGCTGATCCGTACTCACCGAGTCGGGATACTCCACCCGAGCAGAATTCGTGACGAGGTTCACGGATGCAGCGACACCGGGGAGCGTCGACAACCCCTTCTCCACCCGAGCAACGCAGCTTGCGCAGGTCATGCCTTCGATATCGAGAACTACTTCTGACTGGTGTGCCATGGGGTCTACTTTCTCGCGTTACTCGAGGTAACCACGCACAGCCAGTCTGCATTCCCGCGAAAAACGCGTGTCGCGCATCCGTTCGGGTTATCGGATGCGCGACACGCGCGTGTTTCGTAAGCCAGCTCGCGACGGGCTAGCTCGCCGGCGGGGTCACGTCCGGCGTCATGTTGGGGCCGGTGGGGAGCTGACCGCCGGGCATCTGGCCATCGGGGAGCTGACCGCCGGGCATCTGTCCACCGGGAAGCTGGACCTTGCCGCCGCGATCACCGTCACGGCCACCATCACGGCCGCCATCACGACCACCATCACGGCCACCGTCGTGGCCGCCGAGCGCGCCTTCGGCAACGTGTCCGCGGTCGTTGTGTGCGATTGCCAACGTGATGGCAGATCCAGCCACACTCGTGCCGATCAGTAGCGCGAGGCCAGCTGCGGTGATTCCGACGATCGCGCCCGTTCCCAGCTTGCGACCGGACGAGCTCGAGGTGCGTGTCGGCGCCTTCGAGGACGACGCCGTGGAGTCGTCAGAGGTGGACGGGTTGTAGACCGGCTTCTTGTCAGCCATTATTTTCTCCTTGCGTTGGTGTGCTGATGGCTCTTCACGCCTCAGGTTGTGACTCAAGGATGCGATCGGCGTCTATGTGTTCGCTATGAACGGTGTGTGATTCTCTTTTGAAATTCTGGCTGCCTCGGCGACGATGCGTTTGGCCATTCCCGGGAAGATCAACCCGTGAAACGGAAGAACCGACAACCAGTAGAGACGACCCGCGAGGCCCTTCGGAAAAAAGATGGCGCGCTGTCGATATCTCGAGGTTGTCGGGGTGACGACCTCGGCGGAAAGCTCGAGCCACGCGCGACCGGGAACCTTCATCTCTGCCCGCAGTCGCAGGAACCGACCTCGGTCGATTCGTTCGACGCGCCACCAGTCGAGGGCCTCACCCGCGCGCAACACGGTCGCATTCGTGCGTCCACGACGAAGCCCCACTCCCCCGACGAGTTTGTCGATCGCGCCACGCGCACCCCAGGCCATCGGCATGGAGTACCAGCCGTTGTCTCCACCGATTGATTCGATCACCGACCACAATTCGTCCGCGTTGGCGGCGCACTCGCGCGTGCGCTGATCGGTGTAGACGGTAAATCCGGCCCATTCGGGGTCGGTCGGAAGTGGGTCACTCGGTGCCGACGCAATGGACGTGTTTTGCCAACTCGTCTCGATGTCGCCGGCGGCCATGCGCTCAAGGGCGAGGTGCACGGCACGGCGGTACGAGGTCAGCCCGCCTTCGGGTTGCGCAATCAGCGCATCCACATCGTGTTCACTCATCACACAATCGTGTTGCAGGCTCGCGATAATCGGCACGGCGAGGGCCCGCGGAATGGGCGTCACGAGATTCACCCACTGACTCGCGAGGTAGGGAGTCAGCACCGGCAAACGAATGATGGTGCGTTTGCGCATGCCCGCTTCGACGGCGTACTCATTCATCATGTCGCCATAGGTCAACACGTCGGGGCCACCAATATCGAGGGTGCGGTTGACGGATGCCGGAACATCGGCAGCCCGAATCAGGTAGTAAAGCACGTCCCGAACGGCAATGGGTTGAATCAGATTACCCACCCATTTGGGGGCCGTCATGATGGGCAACACATCCGTGAGGTGTCGAATCATTTCGAAGCTCGTGGACCCGGATCCGATAATGACGCCGGCCTGGAGCGCGAGTGTGGGAACGCCGCTCTCGAGCAAGATCTGACCGACTTCGGCGCGCGAACGAAGGTGCTTGCTCAAGTCGGTTGAGGCCGGATGCAGTCCTCCGAGGTACACGATGCGACGCACTCCCGCCGCCTCGCACGCCCGCGCCGCGTTGGTGGCCGCGGCGGTTTCGAGGGATTCGAAGTCGCCCGCCTGCCCCATCGAGTGCACGAGATAGTAGAAGACCTCAGCCCCACGACAGGCCTCGTCGAGCGCCGCGCGTGAGCCCATGTCACCCTCGACGATGTCGACGCGGCGTCGCCACGGCACATCACGCAGTTTTTCGGCGTTGCGAACGAATACGCGCACGTCAAAACCCGCGTCCAGCAAGCGGGGAACGAGCCGCCCGCCGATATAACCGGTCGCACCCGTGACTACCGCAAGTCGCTTCCCCATGACAATGAACACTAGGCGCAACCGCGACGCAACGCACACACGACTGGTGTCGCGCGCGCCGACTAGCCTTGACCGCATGGGTAGCTGGTGGGACAGTCGATCGAACGCGTTTCGACTCGGTGTTCTCGCTGCGGTGCTTTTTGCGCTGCTGGTAACTTTTTCCACGATCGTGGCCGTAGGAACCGCCGCTAATCGAAGCCTGAACTCTTCCGCAGCGGGTTCGTCGGTCATGCCGAGGCCAACACCAGCGGTAAGCAATCCGTCGTCACGGGCATCCGCTTCTCCGACGCCGACCCCGACACCGTCACTCCACGCCACAGCGACGGGTGATGCCGCAACCTTCATGTCGCTGCTCGCCGAGTTGCCCGAAGACGACAGTCCGAGCTCGCACACCGGATACAACCGCGACCTGTTCAACGTGTGGAGTGACGCCAATGGCGACGGATGCGACACTCGAGCCGAAGTGCTGAAGCTTGAAAGCGCATCCGCCGTCTCTGCCCACGGTTCGTGCACAATCGATACCGGCAGCTGGTACTCGGCCTACGACGGAACGTGGTTCACTAATGCCGGCGACATCGATATCGATCATTTCGTCCCACTTAAAGAGGCCTGGGTTTCGGGTGCGTGGGCCTGGACGGGTACAACGCGCGCCGCGTTCGGCAATGACCTCGGCTACGCCGCGAGCCTGCTGGCGGTGTCGGCATCGTCCAACCGATCGAAGAGTGATCAGGACCCGGCGCGCTGGTTGCCACCGAACAGCGAGTTCTATTGCGACTACGTCGCGACCTGGGTGGGCGTGAAGTGGCGCTGGAATTTGACCGTTGACTCGCTGGAGCGCGACACCGTCACCCGCATCTTGAGCTCCTGTTCAACCCTCACGGTCGCGGTGCCCGAGCGTGCCACCGTGACCATCAACCCCAACGCGGTCGATGGTGCGCCACCCGTTGGCGGCGGCGGGTCAGGAGACGGAGTGGTTGACCCCGACTTCGGAACGTGCACGATTGCGAAAGCAAATGGATACGGTCCCTACATCCGCGGCGTGGATCCCGAATATGAGTTTTACCGTGACGCCGACAAAGACGGATCTGTGTGTGAGTAGGGCGTGTCACACAACGAAGGCCCCGGAGAATCTCCGAGGCCTTCGCGCGAGCTAGCTTTTCTGCTGGCTTTTCAGTCTTGTTCAGTAAACGCGTTTCGCGTTACTTGCTGCCGCAACCGCAGCTACCGCCGCAGCAACCGCCACCTTCGCCGCCACCAACGGTGGCCGAGGGGGCTTCCAGCTTGATGTTTGACACTGCCATGAGCACTCCTTTGTTCGGTTAGTGCTGACGAATAACCGCCAGCGCCGGGCAACTATTCCCGGTGGTCTGTTCTAAGTGTGCGCCCTCGAACGCTTTTTTTGCAACGTCACGCCGGCCAAAAGCAAAACTGCTCCCACCGCGGTCCACGCCACAAGGGTGATCCACTGCGTCGTTTGAGGCGCATCCGGGAAGAACGAGATGCGTCGGAGCAAGCTGATCTCGCTGCCCAACGGCAACAGCTGACCAAAATTACCGAGCGGACCGGGATAGAACTCCACCGGCAGTGCCGTCGCCGAGATGGGATTCCCGATGATGAAGAACAACAAAATGCCGACGATGATGCCAGGGAACTTGAACAATGATTGCAGTCCGACCAGCACGAATCCAACGGCCGCAATACCCACAGAAATCGCGAGCCATTCGAGCCACCAGTTCCCGACCAGAATGCCGAGTCCCTGCAGGATGCCCGCAATGGCGGCACCGGCAACAAACGAGACCTTCGCCACGAACACAGCGCGTTGCCGATAGAAACGCATGCGAATCGTCGCGAGCAACGCCGCCACGATTCCGGCGATGACGAGGGGTAGCGCCGCGGCCGACAGTCCGGCGCCACGCGAATCGGAAGCGGGCAGCGGTGCGACGTCGGTCACCCTCGGACTCAACACCGTGAGTCCGTAACTGCGTGCGGTGGCGTCCGCAATTTGCTGGCCGACCTGCGTCAAGACCTGCGCCACGGCGGCATTCGCCGCGCTGGCCGTGATGACGTCGAGTCCTGCGTCGCTCAACACGAAGGCGCCGTAGACCTCGCGTTGCGCGATTGCGGAGACGGCCGCATCCGCGGTCTCAAATTCGGTCCAGATAAAGGCACCCGGAGCTTGGCCATTGACAGCCTCTTCCACGGCGGCCGTGACCGAGGTGGGTCCGACGATGCCCACGGGAAGAGCAACGGGCTTGGCATTGACCAGAGGCCAGGCAAAAATCACGAGGATCAAGCTGACGATTACCGTTTCCATAATCGTGAACAGAATGACGGGTTTCCAAAAACCCATCGACCGGAATGCGGGCGGCGACGCTGATTCTGCGGGAGTGGTGACCGGCTGTGAACCGGATTCGGTAGTCAGTTTTTTGGGGGATGCCATTGCTTCATCCTACGGATGGCGACGGGGCGACGGGTTCGCACAGCTCGGGCCCGCTGTTGCGAACGTTTCCCACCCGACGGTCGACGGCATGAAACTGTAGTGACCCGGCAACGTGCTCGCTCTGCGCCATGGCGAGGTCGAACGCCTCGCCAGCACTCGCGAAATCGTGACCGAGCCACCGCGAATACCCGTCGGGCGTCAGCATGACGGGAAGTCGATCGTGAAGGACCGCCGCGGGTCCCACCGCGGGGCGCGTCAGTATCGCCATCGAACGACGTGCGTCGCGCGTATCCGTGCCCCAATCTTCGAATATTCCCGCAAAGACCAACCCATGGGGTGCGTGGATGAAGAACGGTTGCTTAACACCGTCTGCGCCCACGTGCCATTCGTAGTACCCCGATGCCGGCACGAGGCACCGCCGGTAGCGAAATGCCTGGCGAAACATTCCATTTGTCGCCACTGTCTCGATGCGTGCGTTGATGGGTTGTGGTCGTTGCGTGAATGATTGCTTCCACGCGGGCACGAGGCCCCAATACGCGAGATCGGCGTGACGGATGACCTCACCTGTCGTTGTCTCCACGTCTTCGACCACGATGGGCACATCGGTCGTGGGCGCAATGTTGAAGTTCTCATACTGTGCGGGCCAGCCGGGCAGACTCGACAAGAGTTCCGGGAGCTCGCCACCCAGGGTGCGCGCGACAACGTACCGTCCACACATCACCTTTTCCCTTCGCTTGAGCCTGAGCCTGAGCCTGAGCAACAGGCTAGACGACGACCACTCACGAGCCGCTCCACACAGGGCACTGTCGGTGGGTCACCCTACGGTTTGCTCCCACACGACGTAGCCAATCAACTCACCACTCCCGAGGAGAACAGATGAC
>CANGKD010000017.1 GCA_947454495.1 Actinomycetota bacterium
GACCTCGTCACGACGTTGCTCGAAACCAATCTCACCATTCAGGGCAATCGCATGAATCTCATCATGAAAAAGGTCACGAGCTGGGCGGCCATCATCGCCGTGCCCACGGCAATCACCGGGTTCTATGGTCAGAACATTCCCTACCCCGGGTACGGACAGGAATGGGGCGTGTGGGTTTCGGTGGGCGTGACGGTGCTCGCCTCTATCGCCCTTTACTGGGTGTTCAAGTGGCGAAACTGGCTTTAGGTCGGTGGCTCGCTCAATTTGCCCCGACGGTCGGGACACGCGAGAGTAAGAATCGTTCTGCGGGGGCCGAGCCCTCGCGCTTCGCCCTTTCGAGTTTGTGAGACCACCGTGAGTCATGCGGCAATCCGTGTTGCGATTGTTGAAGATCAACCGCTGATGCTCGACCTGCTGGCGACGGCCCTTCGTCAGGAAACCGACATCGAGGTCGTTTTCACCGCCGCAACCGTGGCAGATGCCCGAGCCAAGTTCGACGACCAGGATGTCGACGTCGCCGTGCTTGACATCGACCTACCCGACGGGAATGGCGTGGGGTTGGGTGTCGCGCTCAGCCGCAACATTCCTAAGCCCGGTGTGGTGTTGCTTTCGTCGAATGACATGCTCGAACTTTTCCTGAGCTTGCCCGCCGACGTGCGCGAGAACTGGAGCTATCTCTCGAAGACGTCGACCACGGATGCCTCGGCACTTGCGCGCACCGTTGTCGCCACCGCCCGCGGCCGCAGCGTGATCGACCCGGCATTGGTTGACCGTTCGAGGCCGAGGGTCGGCAGTCGCGTATCCAAACTCACCCCGCGTCAATTTGATGTCTTGCGGTGCGTCGCCCGGGGTCTTTCGAATCAGGCAATCGCCGAAGAGCTCGGCGTCTCTTTGAACTCTGTCGTCAACCACCTCACCGCCATTTACGCGGCGCTCGAGATTCCCGATGAGGCCAACCCGCGCGTGCATGCCGTGCTCGAATTCCTCTCGGACACGACGCGAGAGGGGTAGCCGGATGCGCGCCATGCGTTCGCGTCTCGACGAGGTGCTCGCCGCGGGGTTGATCGTCGCAGCTGCCCCCGCACTGTTTGTTTTTCGTGACTCACCGACATTCCCGTGGCTCGGTTATGTTGCGTTGCCGGGTGGTCTCGCGCTGGCGTTCGCCCGCAATCGTGTGTTGGCCCGTGACCTGTTCCTCGTGGCCGCCCCACTCTTTCTGATTAGCCTGATTTCGGTCGAGGCCAATCTCGAGTGGGGCAATATTGCCGTGATGGGCACCGTGCTCACGATCAGCGTGGTTTTTCCCTATGTGATGAGTCGCTTTGTTTTTCGCGATCACGCGGTGCGATTCCCGGGTCGACCGGGCGAACCCTGGACGCGGGGTGAGTGGGCATGGCTGGCGGCCGTGTTGGTGTTGGGCTACGGCATCCTGCCGGTTTATTTCATCACGTCGGGAAGTTATCTCAACTGGCCCGCCGTCGAAAGCCCCAGTGAAATTGCACGTCTCTTCGTTGGGGTGGGTTTCGTCGGTATCTGGGACGAACTCTTCTTTATCTGCGTTGTTTTCGCGCTGTTGCGCCGGCACTTCCCGTTCTGGGTGGCGAATGCACTGCAGGCCGTCGTGTTCGTGTCTTTCTTGTGGGAGTTGGGGTATCGGTCGTGGGGTCCTGCGCTGACCCTGCCATTCGCCCTCATCCAGGGGTGGATTTTCGAGAAGAGTCGTTCGGTGTACTACATCATTACCGTTCATCTGCTTTTTGATGTGGTCGTGTTTCTCGTGCTCGTCTATGCGCATCATCCGCAGTGGTTACCGATTTTCTTCGTGACGCCACCCGGGGGCACGTCCTAGGTCGACTGCTAGTCTGAGCGCGGGATACGGCAAAGAGGCTTTCGTCTCGGTCGCCGTCTTTGTCTGGGGGGAATTCCGTGGTGCTGTCTTTTGTTCTCGCTGTTGTCGTCGTGCTGTGCAGCGCGATCGTCATTATCTGGACACGGAGTGCCTTGCACCTCAGCGCGGCGATTATGGGTGGACTTGCGGTGGCGGCGGTGTGTGCCGAATTTCTTCAATCGACCGCGCTACTCGTGAACGGCACGGCCGACGAAACACTGGGCGGCGAGACCCTCGCCGCAGTCACAATGGTCTCGTTTGTCGCGGTGGCGACCGTAATTGTGGTGCTCTCGCCGCGCGCCCGTCGGTTCGGGCGCGCCGACATTGTCGTCTTTTCGGTTGCCGCCGGCACGATGCTTTTTCTCATCGTCAATCGAGTTTTGGCGTCGACGAACGTTTTCTCGCCGTTGGCCTCGCTCGCATGGTTGGGCTCGGGTGAAGACAACGCAAAGTGGATCAACTTTGCGTCACAGCTCGCAACCGGATCACCCGTGTCAGTCGCGGGAGGCAATAGTGGTATCGAGGCGATCATCGTTGTTATTGGCGTGGCATTTGCCCACGTGACGTCACAGGTCGTGCTCGGTGGAGATAACCAAGTTGCTGCGACCGCGCTCGGAGTCGTATTTAGCCACGGCATCGTCATCGTGCTCGCTCCCCTCGCGACGAGCCCTTTTCTCTACCGCCGATCGTTGCGGGAACCCAATCTTGGTTCGGCCCGAAGCCACGCGCGCGGTTACGTGATTGCCACGATTGTTGTGATTGCGGGACTCCTGCTCGATGTGTCGTTTGGACACTTGACTGTCGAAACTGTGGCTGTCGTCGCCATTTATGCCATGGGACTTTCCTTGCATGTGGGCAAGAGCAACCGCATATGGCTTGTGGTCGTGTTCTTGCTGTCATCGCTTGGGTCAATTTGGCTGCCCCTGAACTATTTCTCGCTCAGCGTCGCGTTTGCGGGCGTCGCGCTACCGTTCGTCATTCGCCGTTCGCTCTCGCCCGGCGAATTTCGGTGGACCGTGGCACTCGTCGCTCTGAATGCCGCTATGACCTTGTATAACGAACTTCCCGACTTGGGCTACCTCTCATCGCAATCGTCACCCTCGGGCATCCCCGTTCAGTCACTTGTTGTGGCCGAAGGAGGAACCCCTGTGACCGACTGGGCGCTCATCCTCGTCGCGGTCGCGAGCTTGACGACAGTTGCTTTCGCCGTCGCCAGTGCCCGCAAAACGCGCGTGTCACAAACGGCCGGGAACCAGCTCAAAATCTTGAGCGTCGCTCCGGTCGCGCTGTTCGTCGCGTTTTGCCTCGCCATCGTCTATTACGACTCGTGGGCGACAGGATCTGGCGCCCATTACGGTTCGCGAAAAATCATCTTCTTGCTGTGTCTCGTGCTCATTGGCCTCTGCTTGCCACCTGCCATGGACTTCTGGGCGCACCGGTCGTCGGCACCGTCGCCCGCCCACACCGCCCTGTTGCTTGTCGTGCTCTTTGTCTTCTCGTTGACGGGATTCATTCCTCGAGCCGTGGGCGTTGCATCTCCCGCGGCCTGGCCTCAGGCCCAACTCGACGGTTGGCGGGCCGCCATTGAGGTTGCGGATGCCCCGACGCAACCCGTTGCCGACATGCCCGTGGGATGTGTTTTCCGAGACGCGGGAGGTTTCACTGGTGGCGGTGACGCCTACTTCTGCACGCGCCAACTCATCGCGGTGAAGGGTCTCGAGCAGGTTGGTTCCACACTTCTCGATGCCATTGCTCAAGAGAAGCTGCCGAAAGATCCCAAGACAATCGAGCGATTGCAGAAGCTCGATCCACGTGTGATCAACGGGCAACTACTCGTGATTGACGCCGAGGGTCAGGTGCTCGACACCATTACGGTGAGCGACTTCACGCGAGCGCTCGCGGGCTAACAATGCACGAGAGCGACGCTGACGTCAGGCGTGGCGGCGGCGCACGACGAATCCGAGACCGAGTGCGGCAGTCACGAGTGCCGAAAGCGCGGCGAGACCAAGTGCAGTGGCATCCAATCCTGTTGCCGGGAGGGCCGAATCGGCTACCGTAATCGTTGCCCAGGCGGGGAGCGTAACTGAGCCGTCCGAGAGTGAAACGCACAGCTTGTACTCGCCAGCCGATCCAGCCGCTGGTGAGCCCTGGAGTGTAAACGTCGGTGCATCGCCTGCGGGCGACACCGTGTCATCGAGTGTGACGCCAGCAGGCAGGGAAGGGGCGCCAGCGCCACCGGGCGTGATGGCGCAGTCGCTATCTGACATCGCAGTGAACCAACCACCCGTGGTCCATGCGAATGGCGAATTGCCTGTTGCCGATTTCGTTGTGTAGGGACTGCTCGATGGCGGCGTTGTCCCCACGGTGAGAAGAATCGGGTCAATTTCTATCTGAGGCGTGACCGTGGTGATGCCAGTATCAAAGGTCGGCGTGCCGCTCACCGGGTCCGAACAACTGACGCCCGCGTAGCCGTAAACGCGATAGGTCATCGTGTCGGCAAAGGGGTTTGTGCTTCCGGTCGTCGCGCCCGCCTGGAGGTAATTGTTCTCGGAAATGTTCTGCTGGTACAACGGCAGGCCGTTCAACACCGTGAATTCGCACCCGCTGAAGGCATACGTGCCGCTGGTCGAGCCGTTGGCAATCATTGTGACGGTCTCCCCGGAGCGATAGGTCGATGGATCGACCACGTAACTCGTGAGAGCTGGGTTGTTCGCGAACGCGGGGGTGACAGACAACGACAGTTCGAGGGCTGCGACGACGGCTGTGCCGCTCAGCACAAGAAATCGGTTCTTCATGACTCTCCAGCTTGTGAATATGAGTTCACGGCAGACCATTCAACTTTTCTTGGCCACCAGCCGTCGAGCATAGACGAAGTAAGTCCCCGATGTTAGACGGCGTGAGAGTGCCAACGCCTCAGGCTGTTAGTGCGGACGATTCGCCAGCATGATCTTCCGACCGAGACGAATGACCGTCTTGCGCGGCGCAAAGCGCGAGGCCGCCGCGCCCCACCAGTTACCCGTACCCGAAATGACAAACGGTTTCGGTCGGCGACGGTCGAGCGCCTTCATGGCCTTGGCTACGACGACGGGTGATTCCTGCAACGGGCCGGCAATCGCATCCGATCCGGCGACGTCAAAAAACTCGGTTCGCGTCGGTCCCGGGCAGAGCGCCAGGGCCTGCACATCGGTGTTTTCCAACTCGCCCCACAGCGCCTCCGTGAAGGAAAGAACAAACGCCTTGGTTGCGGCATACACGCCCAGATAGGGGAGCGACTGGAACGCCGCCGTACTCGCGACGTTGAGAATCACGCCGTCGTTGCGCGCGATCATGCCCGGCAAAAACGCCCGAGACAGGTCGACGAGTGCGCCCACATTCAAGGCGATTTCGGACGCGACGGTGTCGGCATTTTCGTCGGCAATCGCACGGTGCGTGCCAAAGCCCGCGTTGTTGACAACAACATCGACGCGCAGTCCACGCCGTGACACTTCGGCCGCCAGATCCGACCCGGCGCGCCACGTGCCGAGATCCCACGGGATAACCACGCACTCGGTGCCGTGCGCCTCGTGGAGCTCGGCGGCCAGCTCGTTCAGGCGGTCCGCGCGGCGCGCAACGAGAATGAGTCGAGATCCTCGCGCGGCGAACGCGCGCGCAAAATCGGCGCCGAGTCCCGAGCTGGCACCCGTGATGAGCACCATTTTTCCTGAGTAATTACGCTCCAAGGTTTCCTCCCAGTGTGACGACGAGCAGACCGACGAGATACGTGGCACCCACCGCGAGTGCGCCGAAAATCAACTGCCGCGCTGCCGAGCGCCACCAGCTCTTGCGGGTGTAGCGCGCGGCCACGCCACCGGCGACGAGAAGACCGATGGCGCCCGCCACGAGACCGGCAACGAGTGACGTGAAGCCGAGCGCATAGGGGATGAGTGGAACAAACGCCCCGGCGGCAAACATCGCAAACGAGCTCATGGCGGCAATCCATGGGGATGGCTTCGATTGCGGGTCGAGTCCGAGCTCTTGCGTGATGTGGATGCGCGCGGCGCGCTGATCGTCGAGGTGCACCTCGTCGGCTGCCGCGAGTGCGGTGGGCGGGGACATCCCCATTTTCATGAACATCACCACAAGTTCGTGTCGCTCGCCCTCGGGGTTGCGCTTGTGAGCCTCGATTTCGACGGCGAGCTCGGAATCGACCTGTTCGTTCGCGGTCTTGACGGATGTGTATTCACCGAGGGCCATCGAGAAGGCGCCCGCGACGAGTCCGGAGATTCCCGTGATGACGATGACGGGAGCGCTCGCACCCGCGGCCCCAATACCGGCGATGAGTGCGATGTTCGAGACCAGACCATCCATCGCCCCAAAAACGGCAGCGCGCAGCCAGCCGCCCGAGATGTTGGGGTGGCTGTGGTCGTACTCGTGCGGGTCGTAGCTCGAGAGGGGCGACGTCATGGCGTGAGGCGAACGGGTCTAGACCGACACAGGTCTAGAACGTGTAGCCCTCGTCTTCGAGCTCGATTTCTTGCGCCTCTTTCACCACAGTGCCGATGGCCACCGCGAGCGAGATACCCCAACCGGTCCACATCAACCACGTGCGCCAATCCCGAGGGCCTTTCACGGTCGCGCGAACGACGGAAACCCCACCAAAGAGGGCTCCGAGCACGGTCGTGTTCAGTAAGAACTTGCGCATGATTCCTCCGTCGTCGTCGAGATGATGTGCCAGACGCTTTCCTCAAGGCTACTGCGACACGGGGTGACTGCGAAGTGCCCGCGAATTGACCGCGACGTCGGTTACGCGGCTGTGATGGGATGTGCGGTAATCGGCGACGTGTGCGTTCGAGCAAACTCGAGCGTTTCGACCAGGGCGGCGAGGCGCTCGGTCTCGTTCTTCGCCTTGCGCGTGTTGATCTCGGCGACGATATGACCCTGCCAACCGATGGCAGTCAGGTGTTGCAACGTCTCGGCAACGGGCTGAATGCCGTAACCGGGCAGCAGGTGTTCGTCAAAGATCCGGCCGTCGTCACCCGTCGTTGCTCCATCGCAGAGGTGCACGTGGCGCAGGCGCTCGCCGAAGTCTTTCGCCAAGTCGAGACTGTTGTGGCCCGATAAAGCGGCGTGCGAAAAGTCGAGCGTGATGTGGTCGCAGTCGAGTTCGCGCGGGTCGGGACCGGGCGCGTACGCCTGCACCGATCGTCCGCCGACCGCCCAGGGGAACATATTCTCGACGGCAATCTCGACACCCGTGTTTTGGTGCGTCTGACGCACGATGTCGAGAAACTTTTCGGCATACGTGGCTTGCCACCGAAACGGCGGGTGCACAACGACCGTTGACGCACCCACGGCCGCTGCGAGTTCGGCGGACTTCTCGAGCTTGATCTGCGGGTCGCGCCCCCAAACAAAGTGGGTCAGCAGCAACACGGGTGCGTGAATCGACAGGATGGGCTGCTCGTGTTCGTCGGCGAGCGCGAGCAGCGCATCCGCCGATTGTGTGGTCTTGTCGTTGGTCACCATGACCTCGACACCGTCGTATCCGGCGTCCGCGGAAAGGCGGAACGCGTCATCAACCGAGAGGGGATAGACGCAGCCTGCGCTCATTCCGATTTTCATCACGTCTGCGAGCCTAGGGGGAGAAACCTGTGAAGTTAGGGCATGCGTAGACTTATGCCATGCCGAAGCCAGACATGAAGCCCCGTAGTCGCGACGTCACAGACGGTATCGAGAAAGCAGCGGCCCGCGGAATGCTGCGCGCCGTGGGAATGGGCGACGAAGACTGGGACAAACCCCAGATTGGCGTGGCCAGCTCGTGGAATGAAATCACGCCGTGCAACCTGAGTCTTGACCGTCTCGCGCAGGCCTCGAAAGAGGGTGTCCACGCCGGTGGCGGATACCCGCTGCAGTTTGGCACGGTCTCGGTTTCGGACGGCATCTCGATGGGACATGAGGGAATGCACTTTTCTCTCGTGTCGCGCGAGGTCATCGCCGACTCGGTGGAGGTCGTCATGAACGCCGAGCGTCTCGACGGCTCCGTTCTTCTTGCCGGGTGTGACAAGTCGTTGCCGGGAATGCTCATGGCAGCCGCTCGCCTGGATCTCGCGAGTGTGTTCTTATATGCCGGAACGATTGCACCGGGATGGGTTCGCCTCTCCGACGGCACCGAAAAAGCGGTCACCATCATTGACGCGTTCGAAGCGGTCGGTGCGTGCAAAGCCGGAAAGATGAGTGTCGAAGACCTCACCCGTATTGAAAAGGCAATCTGCCCGGGTGAAGGTGCCTGTGGTGGCATGTACACGGCCAACACAATGGCGTCGATTGCCGAGGCGCTCGGCATGAGCTTGCCGGGATCGGCTGCTCCGCCCAGCGCGGATCGTCGCCGCGACTACTACGCGCACCGTTCGGGCGAGGCCGTGGTGAATCTGATTGCCAAGGGCATCACCGCGCGCGACATCATGACAAAGAAGGCGTTCGAAAACGCCATTGCCGTGCTCATGGCATTCGGTGGGTCAACGAACGCAGTTCTCCACCTCCTCGCGATCGCGCACGAGGCTGAGGTTGACCTCTCGCTCGAGGACTTCAACCGCATCAACGACAAGGTCCCGCACATCGCCGACCTCAAGCCGTTCGGACGTTACGTCATGAACGACGTCGACCGAGTGGGTGGTGTCCCCGTCGTGATGAAGGCTCTGCTCGACGCCGGACTCATTCACGGCGACGCCCTCACCGTGACGGGCAAGACCGTGGCCGAGAACTTCGCCGACATGCAGATTGACGCCATCGACGGTGACGTCATTCGCACGCTCGACAACCCGCTGCACCACAACGGCGGCATCTCGATTCTGCACGGCAGCCTCGCCCCTGACGGGGCCGTCGTGAAGACCGCGGGCTTTGACCTCGATGTGTTTGAGGGTCCGGCTCGGGTGTTTGAGCGCGAACGTGCGGCCATGGATGCACTGACCGAAGGCAAGATCAACGCCGGTGACGTCATCGTGATTCGCTACGAAGGCCCGAAGGGCGGACCGGGCATGCGGGAGATGCTGGCCATCACCGCCGCGATCAAGGGCGCGGGCCTCGGCAAAGATGTCCTACTATTGACAGACGGACGATTCTCAGGCGGCACAACCGGACTGTGTATCGGCCACGTAGCACCCGAGGCAGTAGATGGTGGCCCCATCTCTCTCGTGCGCGATGGTGATCTGATACGGGTCGATATCGCAGCTCGAACGCTCGACTTACTCGTCGATGCAGGTGAGCTCGAAACCCGCCGACAAGGCTGGGAACCGCTTCCTCCGCGTTACACGCGTGGCGTGCTGGCCAAATACGCCGCGCTTGTGCACTCCGCTTCTGAGGGAGCGATCACCGGGTAATTCTCCCGACTCGTCTCTTTTCTCACTCTTTCATTGGAATGTGATTCCCATGGCAACTTCTGCAACAAGCCAAAAATCCACCCGAATGTCCGGTGCCGAGGGCGTCGTGCGCAGTCTCGAAAAGCTGGGCATTGCCGACGTCTTCGGTCTGCCCGGTGGAGCGATTCTGCCGGTGTACGACCCGCTGATGGACTCAAAAGATCTGCGCCACATTCTGGTTCGTCACGAACAGGGTGCGGGTCACGCGGCCGAAGGTTACGCATCCGCGTCGGGCAAAGTGGGCGTCTGTATCGCCACGAGTGGGCCAGGTGCGACGAACTTGGTTACCGCTATTGCCGACGCCTACATGGACTCGGTTCCACTGTTGGCCATCACCGGCCAGGTCTTCAGCCACTTGATGGGAACTGACGCATTCCAAGAGGCCGACATCGTCGGCATCACCATGCCGATCACCAAGCACTCGTTCTTGGTCACGAAAGCCGAAGACATTCCGGCTACCCTCGCTGCCGCCTATCACGTGGCGTCGACCGGTCGTCCGGGCCCGGTGCTTGTTGACATCACGAAGGATGCGCAGCAGGCCGAGTTCGATTTCTCGTGGCCTCCCGTCGTCGACCTGCCGGGGTACCGGCCGATTCTCAAGGCTCATGGTAAGCAGATTCAGGCTGCTGCCGAGCTGATTCTCGAGTCTGAGCGTCCCGTGTTCTACATCGGCGGAGGAATCATCCGCGCCAACGCATCGGCCGAACTACTCAAGCTTGTTGACCTCGTGGGTGCTCCCGTGGTGACCACGCTGATGGCGCGTGGTGCCGTTCCCGATTCGCACCCGCACCACCTGGGCATGCCGGGAATGCACGGCACGGTTCCTGCCGTTCTCGCGCTGCAAGACGCGGACCTGCTCATCACCCTCGGCGCACGATTCGATGACCGGGTCACGGGCAAGGCGGCCTTGTTCGCGCCGAATGCGAAGGTCATCCACGTCGATATCGACCCAGCTGAGATTGGCAAGATTCGTCACGCCGACGTGCCGATCGTGGGCGACGCGAAAGATGTCATCAACGACCTCATCGCGGCGTACACCGAAACGGCCGGCAAAAAGCAGCCCAACATGACCGAGTGGTGGGCCAAGCTCAACAAGCTGCGCGAAGAGTACCCGCTCGGTTATTCCGAACCGTCGGATGGCCTGCTCGCTCCGCAATACGTGATTCAGCGCATCGGCGAACTGAGCGGCCCCGAAGCAATCTATGCGGCCGGCGTTGGTCAGCACCAGATGTGGGCTGCCCAATTCATCAAGTACGAGCGACCCAACGCGTGGCTCAACTCCGGCGGCGCCGGCACGATGGGTTACTCCGTTCCCGCGGCGATGGGTGCCAAGGTGGCGCAGCCCGATCGCGTTGTGTGGGCCATCGACGGTGACGGTTGTTTCCAGATGACCAACCAAGAATTGGCCACGTGCACCATCAACAACATTCCGATCAAGGTCGCGGTCATCAATAACTCGTCGCTGGGCATGGTGCGTCAGTGGCAGACGCTGTTCTATGACGGTCGGTACTCCAACACCGATCTCAATACCGGTCACGACACGATTCGCATCCCCGATTTTGTGAAGCTGGCCGAGGCCTATGGCGTGCTCGGCATTCGCGTCACCAAAGCAGAAGAAGTGGACGCGGCCATCAAGCTGGCACTCGAGACGAACGACCGGCCCGTGCTGATTGATTTCGTGGTCAGTGCCGACGCCATGGTGTGGCCGATGGTGCCGCAGGGCGTGAGCAACAGCTACGTGCAATATGCCAAAGATCACGCGCCCACCTGGGACATGGAAGAGTAAGGGGACGAGGCATGAGCACACACGTTCTGAGTCTCCTCGTGGAGAACAAGCCCGGTCTGTTGACTCGCGTCGCCGGCCTCTTTGCCCGACGCGGATTCAATATCGAATCACTCGCGGTGGGTCCGAGCGAGGTCGAGGGGTTGTCACGCATCACGGTTGTCGTCGATGTCGAAGACCTGCCCCTCGAGCAAGTCACCAAACAGCTCAACAAACTCATCAACGTCATCAAGATTGTCGAGCTCGATTCCGAGCAGTCGGTGCAGCGCGAGCACATGCTGATCAAGGTGCGCGCCGACAACGCCACGCGGTCGCAGGTGCTCGAAGCGGTCACCCTGTTTCGCGCATCCGTCGTCGACGTCGCCACCGATGCGCTCGTCATCGAGGTCACGGGTGACTCGGGCAAGGTTTCGGCCCTGCTCAAGGTGCTCGAGCCCTATGGCATCAAAGAAATTGCGCAATCGGGCCTGCTGGCCATCGGCCGAGGCGGCAAGTCGATTACCGAGCGCGTCTACAAGAACTAACTTCACCCGACCAACGAGTTCACCCTACGAAAAACGAAAGAGACACTGTGACTGAGATTTTTTACGAGAAGGATGCCGACCTCAGCCTGATCAAGGCCAAGAAGGTCGCCGTCATCGGCTACGGCTCGCAGGGCCACGCGCACGCGTTGAACCTGCATGAGTCGGGTGTCGAAGTTGTTGTCGGGCTCAAGCCCGACTCGAAGTCGATTGCCAAGGCCGAAGAGGCCGGACTCAAGGTTCTGCCGACCGCGGAGGCCGCTGCCTGGGCTGACGTCATCGTGATTCTTGCTCCCGACCAGGTGCAGCGTCACCTCTACAAGGACGACATCGAGCCCAACCTGACTGCGGGCAAGACGCTCGTCTTCGGACACGGCTTCAACATCCGCTTCGGCTACATCACCGCACCCGAGGGTGTCGACGTGATTCTCGTTGCACCAAAGGGCCCCGGACACACGGTCCGTCGCGAGTACGTCGCCGGTCGTGGCGTGCCCGTGATTGTCGCCGTTGAAAAGGATGCCTCGGGTCACGCGTGGGATCTGGCCTGGTCGTACTCGGCCGCTATCGGTGGCTTGCGCGCCGGTGGAATCAAGACCACGTTCACCGAAGAGACCGAGACCGACCTGTTCGGCGAGCAGGCCGTGCTCTGCGGTGGCACGTCGCAGCTGGTCATGTACGGATTTGAAACGCTGGTCGAAGCGGGCTACCAGCCCGAAATCGCCTACTTCGAGGTGCTGCACGAGCTCAAGCTCATCGTCGACCTCATGTGGGAGGGTGGCATCGCCAAGCAGCGCTGGTCCGTCTCCGACACCGCAGAATACGGCGACTACGTTTCTGGCCCCCGCGTCATCGACCCGAGCGTCAAGAAGAACATGCAGGCCGTGCTCGCGGACATTCAGTCGGGCGCTTTCGCCAAGCGCTTCATCGACGACCAGGACGCGGGAGCGCCCGAGTTCAAGGCGCTGCGCGAAAAGGGTGCCAAGCACCCCATCGAGGCCGTCGGTCAAAAGCTGCGCGCGATGTTCGCATGGCGTCCGCAGGACAACGACTACACCGAGGGTTCGGCCGCACGCTAGTCGCGTGCCGTTCATCACACGATGACCTCTGACGAAGACGCCCTGAGCTGGCTCGGCGATAAACCTGATCGCGCCGCCTCGCCCGGGGCGTCTTCGTCGTCTTCCAAGAAGAAGCGCGAGGCCGATCGTGAAGATGCGCCGAACACGGCACGCACGACGGCGCAACCCACCGACGAGTCAGTCGACCGGCCGACCTTTGATGAGCTGATGGATTCGGGTGAACGAGCCCAGTTGCCATCGTGGGCCCTCGTCGTGTTCGGACTCTTCGCAGGCGTCTACCTGCTGTTCTCGGTTGCCTGGCTGATCATCGCGCTCAACCCGCCCGTCGCCATCAGCGATCCGGTCGGGTCTTTCATGTGGGTGGGATCACTCTGGCTCGCCACCCTCGGCGGCGTCATCTGGTTCCTGGGCACGCTGGCACTCGGTGCTTCACGCTCGGTGGCGTGGCGCCTCCTCATGCTTCTCGTCGGCTCCGTCATCTTGATTCCCTGGCCCTACCTGTCGTTGGCGGTGCGATGAACCGCGGGGTGGGCGGCTGGATTCTCGTCGCATTCTTCGGCTTCCTTCTCGCGCATGACGTGTGGGAAGGCATTGGCAACGTCAGTGGCATGCTGCAAATCGGCCTGCAACTCGACCTGCAACCTCAGCCCATTGGCTGGCTCGTGCTCGCCACTGACCTTTTGGCACCGGTGGTCGTGTTCGTCGTTGCGTTGCTCGCGACGCGCAAAATGACCTTGTGGCTATCCGTCATCGTGTGGATTTTTGCCGTCTTGGTGTCGGCCATCGTGGGGGCGAATGTCGTGCTTGCGTGGTCGAATCTCGACGTCGTTTTTGCCATTCAATAGGGGCGCTCGACTGGGCGCTCGAATCGGCGCTCGCAACCCGTGAGCGAGTCGCTCGACGAAAAGTTGCCGAAACATAGCGAAGGTAGAATTTGCTCGTGACCAAACCCATCGTGTTGATTGCCGAAGAACTCTCGCCCGCCACCATCGACGCGTTGGGGCCCGACTTCGACATTCGCATGGTCGACGGCACGGATCGCCCCGCGCTGCTCGATGCCGTGAAGGCGGCGTCGGCCATTTTGGTGCGCAGCGCGACGAAAGTTGACGCCGAGGTGATTTCTGCCGCTCCCTCACTCAAAGTCATCGCTCGTGCGGGTGTCGGCCTCGATAACGTCGACATCAAGACCGCAACGTCTGCCGGTGTGATGGTGGTCAACGCGCCGACATCGAACATTGTGTCGGCCGCGGAACTGACTGTCGGGCACATTCTGAGCCTTGCCCGCCACATTCCCGCCGCCCATGCCGCACTCGCGGATGGCAAGTGGAAGCGCAGCGCTTACACGGGCACCGAACTTTTCGAAAAAACCATCGGCATTATCGGCCTGGGCCGAATTGGCGCGCTGATTGCCGCTCGGTTGCAAGCTTTTGACATGCGCGTCGTCGCGTACGACCCCTACGTCACGTCGGCCCGCGCCCAACAGCTCGGCGTGCAGCTGCTCTCGCTCGATGAACTGCTCGCCGAGAGTGACTTCATCACGATTCACATGCCCAAGACGCCCGAGACAACCGGCATGATCAGCACGCCTCAACTGCAGGCGATGAAGAAGACCGCCTACATCGTCAACGTGGCTCGCGGAGGGCTGATCGATGAGGATGCCCTGCACGCCGCCCTCGTCTCTGGCGAGATCGCCGGCGCAGGACTCGACGTGTTCGTGAACGAACCGCCCACCGGCTCACCGTTGTTGTCGCTGCCCAACGTTGTCGTGACGCCTCACCTCGGCGCATCCACGGATGAAGCGCAAGAAAAGGCAGGCATCTCGGTCGCCAACTCGGTGCGACTGGCACTCGGTGGCGACCTCGTTCCCGACGCGGTCAACGTTGCGGGCGGCGTGATCGACCCCTACGTGCGTCCGGCTATCCCGCTGTTCGAAAAACTGGGTCAGGTTTTCTCCGGCTTGTCACACTCGAGCCCGCTGATGAGTGTCGACGTTGAGGTGCGCGGTGAGATCACCAAGTACGACACCTCGGTCTTGCGTCTGGCCGCGCTCAAAGGCATCTTCACGAACGTTGTCAGTGAGTCGGTGTCGTATGTCAACGCTCCGCTCCTCGCCGAGCAGCGGGGCATCGACGTTCGCACCCTCACCTTTGAGGAGAGCCCCGAGTACCGCACGGTGTTGTCGATTCGCGGTGCGCTCAGCGACGGCACGCAGGTCTCTGTTTCGGGCACGCTTGTCGGCACGAAGCAGACGGAAAAGATTGTCGAAATCAACGGCTATGAGGTTGACGTTCCGATCGACGCTCACCTGATTGTCATGCAGTACATCGACCGCCCCGGAATCGTGGCCATCTACGGCAAGGAATTCGGCGAGGCGCAAATCAACATCGCCGGCATGCAGATTGCACGTCAAGAACTCGGTGGCAAGGCATTGAGCGTCTTGACTGTTGACTCACCAGTTCCCCACGCCCTTCTCGAGAAGGTGCGTACCGCCATCGATGCCGACGTCATGCTCGAAGTCGACATCACCGAATAACCGTTACGAGCCGAAAGCCCCTCACCATGTCGAAAACTCTCTCCCTGGCGGTCATTCCCGGCGATGGCATCGGACCGGAGGTGGTGGCCGAAGGACTCAAAGTTCTCGATGCGGTTGCCGCGAGTGAGGGTCTCGAAATCTCGAAGACCCTGTTCTCGCTCGGTGCCGACCGGTTCATTGAAACCACCGATGTGCTCACCGAAGACGACCTCGGGTTGATTCGCGCGCACGACGCGATTCTGCTGGGCGCGGTCGGGGGAGTGCCCGGTGATCCGCGCATCCCGGCCGGAATTATCGAACGCGGACTTCTGCTGAAGCTGCGGTTTAGCCTCGACCACTACGTCAACTTGCGTCCCACGAAGATTCTTCCTGGGGTCGTGAGCCCGTTGTCGAACCCGGGCAACGTTGACTTCGTCATCGTGCGCGAGGGAACCGAAGGTCCGTACGTCGGAAACGGCGGCGTTGTGCGTGCCGGCACGCCGGCGGAGGTCGCCAACGAACTGTCGGTCAACACGGCATATGGTGTCGACCGCGTGGTTCGCTACGCCTTCGAGCTCGCCATGACGCGACGCAAAAAGCTCACCTGGGTGCACAAGACCAACGTGCTGGTCAACGCCGGCGGTCTGTGGTCACGCTCCGTTGCGCGCATCGCGCCCGAGTTCCCCGACGTTGCCGTCGATTATTTACACGTGGATGCCGCAACCATCTTCTTCGTCACCGACCCGTCGCGCTTCGACGTGATTGTCACCGACAACCTGTTCGGCGACATCCTCACCGATTTGTCGGGGGCCATCGGAGGCGGAATCGGCTTGGCCGCGAGTGGCAACATCAACCCAACCAACGAATTCCCCAGCATGTTTGAGCCCGTCCACGGCTCGGCGCCCGACATTGCGGGACAACAAAAAGCTGACCCCACCGCGACCATTTTGTCGGTCGCCATGTTGTTCGACCACTTCGGCTACTCGAATGCGAGCGAGAAAATCCAGGCAGCTGTCGCGGCCGACCTCGCGGAACGCGGTTCATCACCGCGCTCGACCGCGGAGGTGGGCGACGCCATTGTGGCGCGTCTGGTCTGAGACAGTTAGCTTAAGTACACCCGTACCCCAAGGACAGCACACATGAGCACGACCGATCAAACGACGTTCCCGCTGAGTTTCACGCTGACCCCCTCGGCGTCGGCTCGCGCGGAAGCGCATCGCGAAGAGATTCTGGCCAACCCGGGCTTCGGCAACTATTTCACCGACCACATGGTTGAAATCGACTGGACAGTCGATGAGGGCTGGCACAATCCGACCGTCAAGCCGTATGGTCCGTTAAGCATTGAACCGGGATCCGCTGTTCTCCACTACGGCCAAGAAATCTTTGAGGGCCTCAAGGTCTATCGTCACGCGGACGGTTCCATCTGGACGTTCCGCCCCGAGGCCAACGGTGCCCGTCTCGCGCGGTCGGCTCGTCGACTCGCGCTGCCCGAGCTGAGTGTGACCGACTTCGTGGAGTCGATTCGTCAGCTCGCGACCGTGGACGCAGCCTGGGTTCCCTCGGCTCCCGAAACCAGCCTGTACATGCGTCCGTTCATGATTGCGAACGAGAACTTCCTCGGCGTGCGCGCCGCACATCGCGCGTCGTACTTTGTTATCGCCAGCCCGGCGGGTGCCTACTTCAAGGGCGGCGTCGCACCGGTGAAAATCTGGCTCACGACCGAGTACACCCGGGCCGGACGAGGTGGCACGGGTGCAGCAAAGTGTGGTGGAAACTACGCGGCCAGCCTCGTGGCACAGACGGAAGCGTACGAAAAGGGATGCGCCCAGGTGCTGTTCCTTGACGCCGAGACCGGCACACACGTTGACGAACTCGGCGGCATGAACGTCTTCCTGGTGAAGAAAGACGGCACGCTCGTCACACCGCGCCTCACCGGATCGATTCTCGAAGGCATCACGCGCGACTCCATCATCACGCTCGCGCGTGAGCGCGGCCACACGGTCGAGGAGCGCGACATCACCATCACCGAGTGGCGCGACGGGGTCGCATCGGGCGACATCGTCGAGGTCTTTGCGTGTGGAACAGCTGCCGTGGTCACGCCGATTGGTCAACTGCTGTCACACGACTTCGCGGTGGGCGATCCGACGGCGCCCGCGGGTGAACTCACGATGAGCCTGCGCCAGGAACTCACCGATATTCAGTACGGTCGGGTCGAAGACACCCACAACTGGATGGTTCGCCTCGCTTAAGGGTTTTCACCAGATCTGTCTTGCAGGGCGTCACGAGCACCGCGAGGGTTAACCTCGTGAACTCAACCCCAGTTCGACCTATTCGTGTTGCGATTGTCGAAGACAATCCCCTTTTTCTCGACCTCGTTGCCACGTCGCTCGAATCGGTAGGCGGATTCGAGATCGTCAGCACCGCAAAGTCGGCCACCGAGGCCCGCAGCGTGCTTGCGGATGCCGAAATCGATGTCGCGGTGCTCGACATCGACCTGCCTGACGGGAACGGCGTGGGACTGGGCGTCTGGTTATCCTCGAAATTCCCGCGGCCGGGAATTCTGCTGCTGTCGGCGACGGACATGCTCGAGTTGTTTCTGGGACTGCCCGAAGAAACCCGCGCGGGTTGGAGTTACCTCGCCAAGTCGTCATCTACCGACTTTGGAGTCTTAACCCGCACGATTGCGGCGACAGCACGAGGGCGCTCGATCATCGACCCCTCCTTGGTTGATCGGTCACGTGCGATGCCCGGTGGACGCGTGTCGCGTCTGACCAAACGTCAGTTTGAGGTGCTGCGGGCCGTCGCGCGGGGCCTCAACAATCAAGCGATTGCCGATGAATTCGGATTCTCACTCAAGACGGTGGTCGCTCACCTCACGGCAATCTACGCAACACTTCAGGTGCCCGAGGGCTCGAACCCCCGCGTCCATGCCGTTTTGGAGTTCTTGCAGGAAACGGATCGGGCTTCATGACCACGTGGCGGTACGACATCGTTCGTCGTATCGCTGGTCCCGGTGCGCTGAGCCAGCGTGTCTTTCTCCCCGTTCTGATTGTTCTCAGCGCGGGCACCGCACTATCGGAGGCGGGCGTCGACCCCACAGCGGTGACCGCCTGGAATTCAGTCACGCTCGTGGCGTTTTGTGGGGCGTGGATCATTTCGCTCGCCCTCGGCATTGTGGGCAATCTGTTTTTTCACACTCGAAGCTCTGCGCGCTTTGCCGCAGTGGTTTTTGCCTACTTCGTTGTCGAGTCGACTCGCGCCGTACTCATCGCGTGGCAGGCCGCTGAATTCGGCCTCGATGATGCACCGAACTGGGCGTACCGCGTTGTTGCCGGCGGGTTTACGGGACTCGCACTCTTTGGCGTGGTCGGTTTCGTCGTTGACGAGACGGCGAGCTATCGCGAGCGTCTCGGTGCCTTGGTCACCTCGGCCCGGCAACTTGAAGAGCTCGTCTCGGCGACCGAGACCGATCTCGAGGTTCGTCGTGTTCAGTTGCTTGACACGGTGCGCGCGGGTATCACAGAGGCAATCCGGGAGGTCTTGAGCGCAGGTGGATCGTCGGCACGCGACGTGGCGAACGAGCTTGTTCGCATTTCCAACGACGTCGTTCGCCCGCTGAGCCACAGCCTCATTCCCACGGCCGATTCGTTGTCGGGTTCGACCGACGGCGGGCCCCCGTCGGAACCAGACAGGGTCAGCTTTCGTTCGGTACTCAACTACGCAACATACGTTGAACCCTTTCGACCCGAGGCCGTTGTCTCCATGGGCGCGATGCTCTCGCTCGGAGCGGTGATTTTCTTCTTTCCGCTCGACGGCCAGCTCGCCGTCGCTGTCTCGCTCGTGTGGGTCTTTGCGTATTTGTGGTTGATGCGCCGTTTCCTCCAGCCCCAACTCAGGCGGATGGGCGTCGCGTCGCGGATTGTCACCCTGGTGGTCGTCTATTCGGGGCTTGCAGTCGTTCCCGCGCTACTTCTGGCCAACACCCCGGCTCTCGCCGATTTCGCTCGCTTGTCCTTGTTCGTCTACGTCGTGCTGGTTGCGCAGGTCGTGTTGTGGCCTCTCGCCGTCATCGCCGGACTGCGACGCGCACGGGCCGATGTCATCGCCGATTTGCGCACCGCCAACGAGCGCTTGGTCTGGCAGCGTGCGCGACTGTCGCTGTATTTGTGGGGACATCAGAACGTTGTCGCGGTCGCGCTCCACAAAGAGGTGCAGGGCACGTTGATGGCGGCTGCGATGAAGCTCAAGATGTCTCGCGACGCGGGTAAGAACGACGTCGAGTCGATCGAAGACATTCGTGCCACCGTGTTGACCGCTGCCGAGTTTGTCACGACCCCGGTCGAGGCGCTACCGATGCGCGCAGCCATCGATGCAGTGAATGAGCGATGGGCCGGAGTATTCACAATCACACTGAGTTCAAGCGAGACCACGAGTGAGGGCATCCGCCGATTGGATACCGACGCGCTTGCTCGACGAATCGCCATCGACCTGCTGGCCGAGTGCGTGACGAATGCCGTCAAGCACGGGCAGGCAACGCACGCCGAGGTCTCTCTCACGATGGTCGATGACGACGTTCTTCGGATCGAAACGGTCAACAATGGCCGTCCCGTCTCGGGCGATCCCGATTTCGGACTGGGTGCTCGCATGCTTCTCGCGGTTTCGACGGATCGAGGATTCGAAAACCAAGCGCAGGGTGTGCGGATCTGGGCGGACATCCCCGTCGTGTAGCTCGTCTAGCCTTGACTCATGACGAATTTCCCCGTGACAACCGCAACCGGCGCCGATGTGCGCGTGCGCTTTTGCCCCTCTCCGACGGGCACCCCGCACGTGGGACTTGTGCGTACCGCGCTGTTCAACTGGGCGTACGCCCGTCACACGGGTGGCACGTTCATCTTTCGCATTGAAGACACGGATGCCGCGCGCGACAGCGAGGAAAGCTACGAGCAAATCGTCGACGCGTTGACGTGGCTCGGGCTCACCTGGGACGAAGGCATCAACGTCGGCGGACCTCACGCGCCCTATCGGCAGAGTGAGCGCATGGACGTCTACCGTGACGTCGTCGACAAGCTCGTTGCAACCGGGCACGTCTATGAGAGTTTTTCGACGCCGGAAGAAATTGAGGCGCGAAACCTGGCTGCGGGCCGTGACCCCAAGGTGGGCTACGACAATGCCGACCGTCACCTCACCGACGAGCAGAAGGCGGCGTTTCGGGCCGAAGGACGAGAGCCGGCGTTGCGATTGCGCGTGCCGGATGAAGACATCTCCTTCGACGACCTCGTTCGCGGAACCATCACGTTTCCGGCAGGTTCGTTTCCCGACTTCGTCGTCGTTCGCCCGAACGGCGACCCGTTGTACACCTTGGTCAACCCGGTTGACGACGCGATTATGCGCGTCACACACGTGCTGCGTGGCGAGGACCTACTGTCGTCGACCCCGCGTCAGATTGCGCTGTACCACGCGCTGATTGATGCGGGCATTGCCACGCACATCCCGCGCTTTGGTCATCTGCCGTATGTCATGGGGGAGGGCAACAAGAAGCTCTCGAAGCGCGACCCGGAGTCGAACCTCTTTCATCACCGCGACCGTGGGTTTATTCCGGAGGGACTGCTCAACTACCTCGCCCTGCTCGGTTGGTCCATCTCTGCCGACCGCGACGTGTTCAGCCTGCACGAAATGGCCGAGGCATTCGACGTCGAGAACGTCAATCCCAATCCGGCCCGCTTCGACCTCAAGAAGGCTGAGGCGATCAACGGCGACCACATCCGTCTGTTGCCGGTCGATGAGTTCACTCGTCGTCTCGCCATCGTTTTGCAGGGTGCGGGGATGCTCGTGGGTGATGACGGTAAAGCCAGCAAGCCGGGCGAACCGGTTTCTGACACCGACTTCACTGTGCTTCGTCTGGCCGCACCGCTCGTGCAAACGCGCATGAACTTGCTTGGTGAAGCTCCCGCCATGCTCGGTTTCTTGTTCACCACGGCCAATCTTCTGACCTGGGACGAGGATGCGCTCGCCGGGCTGCCCGACAATGCACACGAGGTCGTCACGCGCGGCTCGTCGGTGCTCGCAGCGCTGGGTGATGACGACTGGCAGACCGCCACGATCCAATCGGCTCTCGAGCGCGAACTCATCGAGAGCATGCAACTTAAGCCACGCGTTGCCTACGGCCCACTTCGCACCGCGATCTCGGGCAAGCGCATTTCGCCACCTCTATTTGAGTCGATGGAGATATTGGGACGGGCCGAGACGCTCGCGCGTTTGGAGCGCTTTTCGGTGCGCTAAGCTTTCTCTCCGGGCCTCATAACGGGCTCGACCCTTGGGGTATGGTGTAATTGGCAACACGGCTGATTCTGGTTCAGTTGTTCTTGGTTCGAGTCCAGGTACCCCAGCAAGTTCTCTCCCTCGCTCCGGCGGGGGATTCTTGGTTAATCGACCCTCATGTCTCGCGTCGACACGGCGTCACGCGAGTCGTGTTGATTGATTTGACTGAGAGAAGCCGCTAGTATTTGGTGCAGTTCGTGGGGGTTTACGCCGGAGCGAACGCTCGTTTCTGCAAGAACAAATCAGATTAGGAATCATCATGAAGACTTCACGTTCACTCCTCGCTGCGGGTGCCGCTTCGGCCGCTCTCGCTGCCGCGCTGTTTGCACCGTCGGCCGCTCTCGCTGACCCGACCGTTGCATTCTCGGCCTCGACCGTCTGCCCCGGTGAATCGGTCACCTTCTCGGTCAACGGCGTCTCCGACGGCACCGAGGTCACGCTCGACTCTCCTCAGATCTTTGTCCTGACGTTCGATGGCACCACGCTTCCCACGACCAACACCGCCTTTACGGGCGTGTACACGTATGACGAGCTCGTCACCAAGGCCGGTGGCGGAGCTACCTCGGGCACCTACGTCGTGAAGATCGATGACACCGGTGACATTGTCGCCGAGACTCAGCTTCAGCTGCTCGCCGAGTGCCCGCCGGCACTGCCGAACACGGGCATTGACACCGTGGCAATCGCTGCCGTTGGTGGACTCGCTGCTGCTACCGCACTCGCCGGCACCGCGTTCGTTCTCGTTCGCCGCCGCAACTCCTAAGGGATTGGCTGAACGGTCGAGTTCGACCGTTTTGCTCAGAGGGGTCACTCGACTTGAGTGGCCCCTCTTCTTTTGCCTACGGCGAACCGGTCACGCGCACACCCCGTCGCGCAGCCTCATGGCTGCTGGTCGCTGGTGCGCCATAATCGACGGATGAGCAACGGCGCGTCACGCATCCCGGCACGACAGGTCATTGTGGCGGTGAATCCGCACTCGGCCTTTGGCAAGAATCCGCACGCGGGTTCCGACACCGTGCGAGCTTTGACGGTCGCGGGTCATGAGGTCATCGAGTTACGGCGAGAGTCTTTTGCTCAGTTGCGCGACGCCGCGCGAGAGGCCATGGCTGA
>CANGKD010000018.1 GCA_947454495.1 Actinomycetota bacterium
CATCTTCAAGCGTGAGCCGTCGGCACCACTCGTTTTGCTGTACGCGCTCGCCCAGGGTGTTTTCCTTGGCGCACTGTCCAAGGTCTTCGAAACGCAGTGGAACGGCATTGTCGTTCAGGCGGTGCTCGCGACGCTCGCCGTTGTTGGCGTGACACTGGCGCTGTTTGCGAGTGGCAAGATTCGCGCATCCGCCAAGGGCACCAAGGTGTTTCTCATCGCGATGGTCGGCTACCTTGTGTTCAGCCTCATCAACGTGCTGCTCATGTCGTTTGGCGCGATTAGCAACCCGTGGGGCATCGGTGGCATTGAGATCTTCGGCATTCCGCTCGGACTCGTCATCGGCGTTTTTGCCGTGCTGCTCGGTGCCTACTCGCTCGTGCTCGACTTCGAATTCATTCGCAACGGTGTCGCCAACCGCATGCCGGCGAAATTCGAGTGGACGGGTGGGTTCGGCATCATGGTGACCGTCATCTGGCTGTACACCGAGATTCTGCGCATGCTCGCGATCAGTCGCAACTAACGACTGCGCTCGAGCAAGCTGGGGCGGAGCGGGCAACGGAACTGTCGTGAGTCCTCTCTCCTCGCTCAAACATTGACGAAGGCCCATTTCCTTCCCAGGAAATGGGCCTTCGTCAAAACTCGCAACCCCGCGAGGACTCACTCCGTCCCGCTGCCGGGTCCGCACGAGAGTTGCTCGGGCGAAGAACCCAGACGCATGATCGCGGGCAGGTGCGGGTCTCGGTGCGCAACTACAGTCGTTGCGCAGCGGCTGAGAGGTTAGTACCCGACGTAGCTCACGCCGTACTCGGCCTGCTCGGGCGTGAAGCCCTCGAAGATGAGCTGATCGAGCAGACCCTGGCGGGAGAACGACATCGTGTCGAGGTAGTCCTGCGCCTTCTTCGCGGCCTGATCGTCCCAGTTCGGACCAATGGCATCGACGCCGTAGGTGGCGTCGTCGGTGCTGAAGCCTTCGAACTCGAGTTGGCCGATGAGGCCCGAGCGGGAGAAGGACATGAACCGCAGGTAATCGGCCGCCTTCGACTTGGCGTTGCGCTGACTAATTGTTTCGGCGGGCTGGGCAGGTTCGGCCGGCGCCGGCGGCTCGGTCACAACGGGTGTCGGAGTGGGCGTTTCGGAGGGCTTCTCGACCTGCACTTCAGCCGTGGCCGTCACGGCAGCGACGGGCTTGTCGTTGCCCGCCGACGCAACACGCGAACCGCTGTTTGCGCCGTTGATTGCCGAGAGAATCAGCAGGAAGGCCAGCACCGCGCCCGAGATGATCCACGCACGAGCCTTGCTCGCCGGCTGGTTTGCCAGCGTGTGCCCACTCTTGTCAGTCGCGCTTCCGGTGAGAATGAGAATCAGGTCGACGAGGTACCAGATACCAAACCCACCAAATGTGATGAGTTTCAGGATTCCCGTGCCGACCTTGCCCAGGTAAAAACGGTCGACGCCGAGAGTGCCCAGCAGCAGCGACAACAACCACGCGGTTGTGAAGTTGCGCGTGCCCACGGTGCGGGTCACGCTTTCGCCACCCGAAGGTGGCATGTAAGTTTCGGCCATGATGGAGTCCCCCAAATAGGTTCTGCGCCCAGCCGAGAGCTTCGGCTAAGTCACGTGCCTATTCGTACCACCAACGACCCACACTGACTCGGTGCGAGCGATTCTGCCGCCGTCGCGACGAGTTACTCCCACTCGATTGTGCCCGGCGGCTTACTCGTCACATCGAGCACCACACGGTTCACACCCGCGACCTCATTGGTGATGCGGTTCGAAATTTTGGCGAGCACGTCATAGGGAACGCGTGTCCAGTCAGCCGTCATGGCGTCTTCGCTCGAGACGGGGCGCAGCACGATCGGGTGACCGTAGGTACGACCATCCCCCATCACACCCACCGAACGCACGTCGGCTAAGAGCACGACCGGGCACTGCCAGATGTCGTTGTCGAGACCTGCGGCGGTGAGTTCTTCGCGAACGATGGCGTCAGCGTGGCGCAACAACTCGAGACGCTCGTGCGTGACCTCGCCCACGATGCGGATGCCCAACCCCGGCCCCGGGAACGGCTGACGCTGCACGATCTCGGGCGGCAACCCGAGCTCGCGACCAATCGCACGCACTTCGTCTTTGAACAGCGTGCGCAGGGGCTCGACGAGCTCGAACTGCAGATCTTCGGGCAACCCGCCCACGTTATGGTGCGACTTGATGTTCGCGGTGCCCGAACCGCCACCCGACTCGACGACGTCGGGGTACAGGGTGCCTTGCACCAAAAACTTGATGGGCTCGCCACCGGCGGCTGCCTCGGCCACGAGGTCGCGCTCGGCCTGCTCGAACGTGCGGATGAACTCACGACCGATGATCTTGCGCTTCGTCTCGGGATCCGTGACCCCGGCGAGCGCGGAGAGGAACTGCTCGCGCGCATCCACGGTGACCAATCGAATGCCCGTGGCCTTGACGTAATCTTCTTCGACCTGACGGCGCTCATCTTGGCGAAGCAACCCGTGGTCGACGAAAACGCACACGAGCTGGTCGCCCACCGCGCGGTGAACAAGGGCGGCGGCCACGGCCGAGTCGACACCACCCGAGAGGCCGCAAATCACGCGGCCACTACCGACCTGGGCGCGAATGTTGGCGACCTGCGTTTCGATGACGTTGTCACTGTTCCAGTCGGCGGGCAGTCCGGCCGAGACGTGCAGAAAGTTTTCGAGCACACGCTGTCCGAACTCGGAGTGCTTCACTTCGGGGTGCCACTGCACGCCATAGAGGCGACGCGCGTCGTCGGCAAACGCGGCAACCGGGGTCGCCTCGGTGCTCGCCACGATGTCGAAACCGGCCGGGGCGGTGGCCACCTGGTCGCCGTGGCTCATCCACACCGTCTGGTCGACGGGCTGACCGGCGACGAGGGGATGCTCCGACACGATGTGCATGTCGGTCGCCCCGTATTCGCGCCCGCCGGTCTGCGCAACCGTGCCGCCGAGGGCGCGCGCCATCGCCTGAAATCCGTAACAAATACCGAAGACCGGGATGCCCAACTCGAGAATGCCGGCATCGAGCGTCGGTGCTCCCGGTTCGTACACGCTCGCGGGGCCACCGCTGAGAACGATGGCTGCGGGCGACTTCGACGTGACCTCGGCTGCCGTGATGGTGTGCGGCACGATTTCGGAGTAGACCCCGGCTTCGCGCACGCGGCGCGCAATCAGTTGCGCATATTGGGCACCGAAGTCGACGACGAGAACGGGACGCGCTTCGCTCACTTCACGGTCTCCGACGCAGCAGTCGCGGTGGCGCCTGCTGCTGGTGTTCCCTCGGTGGCAAGGAATCGGCGCACGCGACGCGTGAAGATCGACTCAAGCACGAACGAGAGCACCGGCACAATGCCACCGAGTGCGAGGAGCAAAAAGTCGATAAAACGCCAGCGCATGATGTTCCACAGGCGGTAACTGGCGAACAGGTAGATGACATAGAGCCAGCCGTGCACAACGAGAATCGTGAGCGACAGGTTCCACGCAGTCACGGTGTCACTCGGCACAAGGGCAATGAGGCCGTTCGAACCAAACGCCTCAATCTCGAAGCCGGGTTCGGCGAATATCTGCTGACCCGAAAGCGGGTCAAACACCATCGACGGTGCCACGAGGTTCCACGTGTCGCGATCGAGCATGTACTTCAACACCATCTCGGCGATGAGCAACAGCAGGAACGTTCCCGTGATGTACGCCATCACCTGGTAGAAACGCAGCACCTTCGGGATGCGCGGAATGTCAGTGGCCCGGGGCTGGATTGGCATGCTCCAAGTCTACGGTTGCGCTAATCCGCCTCAGTACGGCGTTCGAAGTCGTCCCGCAGCAAGCGCCACCATAAGAACACGGCACCGCCGGCAAAAACGACCCACTCGACCGCATAGAACACGTTGAGCAAATTGAGCGACGCGTCCGTGATGGGCGGCGTCGATGAGATGCGAGCGAGGCCGGGCACGTCCGTTTCGGCGATGAGGTACCCCGCATAGACGGGAGACGGGCTGTCTGGCCAGAGGTTGTACAGGGCGGCAACCGACATGTAGTTCAGCTGTGTCGGATCGGGCGACACGCCCGGGGCCTCTGGCATTTCCGGCGGTGCGTAGCGTCCGGTCCACGTCACGAGTGCCTGAATGACGGGTTCGCCCGACATTTCGTCCGCCGTGGCCACACACTCGGCCATCGTGGGCGCCCAGCCGAGTGCCACCGCGAGAGCACCCGAGTTGCCCACGAGTCGACCGGTCACCCAACATCCAATCGCGCCGTCATTCGACCGGTTGCCTACAACGATGAGCGACGCCGGGTCGAGCGTCGCGTCGAACGTCACGCGCCGACCGGCCGCATCTGATTTCAGTGGCGACGCGGGAGTGGCGATCGTGTCGAGCGCGACAGCGACCTCCGTGTCATACGAATCTTTCGCGCCCTGGATGATGGCGCGCTCGACTTGCCACTTGCCCAACCACGCAAACACGGCAGCCACGATGAGCGCGAGGACGAGCATCGCAATCCACCGGGGAGTGAAAGCGAGCTGGCGCATTGACTGCGGTGGTGTCGCACTCATGAGACGGTCAACCCCCGAATGCCGGTGCTCGGCACGTCAAGACGCGCACGCTCGGCCGATTCGTCATCGGGCAAGGCGTTGCTCTCGCGCTCGGCCGCCACTCGCGCCAGGTAACTGGCAACTTCGGCATCGCGACGGCGGGCATCCCACCCCAAAATCGGCCCAATCAGCTGCGCCACGACGGGTGCGGCGGCGACGCCTCGGTCGGCCGACTCGAAACTAATGCGCATGCGACGCACCAGCACGTCATCGAGATGTTGCACACTCTCGTGTGATGCCGCAAACGCCGCCTCAACGGCGAGGTGTTCGCGCGCGCCCGGGAGCGGCTGCGCCAGCGAGGAATCGAGTTCCATCATGTGAACCAGCGTTTCGACCTCGGTGCCGTAGCGACGAAGCAACAGTTCGATGTGGGCTCGTGAGATGTCGGCCCGGCTCGCGAGCGCGTCGCGCAAGCGCCAGACCGAATCGAAACCGCTGGCCCCAATTAACGGGATGTGCTCCGTGACGCTCGGCGAGACCGTCGTTGCCGTCTGCGCGGTGAACTGCTCGACGGCCGCATTCACCGCGTCGCGCGCCATGATGCGGTAGGTCGTCCACTTGCCTCCCGCGACGAGCACGAGTCCGGGTGCCGCGTGTGCCACGACGTGCTCACGCGAGAGCTTCGAGGTCGACTCGTCATCATCACCGGCAAGTAGCGGGCGAAGCCCCGCGTAGACGCCCTGAATCTGGTCGCGCGTAATGGGGTCGACAAGAACGCGGTTCAGGTGGGTGAGGATGTAGTCGATATCCGTCGACGTTGCCGCGGGTTCGTCGAGGTCGAGGTGCCAGTCGGTGTCGGTCGTGCCGATGATCCAGTGCCGGTTCCAGGGAATGACGAAGAGCACGCTCTTCTCCGTGCGCAGGAGGAGCCCCATGGTCGATTTGAAGGCCGACCGAGGAACCACGATGTGCACACCCTTCGACGCCCGCACGCGCACCCGTCCGTCTTCGCCCACCATCTTCTGCGTCTCACCCGTCCATACGCCGGTTGCGTTGATCACGGTGCGGGCCCGAATATCGAACTCGTCGCCGGTTGATTCATCTCGCGCATGCACTCCGACGACTCGATCACCGTCTTTGAGGAAACCCGTCACGCTGACGCGGTTCGCTGCGTGAGCTCCCGCAGCGGTTGCCGTGCGCAGCAAGTTAATGGCGTAGCGTGCGTCGTCGACGTGACCGTCGAAATACGAGAGCCCACCGATAATTTCTGTCGTGTCAATGCTCGGGCTTGCGAGACGAACCTGGCGGCGCGAGAGGTGACGATGATGGGGCACGCCGGGCGCGCGTCCGCCCAGATAAGAGAGGGCGTCGTAGAGAGCCATTCCCGCACCGATGTACGCACGTTCCCACCACGGGTGTTGCACGGGGTAGAGGAACTTGATGGGCGTGACCAGGTGCGGGGCAATCTCTTGCATCAGCAGCGAACGTTCGGCCAGCGCCTCGCGCACGAGGGAAAAGTTCAATTGCTCGAGGTAGCGGATTCCGCCGTGCACGAGCTTGGAGGAGCGACTCGACGTGCCGCTGGCCCAGTCACGCGCTTCTACAATGCCCGTGGTCAGCCCGCGCGTCACCGCATCGAACGCGCTGCCAATGCCGACAATGCCGCCCCCAATTACAAGAACGTCGAGAACCTCGGTGCGCAACGCGGTTAGAGCGCGGTCGCGCGCGGCGGGATCGAGACGCGCGTTGTCAGACATTACGGACCAGTCGTTGGGATGACGCCGGGTGACGCGGCGATGGATGCGCTGGGAGCAAGCACGACGTCAACGCGCTGGAACTCTTTGACGTCGGAGTAGCCCGTGGTTGCCATCGATCGACGCAACGCGCCGACAAGGTTCGCGGTGCCATCGGGTCGCTGTGACGGGCCGAGCACAATCTCTTCAAGCGTGCCACTGGTTTCGACGCGGAGCCGGTTACCGCGCGGAAGTTCGTCGTGATACGCCTCGGCACCCCAGTGCCATCCGCCACCCGGAGCCTCCGCGGCTCGTGCCAGCGCGGTGCCCACCATCACGGCGTCGGCACCACACGCGATTGCCTTCACGATGTCGCCCGAGGTGTTGATTCCACCGTCGGCGATGACGTGCACGTAGCGACCACCCGATTCGTCGAGGTAGTCGCGGCGAGCGCCGGCCACATCGGCAACCGCCGTTGCCATCGGGGCGTGGATGCCCAAACTCGCGCGCGTCGTCGACGCGGCTCCCCCGCCGAACCCGACGAGCACGCCGGCGGCGCCCGTGCGCATCAGGTGCAGCGCCGCGGTGTACGTCGCGGCTCCCCCCACGATGACGGGTACATCCAGCTCGTAAATGAACTTCTTCAGGTTGAGGGGTTCGCTCGTCTTTGACACGTGCTCGGCCGAGACGGTTGTTCCGCGAATCACGAACAGGTCGACACCGGCCTTGATGACGGTCTCGTAGTGCTCCTGTGTGCGCTGCGGCGACAAGGCGCCGGCCACCACAACTCCGGCCGCGCGAATCTCGGCGAGACGCGCGGTGATGAGCTCCGGTCGAATCGGCGCCGCATAGATCTCTTGCATTCGCGCGGTGGCCGTCTCCGGCGCAAGTTGGCGAATCTCAGCCAGCACCGCTTCGGGGTCTTCGTAGCGCGTCCAGACACCCTCGAGATTGAGCACGCCGACGCCACCGAGTTTGCCCAGTGCGATCGCGGTGGCAGGCGAGATGACCGAATCCATAGGTGCACCGAGGAGCGGCATGTCAAAGGTGAACGCGTCAATGCTCCACGAGACCGACACGTCTTGAGGGTCGCGCGTGCGTCGACTCGGCACGATTGCGACGTCATCAAACGTGTACCCCCGGCGCGCGCGCTTCGAACGCCCGATTTCAATATCGCTCACGGTGCCAACCCCTCTTATCGGCCAACTACCTGCGGTAGTTCGGCGCCTCGACGATCATCTGCACGTCGTGCGGGTGCGACTCTTTCAAACCCGCCGAGGTGATGCGCACAAACTTGCCGCGCGACTTGAGCTCCGCAATGGTGCGAGCGCCCACGTAAAACATGGATTGCCGCAGGCCACCGACCAACTGGTACGCCACGGCGGCGAGCGGGCCGCGATAGGCAACCCGGCCCTCGATACCCTCGGCGATGAGCTTGTCGTCGGTGGGAACATCCGATTGGAAGTAACGGTCTTTCGAGTACGACGTGCGCTCGCCTCGCGTCTGCAGCGCGCCGAGCGATCCCATTCCGCGATACATCTTGTATTGCTTGCCGCCCTCAAATACGAGGTCGCCGGGGCTCTCATCGCATCCCGCAAACAGTGAGCCGAGCATCACACTGTCGGCACCGGCCACCAGAGCCTTCGCAATGTCACCCGAATACTGCAGTCCACCGTCGGCAATGATGGGAACACCGGCGGGGATGGCCGCCTTCGCCGCTTCGTAAATCGCCGAGACCTGAGGCACGCCCACGCCGGCAACGACGCGGGTGGTGCAAATAGAACCGGGCCCCACGCCCACCTTCACGGCGTCGGCACCGGCGTCGATGAGCGCACGCGCACCGGCCTCGGTGGCGATGTTTCCGCCGATGACGTCGATGTGCGCAAATGTCGGGTCAGACTTGAGTTTGGAGATGATGTCGAGCACGCCAGCAGAATCACCGTTGGCCGTATCGACCACGAGCACGTCGACGCCGACGTCGCGCAGGGCAATGGCCCGGTCCCAGGCGTCACCGAAGAACCCGATGGCGGCGCCGACGCGCAGCCGACCCGCATCGTCTTTTGTGGCGTGCGGATAACGCTCGGACTTGTCGAAGTCTTTGGTGGTGATGAGCCCGGTGAGCTTGCCCGCATCGTCGATGATGGGGAGCTTCTCGATTTTGTTTTGGGCGAGTAACCCCATGGCCTCGTCGCGCGAAACGCCGACCTTCGCCGTGACGAGAGGCATGACCGACATGACGTCGCGCACGTACGTCGACGACTTCTCCATGTCGGAGACAAAGCGCATGTCTCGGTTCGTGATGATGCCGAGCAGCACGCCCTCGGGGTCGATCACGGGCAGGCCACTGACACGATATTCGCCGCACAGTGCATCCACCTCGGCGACCGTCGCGTCGGGGTGCGTAGTGACGGGATTGGTGATCATGCCCGACTCACTGCGCTTGACCTTGTCGACCTGGTCGGCCTGATCTTCAATCGATAGGTTGCGGTGCACGATACCTATGCCGCCCTGTCGAGCGATGGCGATTGCCATACGCGCCTCGGTCACGGTATCCATGGCGCTGGACACGAGTGGCTTCGCAATAGAGATGCGTCGGGTCAGTCGCGTCGTGGTGTCTGCTTCCGAAGGAATGACGTCGGTGTGCGCGGGGAGCAGCAGCACGTCGTCATACGTAAGACCGACGTACGCAAATGGGTCGTGCTGTTCCATGGTGTCCTCGTCTGACCAAAGCAACGGAAAAATGTTGATTCCATCGTAACCGCGCGACCTTGGCATCGGATTCGTCACGGTCGATTCAGGATGCGCGCACCGCGAGTCAAGGTGGGTAGGCTACAGGTCGCGACTCATGCGGGTTGCGGTTTGAAACAACTAAGACATAATCGACAGGTAGCGTCTCTCACCGACGAGAGACGCAGACTCATTAGCGCTTTAACCGAAGTGCTGTGGGTGCGCCAAATGGAGGACACGTGGTTCATCAACCTGTACTGGCATTGTTCGCGAGGAAGTGGTCACGAACCTTCGTTGCCCTCATCGTGGGACTTCTCGTTGCCGCGCTGTGGACGCTTTCTCAGCCGTCGTCGGCCTTCGCCGCTGACGCTGCAACCGGACCCTGCGTCGCCGACTCCGCCACCGGCTGCTTCAACGGCACCATCAAAGGCGTTGGAGCGGGCGTGAAAATCGTCATCTCGGGCAACGGGCAAGAGGTCACTGCCGTGACCGATGCCGATGGCAAGTGGAACGCCGCGGTTACGGTCGCCGGGTCGTACACGCTGACACTCGACGAGACCACGCTTCCGTCCGGAGTGACGATGAAGTCGGAGGCCACACAGACGCGTGACATCACGCTTGGCTTCAACAAGGGCGCCGTTTTCACGGTCAACGGCGGAACCACCGACGGCGGAACCACCGACGGCGGAACAACCGATGGCGGTACCGCCGAGACGGCAACCGGGTTCAACTGGGATCGTCTCGCTCAACAATCGGCCTCGGGTCTGAGACTCGGTTTGCTGTTGGCTCTGGCCTCCATTGGTCTGTCGCTCATTTACGGCACGACGGGCCTTTCCAACTTCGCACACGCCGAGCAGGTCACGCTCGGTGGTTTGCTTGCCTACACGTTCGCGAACCAGCTCGGGCTCAACATCTTCCTCGCCACGGCCATCGTGGTCGTCATCGCCGGATTTACCGGGTGGTTGCAAGACGTCATCATCTGGAAACCGCTGCGCAAGAAGGGCCTGAGCCTCACGCAGTTGATCATCGTGACCATTGGTTTGGCGCTGGCACTGCAGTACACGTTCCAGATGTTCTACGGTGCCCGCACCCTGCGTATCATCATGGCCACGCCTGAAACCATCGACATCGGGCCGGTCACGTTCACAATCGAGTCGTTGTGGGCGATGGGCGTGTCCATCGTCGTTCTCGCCGGGGTTGGCTTCTTCCTCACGCGCACCCGCACCGGACGTGCAACCCGCGCCGTGTCGGACAACCCGGCTCTCGCATCCGCCTCGGGTATTGACGTCGACCGCATCATCCGAATTGTCTGGATTATGTCGGCCGCTCTGGCTGGTCTCTCGGGCGTCATGCTCGGTCTGGTGCTCAACGGCATCAGCTGGCAGACCGGTATGCAGCTATTGCTGCTCATGTTCTCGGCCGTCACGCTGGGTGGTCTCGGTACCGCCTTTGGCGCGCTCGTTGGATCACTCGTCATCGGTATGACGGTCGAGCTTTCCAACATGGTCTTGCCGGGTGACTTCAAGTACGCAACCGCACTACTGCTGCTGATCATCATCCTGCTGGTTCGCCCGCAGGGTCTGTTCGGTCGCAAAGAACGAATCGGCTAAGGAGGAGGCGACAATGGACGGAATTATCAAGGTCCTCTACGACATGTCGGCAAGCATGATCTTGCCGACCACGGCTGCATTCGTCATTGCGGCAATTGGTCTGAACGTGCACTTCGGTTTCACCGGACTGCTCAACATGGGCCAGGCGGGCTTCATGCTCATCGGCGCCTACGGTTACGCCATTTCGATTGGTGCCGGACTCCCGTTCTGGGTGGCGTTCTTCATCGCGATTTTCGCGGGTATTGCGTTCGCCCTCATCCTGGGTATCCCCACGCTGCAACTGCGCGGTGACTATCTGGCCATCGTGACCATTGCGGCGGCAGAAATCATTCGCATGGTGGGACGCGCAAGCATCTTGAACGACATCACGGGTGGATCCAACGGCCTCACCGGTGAGAGCTTCCGCAACCCCTTTGCCGAAATGTCACTCTTCGGCGACGGTCAGACGCAGATTCTCTGGTTCGAATTCGACAACACCGGCGTCAACGGATGGTGGGCGCGCGCCGTGACGTGGTTCATGGTCTTCGTGTTTGCCGCTCTGGTCTGGCTGCTCATGCGTTCACCGTGGGGCCGCGTCATCAAGAGCATCCGCGAAGACGAAGAAGCCGTGCGTTCGCTCGGTAAGAACGTCTTCTCGTTCAAAATGCAGTCGCTCGTCGTGGGTGGTGTGCTCGGTGCCATCGGTGGCGTGATGTTCATTCTTCCCACGTCGCTGCAACCCGATGCCATGGGCCGCAACATGACGTTCCTCATCTGGACCGCCATGCTTCTCGGTGGCGCGGCAACAATCTTCGGTCCGATTCTCGGCTCCATCGTGTTCTTCGCGTTGCGCCTCATGGTGCAGGGCACCATGCGCCTGGTCGTGCCTGACGCGTGGATGAACATCCAGCAGACCGAACAGTTCTCGTGGATCATGGTTGGCGTCGCGCTGATGTTGATTGTCATCTTTAGGCCGCAAGGAATGATCGGCAACAAGAAGGAGCTGAACTTCAATGTCTAGTTCTGTCGCCCCGTCGGGCACGAAGTCGGCCACGGAGTACCGTGCCGAGCTCAAGAACGTGCCACACAAGCCGGGCTCGCACAAGCCTGAGGCCATTCTCAAGGTCAAGAACGTGCGTCGCGACTTCGGCGGTCTCACCGCCGTCGACGTCGAACACGTCGAGGTTCAGCGTGGCGTCATCACGGCGTTGATCGGTCCCAACGGTGCCGGTAAGACCACGTTCTTCAACCTCATCACCGGATTCGACAAGCCGACCTCGGCCAAGCGCCTGTTCGGTGGCCCGCCCGCCGACAAGGCAGCGACCTGGTCGTTCAACGGTCGAGCGCTCGGTAACACGAGCGCCGCTGCCGTGGCCAAGAGTGGAATGGTTCGCACGTTCCAGCTCACGAAGGCGCTGTCGCGACTGACCGTGTTGCAGAACATGCTTCTGGGTGCGCAGCACCAGTCCGGTGAGAACTTCTTTGTCGCCCTGATCAAGCCCCTGTGGGCCAAGCAAGAGCAGGCCAACACCGAAAAAGCCTTGGCGTTGCTCGAGCGATTCAAGTTGCTCGAAAAGAAGGATGACCTCGCCGGCAGCCTGTCCGGTGGCCAAAAGAAGCTCCTCGAAATGGCCCGTGCTCTCATGAGCGACCCAGTCATGATCATGCTTGACGAGCCGATGGCCGGTGTGAATCCGGCTCTCACGCAGTCGCTGCTCGGACACATCCAGTCGCTGCGCGACGAGGGCATGACGGTGCTGTTCGTCGAACACGACATGCACATGGTCCGTCACATCTCCGACTGGGTGGTCGTCATGGCCGAGGGTCGTGTGGTGGCCGAAGGCCCGGCCGACACCGTCATGAGTGACCAAGCCGTCATTGACGCGTACCTGGGTGCCCACCACGACACCGACCTCGGTGACGACAAATTCCTCACCGACACGGCGGCCGTGCGAATCGAAAAAGAAGTTGCGGCCGAAGACGTGCGCACCGCGAAGAAAAAGAAGTAGGGAATCGACATGGCAACTACGAATGCGGCCGGCCAAGAAGCCGTTCTGCGCGCCGACAACCTCGTCGCGGGCTACCTCCCCGGCGTGAACATCCTGAACGGATGCTCAATCGAGGCCTACCCCGGTGAACTCATCGGCATCATCGGCCCCAACGGCGCCGGCAAGTCGACCCTGCTGAAGGCTCTCTTCGGTCTGGTCAAGGTGCGCGAAGGCAGCGTCACGCTCAAGGGACAGGACATCACCGGTCTCAAGGCCAACAAGCTCGTGCAGATGGGCGTTGGCTTCGTGCCACAGAACAACAACGTGTTTCCGAGTCTGACCATTGAAGAAAACCTGCAGATGGGCATCTTTCAGCAACCGAAGTTGCTAAACGAGCGTCTGGACAAGATCTTCGAAATTTTCCCCGTGCTCGCCGACCGTCGTGGTCAGCGTGCTGGCTCCCTGTCCGGTGGTGAGCGTCAGTCGGTCGCCATGGCGCGCGCGTTGATGATGGACCCGTCGGTTCTGCTCCTCGACGAACCTTCCGCCGGTCTGTCGCCGGTGCGTCAGGATGAAACCTTCATTCGCACGCGTCGCATCAACAAGGCGGGCGTCTCCGTCATCATGGTCGAGCAGAACGCACGCCGTTGTCTTCAGATCTGTGACCGCGGCTACGTGCTCGACCAGGGCAAAGATGCCTACACGGGCACAGGACGCGAGCTCGCGGACGATCCCAAGGTCATCGAGCTCTACCTCGGAACACTCGCAAAGGACGTCTCAGGCGCCAAGAAGTAGCGACACGCATCCACCCCATCACGAGGTGGATGCGCCACACACGAAAGACGGACCGGTTGGCACTCGCCAGCCGGTCTGTCTTTCGTTTACCTGGGCCCACGTTCGGGTGCGCAGGTACGAACTGACACTCGCACGCAGGCCGCACATGCTCAAAGGGAATCGCCCCCCGACTCCTGAAGAGCCGAGGGGCGATTCGAATGGTGCTTCTACAGGTTAGGACTTACCCTCAACGGCAGAGACCCACACGGGGACGTTCTTGTCGTCGTACTTGTAGATACCGATGAACGCCGACGAGGGGTCGTTGTTCTTGTTGAACGGACCAACCGAGCTCGGGCCCTGGTACTGAATGGTCTTGCCGTCCTTGAGGAGAGCAACACAGTCAGCGTAGGTCGAGCACTTCTCGCCACCGTCAGCGCCGGAGACTGCGGGAAGGTTTTCCTGGATGGTAACCGGGTCAGTGGCGCCACCGGCGGTCGCTGCGAGAGCGGCCAGGATGGTGGCGTCGTACGACTCAGCGCCGTAGGACCAGTCGGTCAGAGCTTCGCCCTGAACGGCGGTCCAGTAGGCCGTCATGTTGTCCTTGAAGGTTCCCTCAGCCTTGGCTCCAGGAATGGTTCCCTGAGCGCCAGCAAGCGTTCCGGGCTCGAAGTCCTTCTCGAACGATCCGGTGTTGCCGTCGGTGAAGTAGACCTTGGACATGTCCCAGCCCTGAGCAACGAGCTCGGGGATGATGGCCTTGGTCTCGTCGAAGGCGATGACAACGATGGCGTCCGGAGCGGAAGCAATCGCGGCCGTAACCTCAGCCGAGAACGTGGTCTGTCCCGGGGGGAACTCCTGGCCAGCGCCGTTTGCGCCGTAGGTGACCATTCCGCCACCCTCTTCGATGGCCATAGCCGTCGAGTCGCGCAGACCGGTGCCGTATGCGTCGTTGAAGACGATGAACGCGACGTTTGCGTTTCCGTCACCAACGATGAGCTGGCCGAGGGCCGAACCCTGAACCGTGTCCGGCGGTGCGGTGCGGAAGTAGAACGGCGAGTAACCGCTCAGCTTGGCAGCCGTGTTTGCCGGCGAGATTTCAACAATCTTCGCTTCGGTGAACGAGTCAACAACGTTGAGCGACACCGACGACGAAGCAGCACCGATAACAACGGAGACCTTCTGCTTGATGAGGTCTTCAGCCGAAGCCGTCGAAACCGTCATGTCGCTCGAGTCACCGGAGTCGGTGCTAACAAGGCAAGCCTTGCTGCCGTTGACTCCGCCAGCTGCGTTGATGTCAGAAACTGCAAGACCAACACCCGCGATCTCGGGCGGGCCGAGGAAGGCCAGCGAACCCGTGATGGGGAGGATGGTTCCAACCTTGAAGGTGTTCTCGCTCGTGCTGTCAGCGGCACAGTCAGCAGCTGCATAGCTGCCGGCGCCGTCGCCCGAGGTCGAGCCCGATGCACAACCGGCCAGCACGAGTGCTGAGGTTGCTGCAAGGGCGAGACCGCCGAGTGCACGAGTGCGAATCGAAATTGCGCTCATGGTACTCCTTGTGTGTGAATTATCAGGCACGGTCAAGTGACCGCGCCTGCGTAAAGACAAGGCTAGTCATCGTTGGGTGTCATGACCAACACCGGAGCGTTACAACTAGGTAACATCCCGCAATGAAAAAACGGCCTGTTTTTCGCCGTCTGGGCGCTATTTCGATGCGGAATTCGTCGGACTAGGTTTTAGCGAGCCACTGGGTGTAGGGGTAACCGGAGTTCCGAACACCACGGTGCCCGTGGCGACGTCGTACGCGAACTCACCAGCGGGCCCGCGGTACGAAATCGCCGGCTCCGTGCGCAACACGGAGATACACGCACCAAAGCTCGTGCAGGCAATTCCCGGGCCCTGAATGTGCGAGAGGGCCCACGACAGAGACACCGCGCCGTCATCGTCCAAGAACACCGTCGACAGTGCGAGCGCCGTCGTGAGCTCGTAACTTTCGGCACCAAAGCTCAATTCGCTCAGGTTCGGGTCAGATGACCGCAATCGGGCGGCAAATTCCTCGTCGGGAACGATGGGCGCGGTCTTCGCGGTTGCCGGTGCAGTTGTGTCATTCGCCGGGGCAACCACAAGCACACCCGCCTTCTTCGCGAGCGGGAGCAGAACATCCATCACGCCAGCGGAGGCGGGGGCAATGACCACGTCGACGTTGTGTTCGAGCAACGACGCAAAACTTGCCTCGGTCTTGGCCGGGTCTGCGTCACCTGCGTCCCGATGCCAAACCTCAATGGGCGAGCCCAGCACTCCGCCTTGTTCGTTTATCTCTCGCACGGCGAGTTCGATGCCGGCCGCTTGGGCGGCGGCCGTGCCCGCCAATGGTCCGCCGAGGGGCGTCATGTCACCAATACGCAGGACGCCATCACCCGACGCGGTGGGGGTGGGAGTCGGTGTGGGAACGGGCATGGGCAGGAACGAGCATCCGCTCAGCAACAGCGCACTCGACGCCACGACCGCAAAACCCGCGATTGCCCTCATGAAAACTCCCGTGTCGTGTTTGAAGGTGGCGCGCCCAACCTCTGGCCACTGTAGTCGCGTGCGACTAGACAAGTTCAGCGGCACGCGCCAAACGTGAGCGCTGCGAATGCGTCAACATGTCGACGGTCAAAATGACGAGGGCAATCCAGACGATGACGAATCCAATCCAGCGACTGGCCGGCATGGGTTCGTTCAATACAAATACGCCAAGGCAGAACGAGAAAACAGGCGTCGAATATTGGATGAGCCCGATGGCCGTCAGCGGAATCCGCCGCGTCGCCGCGGCGAAGAACATGAGCGGAATTGCCGTGATTGGACCGGCAGCCATGATCCACAGGGCGTAGGGCACGCCGTGTGCGAAGGCCGTTACACCGACGGCACTCGACACCACGAACCACTGTACGATCGCGAGCGGGGTCATCCACATCGACTCGATCATCAGTCCACTGATGGCGTCAACATTGGCACCGACGCGCTTCTTGATCAGGCTGTAGAGACCAAACGACAGGGCCAGGGTGATCGAAATCCACGGCAATCCGTTGTAGCTAAACGACAGCACGATGACGGCGATGGAACTGACACCCACGGCAATCCACTGCATTCGGCGCAGGCGTTCGCGCAGCACCACGACACCCAAAATGACGGTGATGATGGGGTTGATGAAGTAACCGAGCGACGACTCGACCACTTCGCCGTTGACGACGGCGATGACAAAGACCTGCCAGTTGACGTAGATGAGGGCGCTTGCGAGGCCCAGAGTGAGAATCGCGCGCTTCGACCGAAAAATGTGCGCGAATCGGTCCCACTTGCGAATCGCCGAGATGACGAGCGCACAAAAAATGAGAGAGAACAGGATGCGGTACGACACGATCTCGAATGGGTTCGTCTCGCGAATGCTCAAGAAGTAGAGCGGAAACATGCCCCACAACCCGTAGGCCGCAAATGCATAGGCGAGGCCGATGCCGGAGATGCGCTGTGTCGTCACTCACTCATGCTAGTCGGGCGCACGAAAGAGGCCCGCTCCCATTGGACGTGGGAGCGGGCCGCGAGAGCTCGCGTGAGGCGGGCTCGAGTGAAACTAGCTGACGATGGCCAGAATGTCACGGGCCGAGAGAATCAGGTATTCCTCGCCACCGTACTTGACTTCGGTGCCACCGTACTTGGAGTAAATGACGCGGTCGCCGACGCTAACGTCGAGCGGCACGCGGTTGCCGTTGTCGTCGATGCGACCCGGGCCCACCGAGAGAACTTCACCCTCCTGAGGGCGTTCCTTGGCGGTGTCAGGGATGACCAGACCGGACGCAGTGGTCGTCTCAGCTTCGACCTGCTTGACAACGATGCGATCTTCGAGCGGCTTGATGGAGACCGACACGGTTGACCTCTTTCTGTGCTTCATGTGTACGAAAACAACGTGGTTAGCACCCGACGTGTGCGAGTGCTAACTCTGAGTTTACGTGGTGAGTTGGCACTCACGCAAAGTGAGTGCCAACTTTGCTCGCGCGCTAACTTAGGTGTCATGCATCCGAGCGACGTCGAGCACCTTCTCACCCCCGACGGGTTGCGCCTGCTCGACCAGGTCACCGCCCTGGGGAGCAGTCTCGACGTGGTGGCTCAAGTCGGTCGCCTGCGCAAAGACGGGTACGACGCGGGTCTCGTGGCCGCCGTCGTTAGTCAGGCGCGACTGCGTCACAAGGCTCGCGCCAAGTTCGGTGAATTCGCCGACACCATGCTGTTCACGCCGGCCGGCCTTGAACAGGCGACACGATTCGCCGTGGCTGCGCACCACGCAACACGGTTTGCTCGTGCGGGACTAACTCGCGTAGCCGACCTCGGCTGCGGAATCGGCGGAGATGCTCTGGCGCTGGCCTCGCTCGACATCGAGGTCGTGGCCGTTGAGGCCGACGAAGTAACCGCGGCCTTTGCCGCCTATAACCTCACCCCGTTTGCGCAGTGCGAGGTGGTGAACGCCGATGCCGCCACGATCAATCTGAATGACATGGATGCGCTGTGGTTCGACCCCGCGCGCCGCACCGCTGGGCACACCAGCTCAACACGCCTCGCCGACCCGGGCGACTGGTCACCCTCGCTCGACTGGGTGTTCGCGCAAGCGGGAGAGAAACCCGCCGGCATCAAGCTCGGGCCCGGATTCCCGCTTGAGTCGATTCCCGTTGAGCTCGGCGGGCAACCGGTCGAGGCACAGTGGATTGACGCGAAGGGGGAAACCGTCGAATTAGTGCTGTGGACGAGGTCGTTAGCCCGCGACGGCGTGGGACGGTCGGCACTTGTGCTCGCCCGCGACGGCGAGCGAGACGGATACCACGAGCTCACCGGCGCCGGCGAGTCGAGCGACCCGCACGTGGGTGAACTCGGCGCGTACGTGTACGAGCCGCATGGGGCGATCATCCGCGCCCGCCTCATTGGGGACTTGGCTCGCAAGCTCGGGGCACACGCGCTCGACGAACACATTGCCTACCTGAGCGCGGATGAACTGCTCGCGACACCGTTTGCCGACGCGTTTCGCGTGCTCGAGGTGCTGCCCATCGATGCAAAGAAAATCTCCGGCGCGTTGGTCAAACGTGACATCGGCTCCGTTGAAATCAAGAAGCGCGGTGTCGACATCGACCCGGCCGCGTTCCGCACGAAGCTCACGCTGCGCGGGCCAGGAACCGCAACGTTGCTGTTGATGAGACTCGGTAGCGGCGAATCCAGTCGCCGAATTGCCGTGCTCGCAGATCGGGTTTAGTACCCGCCGTTGACTGCGGCCGACCCGATGATGATCAACGGCACCAAAAGGATGAACGCAAAAATCAACGCAGTGAGCACACCCAGGCCCACAACGACCCAGCCGATGGTGACGGCCGCGACCGCCATTCCGTGACCGTCTTGACCCGTCTCGCGGATCTGCTTGAGACCAAGATGACCGAGCACGAGTCCCGGAATTGCCGTGATGAAGGTGGCGAGACTCAGTAGCGACAGGATGAAGCCGACGAGTGCAAACGTGTTGGTTGGTGGCGCAACCGGCGAAGACCCTGAGTTGGCGGAAGGCGGGAAGTAGACGTTTGAGTTGTCGGTCATGAACCGATTCTAAACGGCGGTTGCTGAACAAAAATCGAGGTCCTCGCCACGTAGCAGCAAGGACCTCGAGAATTGCGAACGACTAGGAAACGTTGCCCGCGCCACTCATGGCAGCACCGATCAGAACGAGCCCACCGAAAGCGATGAACAACAATACGGCGGCGATTTGGATGTAGCCGATGATCAGACCGGCAATGGCCAGGCCACGACCCTCTTCACTTGTCTTCTTAATTTGGCTCAGGCCAATGTGTCCCGTGATTACCCCGATCAAGCCGAAGCCGAGGATTGACGTTACGAGCGAAACAATCGCAAGAACGTTGGTGCGTGCGCCTGAGCTAGTTGACGTACTCATGTGTTCATCCCTTCATGAAACCAAGTGTTCGCAGTGTGCGCCCACTGTTAAGCCCCCATGCTCGTCGAATTCGAAGTGCGGGGCAAGACCTTTCGTCACCATGTGACGAAATCTTTCACCAACATTTACTCGGCGTAAATGTGTGTAACGGGCAAGGTCGAATCCGCTCCGAAGCTTAAGTTCGACGGTTCGGCGCCGGCCATGATGAGTTCGCTCGCCAGCGCAGCAATCATCGCGCCGTTGTCGGTGCACAATTCAAATGGCGGGATGCGCAACTCGACCCCGGCGAGCGCGGCCCGGCGCTCGGCTTCGGCGCGCAGCCGCGCGTTCGCTGTCACTCCCCCACCGAGCAGAAGTCGCGGCACGCCCAGGTCGGCGCACGCGGCAAACGCCTTGGTCAACAACACGTCGATCACCGCCTCGCGAAAACTCGCCGCAATGTCGGCCGTGGGAACGGGTTCGCCCGCATCGGTGAGCTTTTCGACCGTGCGCGCCACCGCGGTCTTGAGACCCGAGAACGAGAAGTCATACCGATGCTTCTCCATGTCCTTTGGCAGCGTGAGCCCTCGGGGAAACCGAAATGCTTTTGGGTCGCCGTCGGCGGCGACGCGGTCGATGTGGGGGCCGCCCGGATACGGAAGTCCGAGCAGGCGCGCGACCTTGTCGAAGGCTTCGCCGGCGGCATCGTCGATGGTCTCGCCGAGCATCTCGACGTCACGTGTGAGGTCGCGCACGTGCAGAAGCGACGTGTGTCCGCCCGACACGAGCAGCGCAATGGTCGGGTAGTCGAGCGCGCCCTCGGTGTTCAACACGTCCGCTCCCACGTGTCCGACGAGGTGATTGACCGCGAACACGGGCTTGTTGAGGGACAACCCGAGTGCCTTCGCGGCCCCCACACCGACCATGAGCGCACCGGCGAGACCCGGGCCGTTCGCAACGGCAACCGCGTCGAGATCGCTGAGGGAGATACCGGCACGCTGCACCGCTTCGCGAATGGCGGGCGCGATGGCCTCGAGATGGGCACGTGCCGCCACTTCGGGGACGACACCGCCGTACCGCGCGTGCTCATCCATCGATGACGAAATCACGTTGGCCAACAGTTCGCGACCACGCACGATGCCGACACCTGTTTCGTCGCAACTCGATTCGATGCCGAGCACGAGAGGGACCGTGCGATTCATTTGCTCTCCCCCAGGTCGAGTCGCATGATGACCGCATCGACGTTGTCGGGTTGGTAGTAGCCCTCGCGCACACCGATTTCGGCGAATCCAAGTGAACGATAGAGCCCCATTGCGATCGGATTGTCGGCGCGCACCTCGAGAAAAACGCGTCGAGCGCGCGCGTCACGCGCGGCGGCGAGCAGTTCCGCCATGACCACACGACCCACACCGCGGCCTCGAGCGGCGGGAATCGTCGCAATCGTTTGAATGTCGGCATCGCCGGAGCCGCGCGGTGCGAGCACACCGCCATAGGCCACCACTGTTTCGCCGGGCACATTCCCGGTCGCGTCGTCCATCACCGCGACGACGTAGTGGCAGTTCGTGTCGCTCAGTTCCGCGTGCATCAGGTCGCGTGACCACGCGTCGTTTTCGAAGACGTCGAACTCAATCCTGCTGATCTGGTCGAGGTCGGCCGGCGTGGCGCGACGGAGGCGAATACCCGCACTGCGGGGGTCTACCGAGCCAGAATCGGCGGTCGTGTTTTCAGACATCTAACTCACCCGCTTTGGGCCGGTCGACATCGTCACGTCGGGTGACCGCAGGTAGAGCGGAAGAAACGGTGGCAGCTCGGTGTCGTTTTCGAACGCCGCCTGGGCGAGCAACCCGAGCCGACCCGCCGACACGTGGTCGGCATCAATCCGCGGAACATGCGGCAACAACGCGTCGTCGGCTTTCGCCAGCTCCGGACCGTCGGCGCGCACGAAGCGCTCGGCCGGGCGGGCGGCCGGGTCGAGCACGACATACCTGCTCCACGCGATTTCGCGGCGGCGCGCATCCGTCGTCACTACGAATTCGACCTCGTCGGCCAACAGATCTTCACCGAGCTCGACGGCAATCGCATCATGACTGACCACCGACAGCAACGGGATGTTCGCCCCCACCGAATACGCCGACGCAGCGGCGAGTCCCACGCGCAGTCCGGTGAACGGCCCGGGGCCAACTCCGGCAACAACGGCCTCGATCTCATGATGACTCACGCCCGCAGCGTCGCAGGCGGCGCGAATCAGGTCACCGATGACTTCGGCGTGACGCATGGAGTCAAACTCGTTCACTTCGGCACGGATGATCGAGCCGTCGGTCACGGCCACGCTCGTGCCGATGGAGGTGTCGATGCACAGGCGAATCATGCCGACCACCTCGACCCGTGCCCGGTGATGGTAACGGTGCGCGGTTCCACGGCAGCCTCGTCTGTGGAGGCATCTGCGGCGTCTGCGGCATCTGCTGCATCTGCGACGTCTGCGACGTCTGCTGCATCAGCGGAAACGCCCGTGCCGTGCGGACGCTCAATCTCAACGTCGAGCCAGGAATCGGTCAGGGTCTCGACGAGTCCGCGACCCCACTCGACCACGGTGATCGAGTGGGCGAAATCGATGTCGAGATCGTCCAGCTCGAGCGCGGTCGAGAGGCGA
>CANGKD010000019.1 GCA_947454495.1 Actinomycetota bacterium
ACTCCTCAGAGAACTCACCCTCGACACAAGCCGCGATTACCAACCCCAGAAATGAAAGAACCCCCCGAACCCGTGGGTTCAGGGGATTCCGATGTCTTGCGACATCACAGAGTCGGGGTGACAGGATTTGAACCTGCGACCTCGTCGTCCCGAACGACGCGCGCTACCAAGCTGCGCCACACCCCGAGGTCTCCCACGAGTATAGTCGGCGCATCCGCACGCTAAATAATCACCGATGATTCCATCGACGTCAGCGTGAGCAGAGTCGCCTCGGGCGCGCAGGCGAAGCGAACGGGTGCATAAATCGAGGTACCCAAACCCGCAGACACGTGCAGAAATGTGGTTTTGTCGGTCGGGCCGTGCCAGGGTGACAGCCCCTTTGCCATTTTGCGCGGCAGGTCACAGTTCGTCACGAGCGCGCCGTACCCAGGAATACAGACCTGCCCTCCGTGGGTGTGCCCAGCAAAGACGATGTCGGCGCCCTCGTCGACCAACGAGTCGATGACCCGACGGTAGGGAGCGTGAGTAACGCCAACGCGCAATGCCGTGTTCGACGGCCGTGAGCCCGGCGATCCGGCCTCCACTAAACGAACATCGGCAAGGGCGGCACTCATTGTGTCGAGGCTGTCGAAGTGGCGATGCGGATCATCGACACCGAAGAACTCGATTGTGACGCCTCCAACGCTCAAGCTGGTCGCGCGATTATTCAAGTTCTGCCAGCCCACGTCACCGCTCAGGTAATCCTCGAGTGCGCGCGTGTCCAGGCGCTCCGGCTCGCGATTTTGCGTCGACGGGCCAGACAGGTAGCGAAATGGATTTTTGAACTCCGGCGCGAAATAGTCATTCGACCCGTTGACAAAAACTCCGGGTATTCCGACGAAAGGGTCGAGCGCCCGGCGCAGAGCCGGGAGCGCGCGCACGTGGCCGAGGTTGTCACCCGTATCAATCACCAGGTCGGGGTGCAGTTTGCTCAAGGCAGCAACCCATCGAATCTTCGACCTCTGCCACGGAGCAAGGTGCAAATCTGACAGGTGTAAAACGCGGATGTCATCACTTCCGGGTTTCAAGACCGGAACTGTCACCCGACGCAAAGTGAACATGTTGCGTTCCACCAGCGTGCCGTATGCCAGCGCGCCGACCGCCACGGCCGCACCCGCGCCAACGACGAGGCCGGGAGCTACCGACACCATTCGATTAGTTCTGCACCGTGAGGGTTACCACGGCGGTCGACTTCACGTAGCCACCGACGGGAGTCTGGCGAACAACCTTGCCCTGGTTGGGGTTTGGTGCTGGCACGCAGGTCACGCTCGGAGCAGGGGTGGGGGATCCACTGGGCACCGGGGTACTACCACCCGAGTCAACCGGGCGACAGATGTCGGCTGGTGGGTTCAGGTAAACGACAGTCGTGCGCCAGCGTGACAATGCGGCGACAGCTTGTGCCTCCGTCTTCCCGACCTGCGTGGGCGGGCCAGCGACGAGCGTTCCGTTACTCGTGTAGATGGTCACCAACGCGGCACCGTTGACCTGCGTTCCCACAGATGGGTCGGTGATGACAACTTTGCCCACCGCGAGCTCAGAATCGATTGCCCCACCGTTTTGTACGGAGAGACCACTGGCTTCAAGCAGCTGCTTCGCCTGGTCGTAGGTCATTCCCTTTGTTTCTGGAATCGCGACGGCCCGACCGCCACCCATCATGGTCGGATCTGGGGCGCCGAATTCGGTTCCACCGAAGATGCCGTTCGCTTGGGTCATAATTTCGCGCCAGATCTGGTGACGAACCCTGTTGCCTGCGACACCGTTGAACGAGACGTTATAGAGCGAAGAGAAGCCTTCCACGTTGCCGACCCACACTGCCGTGGCAACCTTCGTGCTCGCGCCGACCATCCACGTGTGAACAGCGTTGTCGGTTGTTCCCGTCTTGCCGACGACGGGGATACCGTCACCCGGGTTTGACGCCGTTGCTGTTCCGTTGGAGATAACGGTGCCCATGGCGTACGCCACCGTGTTCGCAACTTGTGGCGTGAGGGCCTGCGTGCACACAGTCTTAGGCGGGATGATTTCTTTACCCTTGGCATCCGTGATCTTGTCGATGGCGACCGGCGAACACACCTTGCCCTGGTTCGCAATTCCTGCGACGGCAACAGCCATGGAGAGCGGCGAAATCTCATTGGTGCCGAGGGTGGCAGCCGGGCCGCTCGTCAACGTGTTGTAGTCAGCGCGGTGAACCAGAAGACTTTCGGCCGTCTTGCGAATCTCACACAGGTCAAGCTTTTGGGACATCGCGATGTAGGCCGTGTTGATCGAGTTGGTTGTCGCGGTCAAGGCGTCGATGATGCCACCCGGGTTTCCGCCATCGTTTGCGGTCGACCAGTCAGCTCCACCGACACCCTCGCAAGAGTTAGTGAAGGTGGACATGGACCACTTGCGCTTTTCGCCGTCGATTTCGGCACGACCATCCACCATTTCACCGAGGCCATGGCCGGCCTTCAGCCACTCTGCTAGGGCAAAGATCTTGTAGGTCGAGCCCACCTGGAAACCAGAGGAACTTCCGTAGAGGTTGTCTGTGCTGTAGTTCACCGACGTGTACGACGCGTCTGTTTGCGTGACTTCGGGGTCGTTCGAGTAATTCTTGTTCTGCGCCATGGCAAGAACGCGTCCCGTGCCGACCTCAACCGAGACCGCGGCCGAACCGATGTTGAACCCGTCATACGTCGTAGGAACCCATGTCGCTTCGCCGTTGGCGGCGGCCGCCTGCACGTCGAGATTGAGTGTGGTCATGATTTTCCAACCACCGCGCTGGAACGCATTCCACCGGTCATCTTCTGTCTTTCCGAAGGCGGGGTCGTTACGAATGACCCAGGTCACGTAGTCACAGAAGTACGCGGCGTTCCCGGCCGACTGACACCCGGTCGAACTCGGAGTGATTTTCGGTTCGAGCTTTGTCTTGACGGCCTTGTCGTATTCCGACTGCGAGATTTTTCCCTCCGCCAACATGCGGCTGAGCACGTAGTCGCGACGCGATTTGTTGTCAGCGAGGTTCTCTTCTTGATCGATCCGAAGGTTGTTCGGGTTGTTGACCGTCGCAATGAGGCTTGCGGCCTGCGCGAGGGTGAGGTCTTTCGCGTCGACGCCAAAGTAATACTTGGCTGCGCTCTGAATGCCATAGACCCGACCACCAAAGGAGGCGATGTTGAGGTAACCCGTCAGAATCTGATCTTTGGAGTAGTTCTGTTCGATACCGATGGCGAGCTTCATTTCTTTGAGCTTGCGTTCGGCACTCGTTTCCGTGGCCGCGGCGTAGGCCGCTTTACGTGCAACCGGATCGGAGAGTCCTTCTGCCTTCTGAACGAGAACGTTCTTGACGTACTGCTGGGTGATGGAAGAACCACCCTGCACACTTCCACCGATAAAGTTGGAGAGAATTGCGCGGGCCGTACCGATGAGGTCGACACCACCATGCTGGTAGAACCGAGGGTCTTCCGTCGCGACGGCGGCGTCAATAACGTAGGGCGAAATGTCCTTGAGTTCGACTTCTTCACGGTCTTGGGCGTAGAAGGATGCGAGCAAAACGTCGCTGCCATCGCCGGCCTTCGCATAGATGCTCGTCTTTTGAGCCAGGTCGTCAATCTGGAGGTAGTCAGGAAGATTGTCAAAGATTCCGAGTGTGCTATTGGCTGCGAGCCCGGTCACGGCCATCGCCGGTGTGACGGATGCGGCGACAAGAACCGCCGCGACGGCACTCATGCCGACGAGAGTGACGATTCCTCCGGTTTGACGAGCAGACTTCGGTGCTTTGGCAAACATAGACTAAAGCGTAGCCCGAAAAACTTGGGAAGAACCCGATAGAAGGATGCGCCAAATGGTCACGTGGGAATACGCAACGACGCCACTCATGATTCACAACACCACGGCCATCCTGAACACATGGGGCGTTGACGGTTGGGAACTCGTTCAGATTGTGACCGGTCCCGAGGGCGGACTCGTCGCCTACTTTAAGCGCCCACTCGCCTAGGCTAAATCGCATGTCAGACATCGATGCACGTCTCGCCGAACTCGGGCTGGACATTCCGGATCTCGTTCCTCCCGTGGCGGCCTACGTGCCGGCAATGATTCACGGAGATCTTGTGTACACGGCCGGGCAGTTGCCGTTCATCTCCGGAGTTCTCCCCGCAACGGGGAAGGTTGGCGAGGGTCACGGACTCGTGCCCGCGGCCGACGCAAAGGAGTACGCCAAAACCGCGGTGCTCAACGCACTCGCTGCGGTGAAATCGGCCATCGGTTCGCTCGATCGTGTGACGCAGATTGTCAAGGTCACTGGGTTTGTTGCGTCTGATCCGTCATTCTCGGGTCAGCCCGGTGTCATTAACGGAGCTTCCGAAACTCTGGTCGAGATTTTTGGAGATGCAGGTCGCCACGCGCGGTCGGCTGTGGGTGTGTCTGTGCTCCCGCTCGACGCTCCCGTCGAGGTTGAAATTATCGTCGCGTTTCGTTAGTGAACCTGAGCGTTGATGACGCTCAGAATCGCGGGGTCGGTCAGCGTTGTCGTGTCGCCAATCGGGCGTCCCTCCGCGACATCGCGCAGTAATCGGCGCATGATTTTTCCGCTGCGCGTCTTGGGCAGTTCGGGTACGAGGTAGACCTTTGCCGGACGCGCAATGGCTCCAATTTGTTGTGCGACGTGCGCGCGCAATTGCGCCGACTGATCTGCGGGCGAACCTCCGTCGGCGTGACTGGACTTGATGATGACGAACGCGACGACCGCCTGTCCCGTGACGTCGTCAGCCGCACCGACAACGGCGGCCTCGGCGACCATGGGGTTGGAAACCAGTGCACTCTCGATTTCCGCCGTCGAAAGACGGTGACCGGAGACGTTCATCACGTCGTCGACGCGGCCGAGGAGCCAGACATCCCCGTCGGAATCGCGCCGGGCTCCATCTCCGGCAAAGTATGCTGACCCAAATTTCTGCCAGTACGTCTCGATGAATCTCCCGGGGTCGCCCCAAATACCGCGCAGCATCGACGGCCACGGTTGTGTGACCGTGAGGAGCCCGCCGTCGTACGTACTGATGGGGGTTCCGTTGTCGTCGACGATGTCGATGGCGATTCCGGGAATCGGACTCTGGGCACTTCCGGGTTTGAGCGTGGTGATGCCGGGAAGAGCGGAAATCATGATGGCACCCGTTTCCGTCTGCCACCACGTGTCCACAATGGGCGCGCGACCCCCACCAATCACCTCGTGGTACCACATCCACGCTTCGGGGTTGATTGGTTCGCCGACACTGCCGAGCAGTCGCAGGCTACTCAGGTCGAACTCGTTGGGTACCGCCCGCCCGATCTTCATGAATGTGCGGATGGCCGTCGGAGCGGTGTAGAGCTGCGTCACACCGTATCGCTCCACGATTTCCCACCAGCGACCCGTGTGGGGCGTATCGGGGGTCCCCTCGTACATGACGCTCGTTGCGCCATTCGCGAGTGGACCGTAGACAACGTAACTGTGTCCCGTGATCCACCCGACGTCGGCCGTGCACCAATAAACGTCAGATTCCGGTTTCAGGTCAAAGACATTTCGATGCGTGAACGCAGCCTGAGTCAGGTATCCGCCTGTCGTGTGCAAGATGCCCTTGGGTTTCCCCGTCGTACCACTCGTGTACAAAATGAAAAGTGGATGCTCGGCCGCAAAACCGAGTGCGACGTGGTCGGGCTTAGCCTCGTCCCGAAGCTCGTGCCACCAGTGGTCACGCTCGTCCATCCACTCAATCTCGTTACCACAGCGCTGCACCACAACGACGTGCTTCACGCTGGATTGGGCAGGTTGTTCATCGGTAGCGCGAAGAGCGGCATCCACGATTGGCTTAAGCGGAAGAACTTTGCCCTTGCGGTTTCCGCCGTCCGCAGTGATGACGATTGTCGCTTCGGCGTCATCGATGCGACTGCGCAGGCTCTCGGCGGAAAACCCACCGAAGACAACCGAGTGCGGTGCACCAATTCGCGCGCAGGCAAGCATGGCCGCCGCGGCCTCGGGAATGTGTGGCAGGTAAATTGCGACCCGGTCCCCGGCGGTGACGCCCAGACTCTCGAGGGCGTTTGCCATGCGCTTCACCTCGTCGGTGAGTTGGCCGTATGTCACGGCCCGTCGATCACCGGGCTCGCCTTCAAAGTAAAACGCGACGCGATCGCCAAGTCCTGCGTCGATGTGACGGTCGAGGCAGTTGGCCGCGACGTTAAGTGTTCCGTCGTCAAACCACGTGGCGAACGGTGGGTTCGACCAGTCGAGAACGCGAGTAAACGGCGTGTGCCACGAGACCAGAGACTTTGCCTGGTCGGCCCAGAACTGAAGTCGATCTTCCGCCGCCCGTTCGAAAAGCTCCGGGCGAGCCACTGCACACTCGGCGAAGGCGGCTGGCGGAGGGAACCGACGGTCCTCGTGCATCAGATGGTCAATGTTTTTGGACATCGTTGTCGCCTTTGGTGAACGTAAGAGGTAACTCAAGCAGGGTATTTGCCCTCGAAAGAGTCTCAACTGGGTCTTGGTGAAGTTTTTTCCTTCGCATTCACCCTAAATCTAGAGAAGCTGCGGACGAATGCCCACTTATGCTTGTTCGCGTCGCGGCGTTTATCGCCGCACACCCGCGCGAATGTTCCCCCAACATCGCGCGGCAGGCGACACAGTTCCCCCCAACTTGTGTCGCCTTTTTCTTTTCCCCGATGTGGCAACTAACGTGTCAGGGGCACGTCGTCGCTTCGAATAATGTCGCGTGCGAGAAATCGTGGAACGTCTCGAAGCCGTCGCGAATGTGTCCGGCGTTACCGACATCGTCATCAGTCCAGCCGGTGCGTGGATGGCGACCGCGACCGGATTTCAGCCAATCGAGCCATGGCCGTTTCAGGAAACGGATCATCGTCAACTCGCGAGCGAACTCATTGCACGCGGTGGGCGCCATGTTGATGTGGCGACGCCGTTTGCCGACGTGCGCCTTGCCGATGGAATCCGCGTTCACGCGGCGGTGCCGCCCATCAGCGTCAACGGCACGAGCATCTCCATCCGATTGCCATCGACAGAACCACCGACATTAAGAGACCTCGTTCGCAAAGACATGATGGATGCCCAACTCGCGCAAGAAATGTCCCGACGCATCTGCGCGGGCCGAAGCGTCTTGGTTGCCGGCGCCACGGGTGCCGGCAAGACGACGCTTCTCGCCGCACTTCTGGCCGAGCTGCCTCATCACGAGCGGATCATCACGGTCGAGGAGGTCGCGGAGTTGCGCATCGCGCATCCCCACGTCGTTTCATTACAGACGAGGCAAGCCAACATCGAAGGTTCCGGACTGATTGACGTGTCGCAACTTGTGCGCGAAACGCTGCGCATGAAACCCGATCGACTTGTCGTCGGCGAGATTCGAGGCGAAGAAATCGTGACCGCAATGTTGGCAAACAATTCTGGGCATAGCGGAGCATCGACCGTGCATTGCGGTTCCTGGCATGAAGTGCCCGTTCGTCTTGAAGCTCTCGGTGCGCTTGCGGGAATGACCGCCAAAACGCTCGCGACCCACGCGACAACGGCGTTTGACGACGTCTACTTTGTTGAGGTTCGCGAGGGTTGCCGCCGCGTGGCGGCGCACGCCGGTCTGTCTGTTTCACGGCAGGGGCGGCTGCGAATTGACCTCGCGTGACTCAGTCAGACCGGGCATCGGCGTGGGATGCGCTCGCCGCAGAGTGCGAACGCGCGACAGCACTGATGACGGCCGGACTCCCGACCTCGATGGTGTGGTCGACGGTCTTTGACGCGCCTCACGTCACGCCCTCCGGAGCCGTGTCGGCTGTGGCGGCTGACCGTCAATTGGTTGCCGGTGCCTGGGCGGCAAGTCTCGAGTCGGGTGCGCCGGTGAGCGTGACACTGCTCATGCTGGCGCAGACCTACCGAGCCATTGCGCAAATCGAGCGGGAGGTCGACGCGGCTACAGCAGGGCCGCGCATGGCGACGCGCGTGATGCTGACGCTGCCGGCAATTGGCGTGTTGCTCGCGGGTGCCCTCGGCATGAATGTCCTGACGTTCTTCGTTTCACACGCGCTCGGTGTTGCGTGCCTCGTTTCGGGTGTTGCCCTGGTGTCCATCGGGTGGTGGTGGAGCCGACGATTGGTGCGGCACATCTCGATACGCAGCGTGCCGCGAGGTGTCGTGGCAACGGTCGTCGTGGCGGGGCTGCGAGTGGGCGTCGCGATAACGACCAGTTTGGATGCGCTCACGCAGCATCTCGGAGCCGACCACGTTGCCCGCGAGATTGACCACATCCATCGGTTACAGACGTTCTCATCGACATGGGGCATGCCTCTCGCAGACGTTCTCCTCGCGGAAACGACGCAAGCCCGAGACGCCGGCATCGCACGAGTGCGACGCGACTGCGCCGAGCTGGCCGAACGACTACTGATCCCCTTGGGTGCGTGTGTTTTGCCCGCGTTCGTTGTGCTCTCGGTGGTTCCCATCGTGGTCGAACTCATCTCGGCGAGTGGCATCGCGCGCGTAGTGACGTGACGCGACGCGCATGTGGTGTTCACGCGCACAGGTAGCGCCTGTAAGACGCAGTCCACACGATGGCCGGAGCGTGCACCCAACCGTCTCGCCCCACCCCGAAAATGGCACACCACGTTCACGAAAGGAAACAAACATGACACAGTTGAGAATTTCCCAACTCGCAAGTTGCACCCGAATGGCAGATGTTCGAGAGTTTGTCGCGGCCGACGAAGGAGCGGCAACGGCTGAATATGCCATCGCGACGATGGCCGCGGTGGGCTTGGCCGGCGTCCTCGTCGGAATCTTGAAAGGAAATGTCGTTTCACAATTACTGACGAATCTGATTACGGGTGCACTCACGCTCGGTGGCTAACGTGCGTTTTCGCGACGCGGGGAGTGTTTCTGCCGAGCTTGCGGTTGCACTTCCCGCGGTCATTGCCATCGCGGGTGTCCTGCTGGGTGGAGTGCGCCTGGCCGCGGATCATGCGTGGTTGGCCGGTGCCTCGTCGTCGGCGGCACGCTTGATTTCTCTGGGTACCCCGCAGATACAAGCCTTGAATCAGGTCATCGGGCAGCGTCCGGGGGTCACCGCGGACGTGGAAATCACGTCGGGAACGGTGTGCGTGGAGTTGCGAAGTCGCATGTCCAACATGGTTATCGTTGCGGGCCTCGAGGCGCAAGAAAAGTCATGCGTTCCTCGGACCCTGTAGCGTCGGGCGGCGCGGGCGGTGAGCTCTCCCGACTGCGACGAAGTGAGACAGGCGCCGGTTCGGTACTTGCCCTCATGGTCATGGCATCGTGCGTAGCGTTTGTCTCGCTCCTGCTTCCACTGGTCGCAGTGGGGGTCGTGCACGAGCGAGCACAAGCTTTGAGCGATCAGGCGGCTCTGGCTGCGGCGAACGCACTCAGCGGAGCGATGCCCGGCATTCCCTGCGACGCGGCCGGCGATGTCGTCGCACAAATGCATACTCAAACGTGGTCGTGCATTCTTGATCACGGGGACGCATTCGTGGTCATCGAGGTGTCCTTTGGCCCGGTCGTGATAAGCGTGCGATCCCGTGCCGGGTTTGCGGCAATCGACCTGGCTCAACCAGCGTCTGAGAACTGAAAATAACACCGCTGTGACGTTGCACCGCTATATATAGGAATGCGCAGGTTTCGCCCCAAACGATGTGGCGCCCGTCATCACGCCGCGTCCCCTTTGTTGCGTTAGAGAAAAAGCGTTGTATCGTGACCTCGGTACAACCCAAACCGGAGGAACTGCTTGTCTGCATTGAAAAAACTCGTCATCGTCGAGTCGCCCGCCAAAGCCAAGACCATTGGCAAGTACCTGGGACCCGACTATGAAGTGTTGGCATCCGTTGGACACATCCGCGATATCCCGACGCCAAAAGAGTTGCCTGCGGACATGAAAAAGGGCCCCTTCGCTCAGTTCGCTGTCGACGTTGAAAACGGTTTCACGCCGTATTACGCCGTGTCAGAAAACAGCAAACGAACGGTAGCCGACCTCAAGCGTGCACTCAAAGAAGCCGACGAGCTCTACCTCGCAACCGATGAGGATCGTGAGGGCGAGGCCATCGCTTGGCACCTCTTCGAGGTCTTGAAACCGAAAGTGCCCGTGCACCGCATGGTTTTTCATGAGATCACAAAGGACGCCATCGAAAAGGCTCGTGACAACACGCGTGAGATTGACCGATCGCTCGTGGACGCGCAGGAGACCCGGCGCATCCTCGACCGTCTCTATGGTTTTGAAATCTCGCCAGTCATGTGGCGAATGGTTGGTCGCGGACTCTCCGCCGGACGCGTGCAGTCACCGGCCACCAGAATTCTCGTCGACCGTGAGCGCGAGCGCATCGCGTTTGTTGCGGCCGATTATTGGGACTTGCTGGCTACCGTGGGAACAGATTCTGCGCCGGCCAACCAATTCAAAGCCAAGCTCGTTCGTCTGGACGGCACCAAATTGGCAAGCGGAAACGACTTTGCTGACAACGGCTCGTTGAAGTCGTCGGCGCGCGTTTTGACGGAGGCCGAAGCATCGACGCTTGCCGAGGCCATGCGCCAACCCGAAACCGCGGTGACGGTTGCGTCTCTCGAAACGAAGCCGTACACGCGACGACCGTTTGCTCCCTTCACGACCTCGACCTTGCAGCAAGAGGCCGTCAAGAAGCTCAAGTTCTCGGCCCGGCAAACGATGAGCGTCGCGCAGCGACTCTACGAAAACGGCTACATCACCTACATGCGAACTGACTCGCCCAACCTCTCTGCTCAGGCGATGAACGCGGCGCGATCGCAGGCAATCAAGCTGTATGGAGAAGATCAGGTTTCAGAGAAGCCACGCCTCTATTCGGGAAAGAGCAAGACCGCTCAAGAAGCCCACGAGGCGATTCGACCAGCCGGGGATGTGTTCCGCACACCCGACGAACTTTCGAGCGTGTTGCGTGGCGAGGAACTGCGCCTCTACGACCTGATTTGGAAGCGAACCGTGGCGTCGCAGATGGCGGATGCCCGCGGTCAAACCGCAACGGTCACGCTCGCCGTTTCCGCACCTGGCCAGCCGAAAGCCGAATTCGTTGCGTCCGGCACCGTGATCACGTTCCGCGGGTTCATGAACGCCTACGACGAAACCTCGGATGAAGACCGGAATGCGCAGGACGCTCAAGAAGACTCCAAGTTGCCGATCATGACCGAGGGACAGACACTCACGCTGGCCGAGGTCGAGAGCAAGGGGCACTCGACCGTGCCGCCGCCCCGCTATACCGAGGCGACGTTGGTCAAAAAAATGGAAGAGATTGGAATTGGTCGACCTTCCACCTACTCAGCGACAATCGCCACCATTCTCGATCGTGGATACGCGGTTATGAAGGGCCAAGCGCTCGTTCCGACCTGGATTGCGTTTTCTGTGACGCGACTCATGGAGCAGAGCTTCGGCGACTTGGTCAGTTATGAGTTCACCTCTGAGATGGAAGATGACCTCGACAAGATCGCGAACGGTGACGCCGATTGGCGCGAGTGGCTTCGCAAGTTCTACTTCGGATATGAGAGTCATCAAGGGTTGAAAGAGTCTGCCGCGAATCTCGGAGACATCGACAAGCAGTCACTCAACTCTTACCCCGTTGCCGATGATGTCGTCGTGCGCATCTGGCCGACGAACGCGTACATCGAAGTGGATGACCCTGAAGCGGGACCGGGCGAGAAGCGCAAGGTCTATCTGCCCGATGGAATGCCACCCGACGAGCTCACACCCGAGCGCGCTCAAGAACTGATCAACGCACCCGTCGCGGGGGATCGCATTCTTGGGGTGAACCCCGACAACGGCAAATTGATTGCCGCAAAAGACGGCCGCTTTGGTCCCTATGTGACCGAGATTGAACCCGAAGTCGCTGAGGTCGCCGTCGTGGCAGACACGGTGGTCGACCCCGACACGGGTGAAGTCGTGGAATCTGCCCCCAAGAAGAAGGCGACCAAGGCGAAGGCGAAAGTCGAAGCCCCGAAGCCGCGCACGGCGTCGCTGTTTAAGTCCATGGACCCGTCGAGCATCGACCTCGAGACGGCGCTTGCGCTGCTGAATTTGCCACGACTAGTCGGACACGACCCCGAATCGGGCGATCCAATTTTCGCAGCGAATGGCCGCTACGGTCCCTACCTAAAGAAGGGCACGGATACGCGGTCACTCGATTCCGAAGACCTCATCTTCACGGTCGACGAACCTGCCGCGCTGGCTCTGTTCGCCCAGCCGAAGTTCGGCGCACGTCGTGTCGCATCGGCAATCAAGGAGTTCGGCGAAGACCCCAACAGTGGTCGGCCGATCAAGGTGAAAGACGGGCGTTTTGGTCCGTACGTCACGGATGGCGAAACTAACGCGACAATCCCGCGGGGAGAAAACCCCGAGGAGATTGAGTTTGATCGCGCGGTTGTGCTGTTGTCGGAACGACGGGCGAAAGGTCCGGCCGCGCCACGAGCGACGACGCGCAGGGCGCGTCCCGCATCCACGACCACTCGCACCATCAAAGCCAAGAAGAAGTCGTGACGCGCGGGCTCTTCGTCACATTCGAAGGTGGCGACGGCGTTGGCAAGACCACGCAGATTTCGCTTCTTCGCGCGACGTTAGAGTCGGCAGGTGTTGGCGTGACGGTCACTCGGGAACCCGGTGGCACGCCCTTGGGCAATGAAATTCGCGAGTTGGTCTTGCATTCGCGCGACCATATCTCACCGCGGGCCGAGGCGTTGCTCTACGCGGCGGATCGAGCCCACAATGTCGCAACAATTGTGCGCCCCGCACTCGAACGTGGCGAGGTCGTGCTGCAGGATCGATATCTCGATTCGTCGGTGGCCTATCAGGGCGCGGGCCGGGTACTCGGTGCGGAAGATATCAAACGGATTTCGTTATGGGCGGCCGACGACCTCGTACCTGACCTCACCGTGTTGCTGGACCTTGACGAGGTAGCCGCGGCTGCCCGGCTGACCGCGCAAGACAAGCCCTTTGACCGTTTCGAATCGGAAAAGGCGGAATTTCATTCGCGGGTTCGAAAGGCGTTTCTCGACATCGCGGCGGCGGAACCGGCACGCTTTCTGGTTCTCGACGCGAGCGAACCACCAGAGGCCCTTGCTCACACCATTGCCACACGAGTCTCAGACATGCTCGCTAACCTAAACACGTGAGCGTGTGGGACGACCTGGTCGGGCAGCAGCCCGCCATAGATCTGTTTCGTGCCGCTGCTCGAGATAACAGGTCGCTTACTCACTCGTGGCTGATTACCGGCCCGCCCGGTTCGGGGCGCTCGAACTTGGCGTATGCCTTCGCGGCCGCGTTGCTCTGTCGTTCCGGTGGTTGCGGCGACTGCCCCGACTGTCGCCAGGTTGCCGCGCGAACGCATCCTGATCTGAGTGCTTTGGCAACCGAACGCGTCATCATTTCGATTGACGAAGTTCGCGCCCTTGTGCACAGCGCTCAGTTTGGACCGAGTGTGTCGCGTTTTCGTGTTGTCGTCATCGAGGACGCGGATCGCATGGTGGAGCGAACGAGCAACGTCTTGCTGAAGGCCCTCGAAGAACCGCCCGAGGGTACGATTTGGATTCTCTGCGCACCGAGTGAGGCCGACCTGCTCCCCACGATTCGGTCACGCGTGCGCTCGGTTCGCTTGACTGTTCCGAGCACATCGGTCGTTGCCGACCTGATCGTGACCCGAACGGGAGTTGCGTTTGACGTCGCCGAACGGGCCGCGCGCCATGCGCAAAGTCACGTCGGCATGGCAACTCGATTAGCCACCAATGAGCTGGCGGCCTCCCGTCGCGACGAGACGGTGCGATTGGCGATTTCGGTCACGGACGTTCACGATGCCGTGTTGGTCGCTGCGCGACTCCTCGAAATTGCGACCGACGACGCGAAAGCCATTACCGACGAGCGCGATGCGATTGAACTCGAAGAAACTCGTCATTCGATGGGATTGAGTACCGGAGAAGCGGTGCCATCGGGGATGCGCTCGCAGTTTCGCAATCTCGAAGAACAACAGAAGCGCCGAGAGACGCGAAGTTTGCGCGACGGACTCGATCGAATTCTGGTGGACCTGTATTCGGTATTTCGAGACGTGCTGCGCATTCAACTTGGTGTCACGACCGACGTGATAAATCTCGAATATCTGGACGAGCTTCACCGTCTTGCGCGCGACCTTTCGCCGCAGGAAGCGCTCGACGTGACCGACGCCGTTGCGGTTGCGCGGCAGCGAATTGCGGGAAACGTGTCGCCTGTGCTTGCGCTGGAGGCAATGATGATAGTCGCGACACCGAGAAAGGTGGCCTGATGCGAAAGCCCGATGCGACGTCGATGTCGTCAATGTCGCCGGCTGCGTCACTCGCCAGTCGGATCGCGCGTGCCGTCGTCATTGTTGCAGCGACCTCGTTGAGCCTTTCGGCATGCTTCCCCTTGACCCTTCTTTCGCAGGTTTCGGGCGAGACATCAACGCCGCTTCCGGACGGCGCACCTCAAGGATTTGAGGATTATTACTCTCAACCCATCGAGTGGAGCTTCTGCGGCATCGATGTGCAGTGCGGAACGCTGTCCGCGCCTACGGACTGGTCGAACCCCGAAAGCGTCCCCATCGAACTTGCCCTGACGCGGCATCTCGCGGCGTCACAACCTGCTGTCGGCGACATTCTGGTCAACCCCGGTGGCCCGGGGGAAGCCGCGGCGTCATTCATTCGCGATAGCGCCGATCGCGCAGTCGACGCTCCCGTGCTCGAAACGTTCAACATTGTGGGTCTCGATCCACGCGGTGTGGGTGCCTCGACGCCCGTTAGGTGCTTCACGGACCCGGCAGACATGGACAACTCGCTCTACGGCATTCCGGACGCGCAACGCAACTCAATCGACTGGAACGACGCAATCGTGGCGAAGGCCACCGAGTTCGGCGCCGCGTGTCAAGAAAACACGGGAGAACTGTTGGGCTTTGTCGACACGGAGAGCGCTGCTCGCGACATGGATATGGTGCGCGCCGCGCTGGGCAACGAGAAACTGAACTATCTCGGGTACTCCTACGGCACATTTCTCGGAGCCGTGTACGCCGACCTGTTTCCAGGGCGCGTCGGCAAGATGGTGCTCGACGGTGCTGTCGATCCCACGGCGACGATGGACGTGTCATCTGAAGATCAGGCCATCGCTTTTGAGAGCGCACTGAATGCGTACCTGGCCTGGTGCGTCGATGGCGGGGATTGCCCGCTCGGCGACTCGGTCCCCGAAGCGGCCGGCTCGATGACGCTGCTGTCGTCGGGGGTGGATGCGAAGCCACTGGTCAATTCCGATGGCCGTCTCCTCGGGGCCGACGCATTGGTTACGGCTATTGCGAATACGCTCTACGACGACACGGCGTGGCCATTTCTCAGCGACCTGCTCGCCGGTGCACTTGACGGTAACCCTGCGATCGCGTTCGAATCGGCGGATGCCTATAACGGGCGCTCAGCAGACGGAACGTATGTAAGCAACACCACCGAAGCGTTCATCGCCATTAACTGCGCTGACATGCCGACTGACTCACCCGGCACCGCGGCGGGTGACTCTGGCGCGCTGACATCGTCCGAGCCGGCGAGCGGCACGACGTCGGGGAACGCGCCGATTTTGGGGCCATACATGACGTCGACAATCGATCCGTGCAGCACGTGGCCGGTGAGTGCGCGGGGATCGACGCGGCCGCTGCACGCCGATGGCGCTCCCGACCTCTTGGTCATCGGCACAACGAACGACCCCGCAACGCCGTATGCCGACGCGGTCTCGTTGAGCGAACAGATGTCGTCGGCCCACCTCGTCACGTTTGACGGCGAGGGCCACACCGCTTACAACCGGGGCAATACGTGCATCAATGACATCGTCAATGCTTACTTTCTTGACGGCGTGATTCCGCCTGCCGATGTTGTGTGCTCGTGATTGATGTCGACCCGACTCGTGAACGCTCGATTCACCTCCACTCGAACGAAAAGGACCGAACCCCATGACTAACGCACGGTCAGAAATCTCTCGCGCCACCATTCTTTCGCTCGTGGTCGCGATCTGTGTGACGTGGATGGTGCTGTTCACTGCGCATCCGGCTTCGGCCCACAGCGAGCTTGTTTCATCGGTTCCCGAAACGGGCTCGACGAGTGCCGACGTTTCCGACGTCACGCTCACCTTTGGTGAGGAAGTCGTTCCCGATTACACGACTGTGACTCTCACGGACGCGGCGGGCAACCCTGTTGCACTCGAAGCCCCCACGATGGATGCGACGAATACCGTCGTCACTGCCCGCATCGTTGCGGCGCCCCTCGGTGACGGCTCCTACGCATTGGCGTATTACATCGTGTCAATCGACGGGCATCCGATCGAGGGAACGGTGACATTTGACGTAGCCGGATCACCAGCACCCGCGCCATCGCCCGACGGGCCGACGCCGACCGAAACGGCGGAAGCACAGCCCCTCGTGACCGAGACCCCCATGCCGGTCAACGCTGAGGTGCGGCTCCTGACCTCTTCCAGCGGGACTGCCGAACTGACGTGGGTATGGGTTGGCACGGGGGTGGCCGCCGTCGTGGTCTTGGGTGCCGTCAGCGCCGTTCTGCTCATCGCTCTGCGTCGCCGACGCGAGTCTGAATCTGGCGACTAGCCTCGGGCGGTGCCGTTTTCGTGCACCGCCGACTCTGCACTACACTCGTTCATTGTGCCGGGCAAGCCTGGCGCAGGCCGCCTTAGCTCAGTCGGTAGAGCGATTCACTCGTAATGAATAGGTCGCGAGTTCGATTCTCGCAGGCGGCCCCATTTGAAAAAGCGCCGTTTGCGCCATTACTCGAGAGCCTGTTGCCGCCGAATGTCAATGAGCACGTCGACGAGCGCGTCCTCGAGCACGCGATCGGGGGCAAAGCGCAACGTTCCTTTGTCCCAGTCGTAGCCTCCGAGCAGCGGGGCGACGGTGGGATCGGCTGCGATCGCGGGAAGCACCTTGCCACTGTGGGGGAACCACGACAGGTGCTTCGAAAAAGCCGCAAAACCGGCCAAGACTTTGCCGTCGACCCGGAAAGCAGGCATGCCGTACGAGATGCATTCTTCGGCGTCGGGAAGGCGAGTCAGGATGCGCTCGCGCAGGGATTGCAGCGCATCCCGTTTGGGTGGTTCTAATGCGGCGAGGTAGTCGTCGATCTCGTTCACAGACATAAGGTTAACCACGTGAGGGTCACTTGGGTGCGACGGCGAGAGACACTCGCAGCGGGAATCGTCCTCGCGAGCCTGGTGCTCGGCCTCGGCGCTGGTGCGCTCGTCGCATCAACGTCAACCGTCGCGATGCCCACTCCGTCGAGCACGCCGACCGCGCGAGCGTTGCCCACGGCGAGCCCCGCCCCCATTGCGCTGCGTGCCTGCTCGGTTGAGGCGCTGTCGAGCGATTCGCGACTCGGAAGCATGCACGCGCGTGTGCGCAACATCAATACCGGCGAGGTGCTCCTCGACCGCGATGGCGCAACGCCCAATCGCACCGCGAGCGTGATGAAGGTTGTGACGAGTGCGGCAGCACTGGCGGTACTGGGACCCGACTATCGATTTACCACCCGCGTACTGCGTGGAAGCGATCCCGGCACGGTTGTGTTGGTCGGCGGCGGCGATCCGACGCTCACAGACTTGCCCTCGGGCGCCACGACAATTTTTGGTCCCGTTGCCCACCTGGACGACTTGGCTGCGCAGACGATGGCGTCGTGGAACTCGGATCCCACCACGGCCGGAACCCCCATCACGACGGTGCTGGTCGACACCAGCCGATACTCGGGTCCCGACTGGAATCCCACCTGGAACACCAAAGAGCTTGGCGATGGTACGACGAGCAAGGTCACGGCGCTGATGGTTAACACCGGGCGTGCCGACCCAAATGCCAACACGTCACCACGCGATGAGGACCCCGTCGGCCGGGCGGCGCAGGCATTCGCGAGTGCGGTGGGTGGCGCATCCATCGTCATGGGCTCTGCCTCTGCCGGTGCCCCCGTGTTAGGAGAGGTGTCGTCTCCGACAATCGCCGAAATGTTGCCGCAAATTCTTTTGTATAGCGACAACACGGCCGCAGACGTGCTCGCGTTCGAGACGGCCATCGCGGTCGGTGCGGGAAACAATTTCGATGCGCTCGCGAGCGCCTACCTGGTTGCCCTTGCCAGCTACGGAATCGACACCACCGGCATGAATGTCGTGGACGGTTCGGGGCTGAGCGACAGCAACGCCGTGAGCCCCGAGTTTCTGACTCAGCTCTTTGCTCGCATCTGGCAACGGGAGGCCAACCTCGGTCTCGTTCTCGACAACTTACCCGTTGCACGAGTGAAGGGCTCGTTGGCCTATTCCGACCGATTCGTGGGCGATAACGCCGTGGTTGAGGGTCGCGTGTGGGCCAAGACCGGATGGATTGATTCTGGATACACGCTCGGTGGCATTGTGCAGGCGGCCGACGATACGCCCCTCGCATTTGCCATCTACGCCCTCGATGACGTGGATGCGTCGGCCAAACAGGCCATCGACGCGTGGGTTGTGGGGCTCTACAACTGTGGAAACCAACTCGCGAATTGGTAGCGCCGCCCGCCGGGCTTTCGCCCGTTCGCGTCCGCCGCACGGTCGTGCCGGGGTAGCATTCTTCTCATGTCTAAAGTGAAGCCTGATTGGAATCCGAAGCTGTGGTTGCGCATCCTCTTGCCGACCGTTCTGGTGATTGTGTGGTTTGCCATTGCGGGATTGGGCGGACCAACCTTCGGCAAGATTTCTGAGGTATCGACGAACGACCAAGCGGGCTTCTTGCCGGCCAGTGCGCAGAGCACCGCCGTTAACGACCTCGCGTCAGGTTTCTCCGACTCGACGAATATCCCCGCGGCCGTTGTTATCGAGGCAGATTCCGGTACCGTCGCCGAGGGTGATAAGGCCGCGTTTGCCGACCTTGCCACCACCATGAAAGACGCTGCCGGTGTCGCTCCGACGGTTGAGGGTGAAATCCCGAGCGTGCTCGGCCCGACCTACTCCGAAGACGGCGCAGCCGTTCAATACCTTGTCTTCTTCGAGGCGAGCGGCGAAGAGCTGTTGACCGACATCACAAGCTTCCGCGAGCTCGTCAAGGCAGATACCCCGAGCGGATACACGGCCTACGTGGCCGGACCTGCTGGTTTGCTCGCTGACTTTGTGAACGGCTTTGGTGGCATCGACGGCATTTTGCTGCTCGTGGCCCTACTCGCGGTTTTCGTGATTCTGCTGATTGTTTATCGATCGATTTTGTTGCCCGTGCTGGTGTTGCTCACCGCCGTGTTCGCATTGTCGGGGTCGATCTTGGGCATCTACTACCTCGCATTGAACGACATCATCAAGGTGTCGGGACAGTCGCAGGGCATCCTGTCGATTCTCGTTATCGGCGCGGCGACCGACTACGCCCTGCTCATGGTCTCGCGCTATCGCGAGGCGCTCTTTGAGGTGCAGTCGAAGTGGGCCGCAATCGGGCGCGCGTTCCGCGGCGCTTTCGAGCCGATTTTCGCCTCGGCAGCCACTGTCATTCTCGCGTTGCTGTGCTTGTTGTTCTCGGACCTCAACTCCAACAAGGCTCTGGGGCCCATTGCCGCATTTGGTATCGGATTCGCGTTCCTCGCGGCGGTGACGTTCTTGCCCGCCCTCCTCATGATCTTTGGCCGCGGCGCCTTCTGGCCGTTCCTACCCAAGTTCGGTAAGAAAAAGGTCGAAGCGGTTAGCGAAAACACCGTGCCCGGACTCGAGGGCGTTCGCGGTATCTGGAAGCGCGTCGGCAACCTCATTGCCCGTCGTCCGCGGGTCACCTGGGTTGTCACGCTCGTTGTGTTGCTCGCTGCCGTTGCCGGACTTCCTGGACTCAAGGCGAGCGGCGTGCCGCAAACGGACCTGCTCCTCGGCAGCAACATTGAATCGGTCGATGGCCAAACCGTGCTCGGCGACCACTTCCCGGCCGGCGCCGGTTCGCCCGCTGTCATCATCGCCGACGAGGCAACGTATGAAGACGTCATGACGGCGACGGAGGGCTTTGAGGGCGTGAGCACCGTTGAGGTGCAGGCCGATCTCGACGCCACGAAGAAGGCCGTCGAAGACAAGATTGCGCAGATTCAAGCGGATGCCGTGGCCGCCGCCGCAGCTGCCGGACCCGGTGCGGGCGGATTCCCGCCTGCCGGGGCCGCTCCCGCTGCTGCCGCTCCCGTCGACTTTGCGAACCTCTCGTTGGAGGATCTCGGTCTCAAGACAATCCCCAAGGTCGTCGACGGCAAGGTGCTCATTAACGCGACGTTCTCGTATCAGGCCGACTCACCCGAAGCCGAAGCGCTCGTCAAACAAATGCGCATCGACCTGGCAGAGGTTGACCCCAGCGTTCTCGTTGGTGGAGAGACCGCAATTGCACTCGATACCAACGAAACGGCGCAGGCAGATCTGGTCAAGATCGTGCCGATTGTGCTGCTCGTCATCCTGGTGATCTTGATGCTCTTGCTGCGCTCGATCGTCGCTCCGCTCATTCTCATCGGCACCGTCGTCGTGAGCTTCGCAGCGACCATGGGAGTCTCGGCGTTGGTGTTCAACAACGTGTTCCACTTCCCGGGGGCCGATGCGAGCGTGCCACTATTTGGTTTCGTGTTCCTCGTTGCACTGGGCATCGACTACAACATCTTCCTGATGACGCGTGTGCGTGAAGAGGCGTTGGGAATTGGCACCCGCCCGGGCATCCTGAAGGGTCTGGCCGTGACGGGATCGGTTATCACCTCGGCCGGCGTCGTGCTGGCAGCAACCTTTGCCGCGCTCGGTGTGATTCCGCTGCTCTTCTTGGTGCAGCTGGCCTTCATCGTGTCGTTTGGTGTCATTCTCGATACGGTTCTCGTGCGCAGCCTGCTCGTACCGGCGCTGGCCTACGACATCGGACCGAAGATTTGGTGGCCGAGCAAGCTCGGCCGGGAAGTCGCCAGCAAGTAACGAGGCTCTGACGATGATCAACGGAGACGTGTCGTTCTGGTGGAACCAGATCGGCATTCCCGTTGCTCGTCCGGCCCTCCCAGGTGACCTCGACGTCGACGTCTGCATTGTGGGCGGCGGATACACGGGTCTCTGGACCGCCTACTACCTCAAGCTCCTCGCTCCTGACGTGCGCGTCGCCGTGATCGAGCAGCGCTTTGCGGGGTACGGCGCCTCCGGGCGAAACGGCGGCTGGCTGACCAACTCGATCACGGGCGGGCGCGACCATTTCGTCGCCGAGTTCGGGCGTGAGCTCGTGGGGGACTGGCAACGGCGCGTGAACGAAACCGTTGACGAGGTCATCGCGGTCTGCAAGCGTGAGGGCATCGACGCCGACATCGTCAAGGGCGGCGAGTACAACGTCGCGATGAACCATGCCCAGCAGGCACGCCTCGAGGCGTGGGCGTCATCCGAGGCCTCGTGGCCGATGGCGGATGCGCAACTGCTGTCGGCGGCCGAGGCTCGAGACCGCGTTGCGATTGCCGGCACCACGGGAGGAATCTGGCATCCGCATGCGGCGCGCATCCAGCCAGCCAAGCTAGCTCGGGGACTTGCCGAGGCGTGCGAACGACGCGGTGTCGTCATCTA
>CANGKD010000020.1 GCA_947454495.1 Actinomycetota bacterium
CCCAAGGCGCAGGCCCTGAGCGAAACGATGCGTCGGCGTCGCGCCAGCGGCGGGCCGGCGGAGTCGGCCTTTGCGGCTCTCGTGGGACTCGAGTTGCGGCCCCGACGGTTGCGCGAGGCAACCGCCATGTGGCGTCGCGTCACCGACGCAGTCGGGACCGTGGCGCGGGATGCCTTGTGGGCTCATCCCGATCTCATGCCCACCGGCGCCGACATCGACAACCCCACCGCACTCGTCGATCGGGTAGTCGCGATTGCGCGAGGTGACGTGCCGGCGGCCGACGATATCGATCGCGCGCTCGAAGACTTGCTGCGCGGAGACGATTCGCGCGAAGACTAGCCCGCTCGTTGTGGATGTGCCGCCGCATGTCGGTACAAAGTCGGGCACACTCGGCGCATGTTGCGACTCAACCCTCGGTTGCCCTTTGTGTGGCGCACACCCAACTCGTGTCAATTCGGCAGCCTCACCCCGGTGGCCATCTTGCGCGACACGACCATAAACCAAGAACGCGCAATCGCCGTGTTGCTCGAGGGCACGCCCCGCGAGACGTTGCGCGCCCTCGCTCGGCAATGGCAGATGCCGTCGACCGAGCTCGACGATCTTCTTTCACGCATTTCGGCGGCGCTCGAACCCGACGCTCCGCACCCGACTCGCTTGCGCGTGGCGATTGACGGGTCGGGTGTCGGTCGAGACGAGATTGCTCAGGCGCTGCGCGACGAATGGATTGTGGACGATTCCGCGCCCGATGTGGTTGTCGTCGTCGCGAACTATGTCCTCCCGCTTGAGTTGACCGGTCGGTGGCTTCGTCGAGACGTACCGCATCTGATTGTCGTCGTGGATGAACGCGGGGCGCACGTGGGTCCGTTGGTTATCCCCGGCGTCACACCGTGCGCTCACTGCGTGGATGCCCAGGCCAGAGCCGCCGACGAATCGTGGCCGGCCGTGGCGACTCAACTAATGTTTGCTCCCCCACCCGACCTTCCCGTGGCGGTGAGGTTTCACATCGCGAGCGACGTGGAGCACGTCATTCGATCATGGCGAGAGGGACAGGAGAGGCGGGATTCCTGCGCTGGCGAGATCCGAGGCGAGCGCATCCGAGTTGATCTGACTCGCATCGAACGAGAGGTCACCCCCGTGACATTCAGCGACGACTGCCAGTGTCGAGCTCTGCAAGAAATCGCGACCGAGTGCGAGCCGACCCGTGTGATCCAAATGACGACGCCCACGACATCGTGAGGTGTGAACTCGCGCGCGTGACCGCCACGTAAAACACACGACGTTCCTCGTTGACCTGGTCGGGTGTCGCGGCAAACGACACGGGAAGCAAGCCCTCGGAGAGCCCGACGAGGTAGACGCTCTTCCACTCGAGACCCTTCGCGCCGTGAATCGACGACAGCGTGACCGCGTCGAGTGTGGGCTCATGTCGTGACTCTTGACGCTGCTGCAACTCGGCCGTGAAATCGCGCAGCGTGGTACCCGGGGCGGCGGTGTCGGCTAACACAACGAGAGCATTGAATGCTTCCCACCGCGCGCGCACCGCGCCCGTTGCCTGAGGTGGGTCTTGGGTCCAACCGAGCGAACGCACCACGTCACTCACTGACTTGAACAGCGGGTCACCCGTGACAGAGACGGCGGCGCCACGCAACGCCATGATGGCCTGCTTCACTTCGGGCATGTCGAAGAAACGCACACCTCCGGCCACCTGATAGCTCACGCCCGCGTCGCTGAGGGCTTGTTCGAGCGCGGCACTTTGCGAATTGACACGATAGAGCACCGCGATGTCTTTGGCAGGGGTTCCCGCGGAAATCTCTTGGGCAATCTTCGCTGCCACACCCCGGGCTTCGGCACCGTCATCGGGATACGCGTCAAATTCGGGTTTTGGCCCGGCAACCGTGTGGGCAGTGAGAGTGAGGGCGCCGGGTCGATCGCGCATAACGTCGTTCGCAATGCGCACGATGGGCGCGGTGGAACGGTAATTCGTCTCGAGGCGCACGAGTGTCGCTTCGGGAAATACGTGAGAAAAATCGAGCAGATAACGACTCGTGGCACCCGTAAACGAATAAATCGTCTGACTGGCATCACCGACGACACACAGGTCCCGACGATCACCGAGCCACAGCGAGAGCAAATCGTGTTGTAGCGGCGAGACGTCCTGATATTCGTCCACGACGAAAAACCGATATCGCTCGCGAACGTGCATCAATGCGGACTCTTCGTTTGCGAGCAACCCGGTCGTGAGGAGAAGTACGTCTTCGAAGTCAATGACGCGCCGGTCATCCTTCAGACGTTCATACTCTGCGTGGAGTGACATGACCTGGGCCCGGGTGAGTGATCCGACGGTCGGACGAGCCGTGAGTTCGGCGTATGCCTCGAGCGAGAGATTCGACACCTTGCGCCATTCGATGTCGCCGGCCACGTCACGCAGGGTTGGTGAGTCAACGCGGATGCTCATATTTTTCGCGGCCTCGGTGAGCAGCTGTGCCTTTCCGCCCATCACGCGGGGTGCATCCCCACCGACAACGGTCGGCCAGAAGTGCGTCAGCTGTCGAAGCGCGGCGGCGTGAAACGTGGCCGCTTCAACGCCACCCGCGTTGAGGTGACGAAGACGCGTCTTCATCTCGCCAGCGGCTCGGGCCGTGAACGTCAACGCCAGCACGCGGTCGGGAGAATATGCGCCGGTGCTGATTCCGTACGCGATGCGTCTCGTTATCGTGCGGGTCTTGCCCGTTCCCGCACCCGCGAGAATGCAAACCGGACCGCGCAATGTCGTCGCGGCTTCGCGCTGACCTTCGTCGAGATCGCCGAGCAACGATTCGGAGGTCGCTTCTTTGGAATTCATTGTGGGCCGCGTGGAGCCAGTTTCGTCGATCACCGATATCAGCGGCTCCCGAGCCACACGGCGTTCTGCTCCAGTGGCTCACCAAACCAGTCCTCAATGAGCGACCGGGCAATGGATGTTCTCCCCGGCAACACGATGTCGTCGAGTGACGCGCGCAGTTCCTCGCGGGTAAACCAGCGCAGGGAGAGAATCTCTTCGCCGTCGGGCGCCAGCGCTGATGCGTCTGTGTCGGCCCGCACTCGCGCAACGAAGCCCACCATCAGTGACGCGGGGAAGGGCCAGGGTTGCGATCCCTTGTATTCGGCCCGGTCAACCTGCAAGCCGGATTCTTCGAAGACCTCGCGTTCAACCGCGGCTTCGAGTGACTCGCCGGGATCGACGTAACCCGCGAGAAGTGAAAAGCGGTTTGGTTCCCACATCGCGTTGTTTCCAAGCAAGATGCGGTCGCGGTCATCCGTCACCAACACGATGACGGCGACGTCCGTGCGCGGAAAGAGTTGACGATTCGAGGGTGTCGTGCGCACCCATCCGGCACTCGTTGGCTCCGTCGATTCACCCGTGGTCGGCGAAAAACGGTGCGTCGCATGCCAATTGGCCAGCGCCAGAGCTTGCGTGAAGAGACCGGTGTCGCGTTCAGACATCGCGTGCCCCCACACGCGCAGGTCGGCCCACTCGGGCGTCGAGACTCCAGCCCGCTCACGACCTTCATCACTCGCGAGTGCGGGAGTCACCGCGCCGGTGAGGTCGAGGTCCGAATCCGTGTCAATCACGACTGCGACGAAGTGCTCCGTTTTTGCTGAGTCGAGGGACTTGCCCAGATAGAGCCGTTCCCGTATCTGGACTCGGTGAAGCGCCTCATCCGAGGGAGCAAAAAAAACAAGGCGCAATTCTGCAGATTCTTCCGACTCTGCGATGACGGCGCCAAGAGCCTTGCTGCCGCGCACGACGAGGACTCGCGTCGATTCCATGGCCCAGACCTCGTCGAGATGACCCTCTCGAGAACGGTTGGCCGAATCTCGATCGTGATCATGACGGGCGAGGCTCAACGAGGAAAGGAATTCGGTAGACATCATCACCTCGCGCAGTGTGCTCGTCACGCGAGACGCGTGGCGTTGGGCTCGATTCGAACGAGCGAGACCTAGCCTTGACTCATGGCCAGGACACATCTCACTCTAGCGGCGCTCGTTTCGTCCGCCATGGACAGCTTCAGCCCGGCATCCTCTCGCGACTACACGGCCGAGATTCACGACGACGTCGACGCGGCCGTCATCGAAGACGCTGCCGGCAACGCCATTGTGGTCGAAGTCCCTCGCACCGGTGCGGCGAATGATGAGTTGCGAGCCGAGGCCAAATCACTCGATGCGCTCACCGCCGGAGTGCGTGCGTTACTTCCGTTCAACGTTCCCTCGAAAATTCACCAAGCCAAGGTGGGCGACGGCGTCGCGCTCATCACGTCATTCGTCGGGGGCATCCCACTCAACGGCGCGATGATGCGGGGACGCCTGACCCTCGCCGCGAACATCGGCAACGCCATCGCGGCCATTCACGAGATTCCGTCGTCGGTCATATCCGATGCCCAACGACCGACAATGTCGGCACTCGATGCGCGCATTCAGGTGCGCGACGTCGTCTCGCGCGCGCGTGCGACAAACATGCTGCCGGCACCCTTGGCGCAACGCTGGGAAATCGCCGTCGACAACGACGCGCTCTGGCAGTTCGAACCAACGTCGATTCACGGCGCGCTCACCCTCGACGCACTGTTGGTTCAGGGGGATGCAGTGTCGAGCATCATCGGATGGCACGCCCTTCGAGTGGGCGATCCGGCTCGAGACCTCAACTGGCTGATCAATGCCGAACCAGCGGAACGGGACGTCGTGCTCGAGGCCTACGCCGCCGTTCGACGCGCCCGTCTCGACCCCAATCTCATGCATCGCGCAAATCTGTATAACGAGATTGACGTTGCTCGGTGGCTTCTCCACGGCATCGATAAGAAGAACCCCGCCATCGTGGATGATGCAGTCGAGATGCTCGATCACCTCGTCGGCATTGTTGCCGTCGAGGGTGACGATGCCCTCGCGTCGGCTCCGTCGCCCGTGCTCGACGTCGGCCAAGTGCGCGAATTGTTGGACGAAACGCCGGTCTATCGTCCGCTCGGCACGATCGCCGAATAGGACGGCTGCTCGCCTGCCGAGAAACACCCGCGTTAGGCCATCGCGGAGTTCCACCGTTCGACGAGCTCCGCCTCGGTTAACAACCGGTCTGGGCGAAGAACCACATCATCGGCCACGAAGTAAAAGGACGCGTCAATGCGCTCGGGGTCGAGACCGGCCCATCGCCCATAGGCAATGCGGTAGAGGGCGAGTTGCGTCTGCTTAAGTTCGTAGTCGTCGTCATCCTTCGGTGGCAGACCGGTCTTCCAGTCGACGATTTCGATGCGTTTCGTGCCGTCGGGCGATTCCCGCTCATAGACCGCGTCAATCTTGCACACCACGGTGACCCCGGCGAGCACAATGTGAATCTCGCGTTCCACGTCGATGGGTTTGAGGTCGCCCCACTCTGACGCGATGAACGTCTCTTGCAGCACACGCAGTTTCTGCGCATCGACCGGGCCTTCACGACCGCGGTCCTCATCGTCGGCCAATTCGAGCGCCTCGAGGAGGTCGCCCGGCGTCACGCTCGAGCGACCCGCTCGACGCTCCACCCATTCGTGAAAGACCGTGCCTAAGAGCGTGGCACGGTAGGGCTGTTCCGGCATGGGGCGACGAATTGCCGCTGCCACCTCGGCCGGAGACGAGACGAAGTCTTTGAACTTGGATGCGGCGATGCGACGCGGAGCGGGAAGTCGAGTATCGCGACTCAGTTCATCGCGTTCGCGCAGGAGCAGTTCGATATCGCTATCCCATGCGCTCGTGTGGTCCGCGCCAGCGCCACGCACATCACGCACCGCATCTGCAGCCGCGCTCACTCGTGCGCGCCGAGTGCCCAGCGGATCGCGAGGCCACGGTACGCGCAGCACGCTGTCGCCGAGCGGATTTGCGGCAGGAGTTTCGAGTGCGGGAATCGTGTCGGGCACGATTCCCGCGTCGATGAGCTCTCGTACGAAAATGCTCGGTTGTCGAGCGGTTTTCTGAGTGTTCCAATACGAACCGGAAAGGAGAAGGTCTTTCTCGGTGCGCGTCACCGCCACGTACACAAGGCGACGTTCCTCCGCGTCAAACCGAAGGCGCACCTCTTCTCGGAAGGACTCCCACGACGCGTGAAGCTCCTCGACGGTCGTCGATGATTTCCATGTCCATTCGGGCAAGTCAGCGACGTCACCGCGGAACGGATAGGGCAAGGCGCCAAACTTGCGCCACGTGTCGGCGCGGGAGCGATCACCCGGTAGCTCATTGGTCACCAATCGCGGCACGGCAACGTAATCCCATTCGAGGCCCTTTGCCGCGTGAATCGTCATGAGTTGTACAACCCCGCGCTCGGACTTCGGGGCCACGGGCGAGAGTTTCTCGCGACGTTCGGCCTCACGCAGCCACCCCAGGAACGAACCCAATGTCGGTCGGTCGGTCGCGGAAACAAATGCCGAGAGTGGCTCGAGGAAAGCCTCGAACGCGCCCCGTGCGCCACGAGACTGCGGATTCGCCGCCACCTCAATGTCGAGCATGAGTTCTTGATACACGTAAGAAACGAGGTCGCGAAGATCGAACGTCGCATGGCGGCGCAGGCGATTGATGAATGCCCCGGCATCTTTCATCCGCTCGAGTCCCACCGAACTGATCGACCCGAATACATCGAATGCGGTGTTTGTCGTGGCGATGAAGTCGAGCGCGTCGATGAGCGACTCGGAGTCTTCCGAGGTGACCGAGGAGCGCAGGGCATCCCGAACACCTTCGTCAAGGAGCTGACGCTTGTGGTCATGCTGACCCAACCAACGCGCGACGCGGCGCAAGCCCACGAGATCTCGCGGGGCAATCATCCACCTCGGGCCGGCGAGCAAACGAACCAACTCTGAATCGGCCGTGGCGTCGTGAATGACCCGCAACGCAGAGATGAGATCGACAATCACCGGTTCGTCGAGCAGCCCGCCGAGACCCACGACGTGACACGGCACGCCCAGCTCTTCGAGTGCCATGCGGAATGCCGACATGTTTCGCGACGCACGGAAGAGCAGCGCTGCCTTTTTGTCCGAACCGCCCGTGCCGAGTCGGTCGGCGAACCAGCGGGCAACGGAGGTGGTTTCGTCCACGATGGTTTCACCAAACGACAGTTCAATCGGTCCGCGTGGAGCGCCCTCGCGCGGGCGAAGCTCGGTCACGCGAATGGGACTGGCGGCGCTGAGGGGCTGGACGTATCGGTTTGCGGCCGTGAGCACGTCACGCGGGTTTCGCCAACTAATGCTCAACGAAAAGGGTGCCTCGCCCGCAGGAACGTCAAAGTCGACTCCGAATGACGCCATGTTGGTCGCGCTCGCTCCGCGCCATCCGTAGATCGATTGATGCGGATCACCGACGGCCATCACCGGCGTACCCCGGAATATTGTCGTCAACAAACGCGTCTGCACAACGGACGTGTCCTGGTATTCGTCGAGTAACACGACCTTGAATTGATCTTGCAGGTCGGACACGACTGATGGCGTGCTCTCGCAAATCTGCAGAGCGTATCGAACCTGATCGCTGAATTCGATGAACCCCCGGGTTCGTTTGACGCGGTCGTATTCGGTTGCAAGTCGCACCAGCACGGGCAACGATTGGGCGTACGCCACCGAGGCGTCATACGTTTTCTTGGGCTCGGCCCGAGCGGCGGAATACGATTCGCCGAGTTCGCGAAGTTTCTCCTGCATCGATTCGCCCCAGGCGTGAACGAGTTCTGGGTCGGCCACATTGTCATTGAGGGCACGACTCATGTCGAGCAGTCCGCCCGTGATGTCGTTGAGTTTCTTGTCGAGCGCACCCACGTCACCGTCAAGCGAGGTGCGCGCGACATCCCGTGCGAGTTGCCACGCGGTCGCGTCACCAATCACGGTGGCGTCGGGATCGAGCCCGATGTGAATCGCGTATTGCCCGTAAATGCGATTCGCAAATGCGTTGTAGGTGCTGACCGTCGCAATGTTGAGGTCGTCATCTGCGTCACCAGGCGCATACCCCTTCGCCGCGAGCGTGCCGATGCGAGCTCGAATGCGAGCCGACAGTTGGCCGGCCGCCTTACGCGTGAAGGTTAGTCCGAGCACCTCGTGCGGTGCGACGTAACCGTTGGCAACGAGCCAGACCACGCGTGCGGCCATCGTTTCGGTCTTGCCACTTCCGGCGCCGGCAACGACGAGCGCGGGATGGCGTGGCGACTCAATAATGGCAATTTGTTCTGGAGTCGGCGGATGCTCAAGCTCGAGAATTTCGGCGACCTCAAGTGCGCTGTAGAGCATGGGCTCGCTCATGCCGCGAGATTGCCAGGTCATTCGGTTACCGCCTTTGCCAAATGGATGCGGTACTCATATCGACTCGCAAACTCGCCGCGCTCCTCCGCTTCAAAAAGCCGCCCGAGGAATGTGCGCCCGGCCATGCCGCGCGCCGCCTCGTGAATGCGCTCAATCGCCGCCTCGAAAAACTCAGGAGTGCCCGCTGCCTGCGCACGTTCGGTGTAGGGCCGCTTGGCCGTGGCGTCGGCGGCGAAGATGAGTTTCGCCCCGCCCGAGCTGGCCTCGGCTGGCACTCCGTCGACGGGGCCAATGTGAATCGCCAATTGGTAGCACGTGAGCTGGCCGTGGTGCGGTAAGTCTTTGACGGCCACATTGCTCTTGCCCGTTTTGAGGTCGACAATGACAACCGAGCCGTCGGGCTGCTCTTCAATGCGATCGATTTTGCCCGTAATCGAGACGCGAACCGGATCTGGTCCGTGGTCATCGAGAGCGATGGTGAAACCGCCCTCGCTGCGCAAGAGTCGGGCACCGGAGGCATCGAAGTCGGTGAGGTACGCGGCGATCGCATCAGCCAGCGTGCGTGCACGCTTGAGCTCGACATCGGACTGCCACGTGGCGTCAAATGACGTGGACAACTCAGACCATCGCTCGGATACGACGGCCATGAGGTCGTCACCGGAGAGTGGTCCCGTTACCGTTCCCGTGGGCGCAACTTCCTCCATGGCGCTGTGTAACAGCGTGCCGAGTCCGCTCGCGGTGGACTTTTCCCCGGTCACAATCGAGTCAATGAACCACACGAGTTGGTCGTTCTCCCACGCTTCCAGCTTCGATGGCGACAACCGGACACGCTCATTCTCGTCGTCGCTCGCGAGGTCAACGAGTGGCAATGTCGTAGACCACTCGCGGAGACCGAGCCATGAATCGGGATTCGCACCTGGCACGCCCTCGTCGGCGAGGCGCGAAAGCGCTCGGGCCGCATCGTTCGCCCGTGCGCCTCCAGATACCAGTTCGCCGCGAAGCCTGCCCACGAGTCCGCGGAGCGAGAGACGGTGCTCGACGCCATCGTCAGCGACCGGTACCGGCGTTGCGGTTCCCATGGCCCGAAAGAAGTAGGGCGACGGAAGCTCGTCATCGCTTTCGTGCGAACTAATCACCAGCACGTTGCGCGCCCGGGACACGGCCATCACAAACATTCGCAGCTCGTCGTCGCTGACGTCGCGACGGGTGTCAATCGACGCCGTCTGTTGCCCTCGCATCTCGCGAACAAGTTGTTGCGGAAACAGCAGCGTTCCGCGCGGTCGCAGGTTTGGCCAGACGTTTTCCTGCACACCCGCCACGGCGACCACGTCGAATTGTGCACCGATCACGCCGCTGGGAGTCGTGACGAGAACCGAATTCGCCTCGGCCTGTCTGGCCAGGGTGTCTTCGGGAACGTCGGACCGCTCGAACTCGGTGATGAATTGGTCGGCGGGCGCGTCGGGCGTGCGCTCGACAAAGCGCCGTGCCGAGGTAAACAGGGCAATCACCGCGTCGAGATTGCGATTGGCTTCATCAGCCGCGAGTCCCGTGCCGAGCGCATCCTCACGCCACGTCGCGGCCAGGCCACTGCGACTCCAGACGGTCCAGAGAAGTTCTTCAATCGTCGCCCCAGACTTTGCCTGTTCGGCCACGAGGCCCAAGGTCTCAGCGAAAAGGGCGGCTCGTCGAGCTGGTGCAAAATCAAACGGCGCAAAGAGCGCGGGATCGCGCAGCGCCTCCGGAATGACGTCACCACCCGTGACCTGTTCGCCGTCGGAGAGCCGCTCGTGACGAAATGCCAATCGCAGTCGTCGCAGTTCGAGCACCGAGAGCCCTCCGAATGGACTCACCAAGATTTCGGCAGCATTGTCTCGACCAATCACCACTCGCCCGAGGGCCATCTTCACGATGGTCATCATGTCGCGCGTCACCGCGTGCTGCTGAAGTGACGTTTCGCTCACAAGCGAACGCGTTGGCACGTCGACGTTCGCCAATGCTCGCGAGTACGTTGCCACGAGTGCGCTGTTGCGCACAATCACCGCCATCTTGTTCCACGGCACGCCATGCACGAGATGTTGCTCACGCAGAATGCGCCCCACGGCGCCGATTTCGTTCGTGCGAGTGTCACGGCACACCGACAACACGAGATCGCGCTGGGTTTCGTCCGGGTCGACGGCGGCGACGGCCCCGCGCTGCCCAACGGCCAACGCACTGCCCATCGTGGTGAAGGCCGACACGAGTGCGCGAATGGCAGGACCGTGCCGGTGCACCGTCTCCAGCACAATCGTGGGGACGTCGTCGACGGAAAGTCCGAGTTCGCTGGCGGCGCGCCCAAGAAGCTCCGGCACGGCACCGCGAAAGGTGGTCGTGGCAATGTCGGGATCCCCGAAAAGAACGACGGCCACGCCGCGCGCGGCAAATGCGCGCAACAGACCAACGACACCTGCGGTGGCCTCGTGTGCGTCATCGAGAATGACGAGCTTGACGTTGGACATGACCGCCGGATTGGCAAGCGCCCCGGTTGCGATCGACAGCAACTCGGACGCATCGAAGTGGTCGGGACGCGCCAGTGCCACGATGTCGCGATACGCGCGCCAGAACGTTCCGGCGGCTTGCCAGGCGGGCATGTCGCGCTCCACACCGAGGTCGTGCAACGCGGTCGGAGTGAGCCCGTGTTCTTGTGCCCGGCCGAGAAGTTCGCGAAGTTCGGTGCGAAACACCCGGCGAAGACGAATATCGGCGTGCAACTCGTCGGGCCACGAGTGAGTATTGTCGGCAATCTCGCCGTCGAGCACGTCGCGCAGGATGGTGTCTTGCTCGGCGCCCGTGAGCAGAGCAACGGGAGCGTCGTCGTTGACGACCGCCAGCTCGGCAGCAATCGAAAAGGCAAGAGACATGGGGGTGCGCGCGCGCGGACCCGTGGCGGCAGTGGCCGCCTCCGGGGCGTGATCGCCCTGGGCCAAGCGCACCGAAATCGCATCACGAAGCCGGTTCGCGGCCAGACGATTTGGCGTGAGCACGACGATGTCGTCGGGTGACCACCCGTCTCGCTCGACTCGCGTTGCCACCAGTTCGACGGCGAGGGACGACTTTCCCGTGCCGGGGGCTCCGAGCACAACGGCACTGCGTTTCGGGTCGAGTGCCAGTACGCGCGCCGCAGCCGAATCGGGTCGTGTGACGGCAAGATCGACGGGAACGGGAGCGGTGAATCCGGCAATGGCCATTTATGAACCATAACGAGCGGGTCCGTCATTTGGGAGTTGGGCGACCGTGGCGCGCAGGCGTGGGCGTCGTGGCGTAATCTGGCATCAAGAAACACGACACCCAAGGAGACAGACCATCGTGGAAGTTCGCATCGGAATCATCAACGCAGGCCGTGAACTGAGCTTCGAAACGTCGGCGAGCGCCACTGAAATTGAAACGGCCGTTGCTGCTGCGCTCGCGTCGCCAACCGGTCACCTCAAACTGAGCGACGACAAGGGCAAGACGTACATCGTTCCGACGGCCGCTCTTGGTTTTATCGAGGTGGGTAACGAAGAGTCTCGTCGCGTCGGGTTTGTGGCCTAAATCATGGACACCACTCAACTCATCGACCTCGTCATCGTGTTTGCGTCGGCACTCGTCGTCGGCACAATCCTTCGGTACGTGCTTCCGGGACGCATCAAACACGGCCTGATGCTCGTCCCCGCATTTGCCATCGTTTTTGCCCTGCTCGTCTGGGAGATTAGCGTTTGGGCGGGTCTTCCGGCGGAGTTTGGTCAACTCGCGTGGCTCATCCTGCTGGTCATCACCGCGGGTGCCACCGTGGCCTTTACGCTCATCCTCGTGCGCCGTCGCACCGAGTCTGATGAGCGGATGTTGGCAACCGCCCTCGCGGGAATTCGCTCGCTCTAGGCGGTCAGTCCGAGCGCATCCATTCGTCGGGTGTGCGCTCCGAGCAAATCGGTGAAGACCGGTTCGATTCGACGGTGGATGCCCTCGGCCGAATCCGACGCCGCAATCGCGCTGCGCGCCACGAGCTGAGTGTCGCCCACGAGTCGGCGACCCCACAGTGCGAGGCGAGCAGCCAAGTTGGGGTCCGCTTCCATCCCCGCCCGCAGGGCCGAAATGATGACCTCGTCACTTCCCGCCGAGCTCAAGACCTCGGCGACGCGTGCGGCCACGGTGCGCGGAAGACCGGACACGAGGCGAGCAAAGAAATCGTCAAGGAAACCGGCGGTGATGTACACCCCGAGCAGCGTTTCGTACCAGTCGCGACCACGCGTCAGCACTTCAAAGCGGTCGATTGCATCCGTGAACGGCTGCATTGCCGTTGCGGGATCGACCTTCTTCTTGCGAAGTTCGGCGACCAAGCCCTGGTGCTTGGCGAGCGCTTCGCCCGCAACGATTGAGATTCCCTCTTTGATTTGGAGGGTGGGAGCTTCGGCGACCGCTCGGCTGAGAGACTCAAACACGGCGAGTTCGAGATAGGCCGTCTGCCCGAGGAATGACACGAGGTCGGGAGTGAGGTCGGACAGGTCGACACGATCTGCTGCTGCGTTTGCCTCGGCGCGCGAGCCCAATACGGGTGCATTTCCTGCGCGACGACGTCGACCGAAGAGCCACTCAAACACGTTCCCACCCTATGCCCAATCGGGCGAGAGCCGTGTGCGCGTAGGATGGTCACGATGTCACCGCCGCTGGAGCGCTGACCCTACGCCTTACTCGTTGTGTATTTCGGGCGTAGACCCAAAACAAACGTGAGGCAATTCGTGCTTTTTTCTGACCTTTCCATTGATCCCGATATCGTCGAAGCGCTGTCGGCGAAGGGGATTCTCGAGCCCTTCCCCATTCAAGAACAAACCATTCCGCTGGCGCTCAGCGGTCAGGACATCATCGGACAGGCCAAGACCGGCACCGGTAAGACATTTGGCTTCGGACTTCCGATCATTCAACGTCTCGGACTCAACCCCGAACCCGGCGTGAAGGTGCTCGTTGTCGTTCCCACGCGCGAACTGTGCGTGCAGGTGGCGGAAGACCTTGAGGTCGCCACAGCCAACCGTTCGACGACCGTGGCCGCCATTTACGGTGGCAAGGCGTACGAAGGGCAGGTCGAACAGCTCAAGGCGGGCGCGCAGATCGTCGTCGGAACGCCGGGACGACTCATTGACCTCTCAAACCAGCGGTTGCTCTCACTCGCGAACGTGCAAGAAATCGTGCTCGATGAGGCCGACAAGATGCTTGACCTCGGCTTTCTTCCCGACGTCGAAAAGATCTTTGCCAGCGTTCCGGCGATTCGCCACACCATGCTCTTCTCGGCCACGATGCCCGGGCCGATCGTCACGCTCGCTCGTCGCTTCATGTCCAACCCGATCCACATTCGCGCCACCGATCCCGACGAGGGTCTGACGCAGGCAAACATTGAGCACCTGGTTTATCGCGCACACGCGCTCGACAAAGACGAAGTCATTGCGCGTATTCTGCAGGCCGACGGACGCGGAAAGACCGTCATCTTCACCCGCACCAAACGTGCCGCGTCGCGATTGCAAGAAGAACTCGCGGATCGCGGATTCCCGGCCGTCGCGGTGCACGGTGACATGAGTCAAGAGGCCCGCGAACGTTCGATGGCCGCGTTCAAGGCGGGCAAGAAGGACATCCTTATCGCAACCGACGTCGCCGCCCGCGGTATCGACGTCGATGACGTGACTCACGTGATCAACCACACGATTCCGGATGATGACAAAACGTATTTGCACCGTGCGGGTCGCACGGGTCGTGCCGGCAAGACGGGCATCGCCGTCACGTTCGTGGATTGGGAGGACATGCACAAGTGGGCGCTGATTAACCGTGCACTTGAGTTTGGACAACCAGAACCCGTTGAGACATATTCGTCGTCGGCTCACCTCTATACCGACTTGAACATCCCGGAAGGCACCAAGGGCCGCCTCAAGTCGACCCCACCCATGAAGGGCAACGATCGCCCGGAAGGGTCACGCGGCACGTCGACTCGGTCGGACGCCACGAGTCGCCCGCCACGTCGCACGAACAATCCGCCGAAGCATTCGACACCCGCGTCGGACGCGGCCGGTTCGGGCGCACACGACGGTGGCGGCAGCGAACATCACTCGGGGAACAACCCGACGCGCAGTCGTAACCGGTCTCGACGCCGCGGCCCGGGCCTCAGCTCCTAGCCGACCAAGACCGGATACACCGGCTCGGATCCGGCCGACCCACTCGAGCCGCGCGCACTCTCGATGAGGCGTTCGAGCATCTCCGGTGATGTCGTGTCATCGCCGGGACGATTCACCTTGCGCGTGCCGTGGTAGTCACTCGACCCCGTCACGATGAAGTCAAGTTCGCGCTGGTACTCCCACAAGATGGCGAGAGACTCGGGATTGTTTCGACGGTTCTCCTGGTGGTCGAGTTCGAGGCCCCCTAGTCCTGCGTCGAGCAGGCGAATGAGATTCTCTTTCGGCATCGTGTGCTCGGTGCGTGCCGTGGGATGCGCCAGAATCGGCACCCCACCGGCGGCCCGAACGAGTGCGATCGCCTCAAGAATGTCGGGCTTCTTCGCGGTGGGAATGTAGAATTCACTCCCCGGATACAGAATCGTGGAAAACACCTCGTCGGTGTCGACGGCATAACCGTGACGGATGAGCACCGCGGCGACGTGAGGTCGCTGCGGAGGTGCACCCGCCGCGACGTCGAGGACCTCCTCGACCGTGATGTCGTATTTCGCTCGCAGGCGCCGAACAATCTCGGTGATGCGATCTTCGCGACCACCCTGAACGCGACCCATGACCTCGTTGAGCGGCGCGTTAAGCGGGTCAAAAAGATACGCCAAGAGGTGCATGCCACCGGCTTTGGGCAACGACACCGAGATTTCGGCACCCGGGATGAACGTCATGCCCAGACGCTGGCACGCGGCGATGGCCTCGTCCCACCCCACGGTGGTGTCGTGGTCGGTGAGTGACATCGTGCGCACTCCGGCCTCAAATGCGGCCTCAACGACGCGGGTTGGCTCGTCGGTTCCATCGGAAATGGTGCTGTGTAAGTGCAGATCGATGGGTGCCTGTGCCCGAGAAAGCCCGTTCATAGTGTCATGCTAGTGGTCGATGTTCTCTCGAATTCTTGCGACGCTATCGGGCGTTGCCGCCACCGTCATCTTGACCCTCGCGTTGTGGCCGCAGTTCGTGGGATATGAGCGCGTGTGGCCGTTCGCCGTCGCGGTGGGCATGCGCGGAATGGCGAGCATGGCGGCGATCATTCTCGTCTTTGTGTTTCTCGTCGTCGGTCGCATCGGTCGATGGCTCCGCCGCACCACCGTGACGCTGTCGATTTTGTTGCTTATCTTTGTGGCAGCCAACGTCTGGATCATGAGCACGCGCGGATTCGACAACGCCGACCTGGGTCCGGAGCCCAAGCGTGACATCACCGTAATGACGTGGAACACCATGGGCGGCTCGCCGGCACCCCTCGCGATTGCCGACTTGGCGATTTCATCCGATGCCGACGTCATCGCGTTGCCCGAAACGAGCCAGCAAACCGTGACGTCAGTCAAGGCAATCCTTTCGGCGTCGGGCAAAGAAATGACGGTGTTCACCAACGCGTTTGATGACGTGTACGAGGCGCACTCGACGGCGCTCATGATCAGCACAGATCTCGGTTCCTATGCGCTCGCACAAGATTTGGGCAACACGTCGACGGCGCCCACGCTCGTTGCCGTGCCGCTTGACCCCACGGCGCCCACGATTGTTGCCGCTCATGTCTCGGCGCCAGGACCCGGCTCGATGGAAGCGTGGCGAAAAGACATCGCATGGCTTTCGGACATGTGTTCCGCGACCAACGTCATCGTGGCCGGAGACCTCAACGGCAGCATCGACAACTTTGCACAGACCGGGCCGGGGGCACTCGGATCGTGTGCCGATGCCGCCCAGGTCATGAACGCCGCGTCGCTGGGAACATGGCCCGCGTGGATGCCGACGTTTGTCGGAGCACCCATCGACCACGTCATGTACAACGGCCCCTACCTCGCCACCGCATTCCACGTGTACGAGAACCCCGCAGGTTCGCGCGGCGATCATCGGCCCGTCATTGCTCGACTGACGCCGGGCAAGTAGCCTCGGCAGATCGCCCTAAGAGAAGGCCAGAACATGGAAGAAAATCGTTCGACGACACCCGGCTCGTCTAAGTTTCGGGACTTCATCGGATCGGGGTGGGCATCGCAGTCAGAAGACACGCCCCGTGCGCGAGACGTCGCTCAGTTTGCCGCGTCACGCCGGGCGCGACTGTCGGCACTGTTCGAGGGAGAGCGACTCGTCATGCCCGCGGGCGGGCTGCAGGTGCGTTCCAACGACACCGACTACCCGTTTCGCGCGCATTCCGATTTTGCGTACCTGACGGGCTGGGGATCCGACAGCGAGCCCGACTCGGTTCTGGTGTTCGAACCCTCCGCCAACGGTCACGACGTCTTCCTATACTTTCGCGCGCCGGCCGGGCGAGACTCCGACGAGTTTTATGCAAACCCACAAATTGGCGAATTTTGGATCGGTCGGCGACCATCGTTGGCTGCCGTCTCCGCCGAGTTGGGTCTGACCACACGTGACCTGAGCGAACTCATCGGTGACGTCATGGACGACACCATGGCACAGCGCGTCGCCCGCGAACTCGCCGAGCTGCGGCTGGTCAAAGACGAGTGGGAAATCGAACAAATGCGTGCCGCGGTGGCCTCGACTGCGCGAGGATTTACCGACATCGGTCGAGTTCTCAAGGTCATCGCCGGCAACGAGCGAGGTGAGCGCCTCGTCGAGGGTGCGTTCGCGTCACGAGCTCGGCTCGAAGGCAATGGCGTCGGTTACGACACCATTGCCGCGAGCGGGGCGCATGCGTGCATCCTGCACTGGACACGCAACGACGGAACCGTCAACAACGGCGACCTGATTTTGATCGACGCCGGCGTCGAACTCGACAGCTACTACACCGCCGACATCACGCGCACTCTGCCCGTCAATGGCACGTTCACGCCGATTCAACGCAAGGTCTATGAGGGCGTTCGCGCTGCCGCCGACGCGGCCTTCGCCATCGTCAAGCCCGGCATTACGTTTCGGGATGTGCACGCCGAGGCCATGCGGGTCATCGCCGAACTCACCGCGGAGTGGGGTCTCCTCCCGGTGAGCGCGAGCGAGTCACTCGAACTCGAGAATCAGCATCATCGCCGCTACATGGTGCACGGCACGAGTCACCACCTCGGACTCGACGTGCACGACTGCGCCGAGGCGCGCAAATCGATGTACATGGACGGCATCGTGACCGCCGGAATGGTCTTCACGATCGAGCCCGGTTTGTACTTTCAGCCCGACGACCTGACGGTACCCGAAGAGTATCGGGGCATCGGCGTACGTATCGAAGACGACATTTTGGTCACCGAAACCGGCGCCGAGAACCTGTCGATTGGCATTCCGCGCACCGCGGACGACATCGAATCGTGGCTCGCGTAGCCGGTTACGCGAATAAGGTGGAACCGTGAGTGCAACTCGAGTTTTCGCCGCCCGGCTCGCCGGGTGCCTTGTCTTCAACCCCGCAGGTGACCGGGTCGGCAAGGTGCGCGACATTCTCGTGGTCTATCGCCACGAAAACCCGCCGCGCGTGGTCGGACTCATCGTCGAAGCCGTCGGTAAGCGCCGCATCTTTCTCTCGATTGGCCGGGTGGCCTCGATTGGCAACGGACAGGTCATCACCTCGGGTGATATCAACACACGCAAGTTTGAACAGCGGGGCGGCGAGGTGCGCATCATCGCCGAGCTGCTCGGTCGGCGCGTTCATTTCAATGACAAGTCGGGTGACGCCGTCATCGAGGATGCCTCGATCGAATCAACCGGACCAGGCGAATGGGAAGTCACGAGCGTCTTCGTGCGTCGGCCACGCAACCCCGGAACGCCGTTCACCAAGGGCGTCACCGCGCTCGTGTCATGGGATGCCGTCACCGAACGTCAGCCAGACGGAGAATCTCAATCGGCCGAGCAACTGATTGCGACGTATTCAGAGCTCAAGCCCGCCGACCTTGCCAACACGCTGCTCGACCTGCCGAGCGAGCGAATGATCGAGGTGGCCGAGGAACTTCCCGATGACCGTTTGGCCGACGTGCTCGAGGAAATGGACGAGAGCGACCAGGTCGAAATCATCGAACAACTCGATGACGAGCGCGTCGCCGACGTGCTCGAGCAGATGGAGCCCGACGACGCGGCCGACCTGATTGCCGAGTTGCCGCAGGAGCGCGGCGAACACCTGCTCGAACTGATGGAACCCGAAGACGCCGAGGACGTGCGCCTGCTGTTGAGCTTCGGGGCCGACACCGCGGGCGGTTTGATGACCTCCGATCCGATCATCCTGTCGGCGGAATCGACCGTCGCCGAGGCACTCGCCATGATTCGTCGCCACGACACGGCACCCGCGCTCGCCGCGGCCGTGTGCATCACACTGCCACCCTACGAGTCGCCCACCGGTCGCTACCTCGGGCTCGTGCACTTTCAACGCATGTTGCGCTACCCGCCGCACGAACGACTCGGCACCTTGCTCGACTCGGGACTCGAGCCGGTGCAAGCCAACACGTCGGCAGCCGAGGTCGCGCGCATCCTCGCCAGTTACAACCTGGTGTCGGTTCCTGTGGTCGATGAGACGCACCGACTCCTCGGCGTCGTCACGATTGACGACGTGCTCGACTACCTGCTGCCCGACGACTGGCGCAGTCACGATGAAGACACTCCGGCGCCGCGCGTCGCGACGACGACGGGCGCGGTGCGCACGGTGAGCCCGCGAAAGAAGGTGACTCGTGGCACGCGCTAACCGACACGATGAACGCTGGGACAGCCCGAAGGGTCTGAGCCCGCTGTCGCGCACCCCCGGCCGTCGCGACACATTCGGTAGATTCACGGAATCGATTGCCCGCGCCATGGGAACACCGTGGTTTTTGCTTGGATTGACAATTTTTGCCGCCGTCTGGATGCTCTTCAACACGTTTGCGCCCGAGGCCTGGCGTTTCGACTCCGCCGTGATCGGGTTCACCGCTCTCACGCTCATTCTGTCGTTGCAGGCCTCTTACGCGGCCCCGATGATCCTGCTCGCGCAGAACCGGCAGGACGACCGCGATCGCGTGCAATTCGAGCAGGATCGCATTCGCGCCGAGCGCAACCTTGCCGATACCGAGTATCTTGCGCGCGAGATTGTGGCGTTACGCCTCGCGATGAACGACATGGCGAGCAAGGAATTCATTCGCCAGGAGTTGCGCGCATTGCTCGACGAACTCGACGCGGACAAAAACCCCACCGCGCGTTCCGCCGCACGCGCGAGCGCGCGAACTGCCGCCGCGCCTCGCGCGACCACACGTGCCACACCTCGCTCCACACCACGGTCGAGCTAGCGGCGTGGCTGACGCGTCACTAACCGACCGCGTTCGTGAGGCGGCCGGATTGGTCATGGATCCCGAGCTGCGTCGTCCCCTAGGTGAACTCGGCATGATCGGGGAGGTCACTCACACGATCGAGGGCGCCATACGCCTCGAGGTCAAACTCACCGTTACCGGATGCCCAGCAGCCACCGCAATCGAACGTGACGTGATTGCGGCCGCAACCGCTGTCCCGGGCGTCTCGGGTGTGTCGGTTGACCTCACGGTCATGACGGACGACGAGCGCCTCGCGCTGCGCGAATCGTTACGACCCGGCACCACCCGCACGAACCCCTTCGGTCCGGGCACCCTGACGCGCGTGATTGCTGTCGCCAGTGGCAAGGGCGGCGTGGGCAAGTCTTCGGTCACGGTTAATCTCGCCGCCGAACTCGCCCGGCGAGGTTTTGCCGTCGGAATCATCGATGCCGACGTCTACGGTTTCAGCATTCCCGCTCTGCTGGGGCTCGCCCCCGGCGGGGTACCCGTGCGCCCCGTTCGAATTGACGACATGATCGTGCCCCCCGTGGCACACGATGTGAAAGTGCTGTCGATTGGCATGTTCGTCGACGACCACGACGTCGCCGTCGCCTGGCGCGGACCCATGCTGCAGCGCACCATCAGTCAATTCCTCACCGACGCGTGGTTCGGCGCGCTCGATTTTCTTGTGCTCGACCTTCCACCGGGCACCGGCGACGTGGCCATCACCGTGGGGCAGCTCCTCCCCAACGCGGAAGTTGTGCTCGTCACGACACCTCAAACCTCGGCGAGTGACGTGGCCGTTCGCGCAGGCTCTCTCGCCCGACAACTCGGCCAACACCTCGTTGGCGTTATCGAAAACATGTCTGACGCCGTGCTCGCCGACGGCACCACGCTCTCGATGTTCGGTTCGGGAGGTGGCGCCGCCACCGCCGAAAAACTCGACACCACGGTCATCGCCACCGTACCCCTGAGTATGACGCTACGTATGGATGCGGATGCGGGCATCCCCGTGGTGCTCGCGCATCCCGACGACCCCGCGGCACTCGCGCTGCGGCAACTCACCGATGCGGTGGTGCGGCGACGAGATCGCCTAGGTGGACTCTCCGTCGAACGGAGTGGCCGCTGACGGGTCGCGCGGGGCGACGCTCGGGCGACGCGAACCGTTCGGGTCACCCGCGCTTGCGACATTCGTCAGGCCCGAGGCACTTGTGGGCGACTCGTCGAGCAACGCCTCACGAATGATGCGGCGCGGGTCATACTGACGAGGGTCGAGTTTCTTCCAGTCGATATCGTCATATTCGGGGCCGAGTTCCTCTTGCACGCGCGTTTTCGCGCCGTTAGCAAAATCCCGCACCGCCCGAATGAACCGTGCGAATCCGGCAGCGGCAGCGGG
>CANGKD010000021.1 GCA_947454495.1 Actinomycetota bacterium
ACGAGAAGAACGACAACAACGACGATGAGAAGAATCGGATCCATGGCTACATCGTACGAGCAAAGTCTGGGCGCGCGCCGAAGAATTATCGCCGTGCGTAGACTGCTCTCGTGAAACGCGCGCGACTGCATCCGGCATGGATTGTGGCTGCCGTCGGTTTGGTCGCGCTCATGGCTGCGGCGGGATTCCGTTCGGCGCCGTCGATGCTCATGATTCCGCTCGAGCAGGAATTCGGCTGGACACGAGCCGGCATGGGTTTCGCCATCGGCGTTAACATCTTGCTCTACGGCCTAATGGCTCCGTTCGCCGCGGCGCTCATGCAGCGTTTTGGCATGCGCATTGTGACCACGTGCGCACTCCTTCTTATTTCGCTCGGGATGTTCGGCAGCATTTTTGCCGTCACCGAGTGGCAGCTCGTGCTCACCTGGGGCATTCTCGTGGGCCTCGGCAGCGGGTCAATGGCGCTCGTCTTTGTGAGCACAATCGTGTCGACCTGGTTCGTGAAGCGACGCGGTCTCGTCTCGGGAATACTGTCCTCGGGACAGGCCGCCGGACAGCTCGTCTTCTTGCCCGTGATTTCAAACCTGATCTTGGTCTCAGGTTGGCGCGAAGCCACACTCGTCGTCGCGGCGGTGTCGTTCGTGGCCGCTCCGTTTGTGTTCGCTTTTTTATGGAATTCACCCGCCGAACGCGGGCGTCGCGCCTACGGTGACGAAGGAATGAACCCTCCTCGTGTCACGTTGGCACAGGCTCGCGTCGCGCGGCGAACGGCGGCGTCGGAGGGACCCAACGCCGCACGCCGTGCCGTTTCCGCGTTGCGTGACGCGAGCCGCGTTCCGTCATTTTGGGCACTCGTCATCGGGTTTGCCATCTGCGGAATGTCAACCAACGGTCTCGTCGGTGCGCACTTCATTCCCGCAGCCCACGACCACGGCATGGCCGAACCGGTCGCCGCCGGGTTGTTGGCCGCGGTGGGCGTGTTTGACATCGTCGGCACGATACTTTCGGGATGGTTGACCGACCGAGTGAATCCCCGACTACTGTTGGGCATCTATTACGCCGGACGAGGCCTCTCGCTTCTCGCGTTACCCGCTTTGCTGACCGCGACACCCGAGCCTCCCCTGGTGTTGTTCATCGTCTTTTACGGTCTCGATTGGGTCGCCACCGTTCCACCGACGATGGCACTGTGTCGCGAAGTGTTCGGCGAGAAGAACGCGACAATCGTATTCGGTTGGGTATTCGCATCCCACCAGGTTGGTGCTGCGATCGCCTCGGTGCTCGCGGGCGTGGTGCACGACGAGACCGGCGAATACACGATTGCGTGGTTTGCGGCCGCGGCACTGTGCGCCGTTGCGGCGGCCGTGAGTCTGGGCATCCGCAAAGTTCCCGTCGCGGTTTCGAACTAGTCCGGCGCGATGTCGCGCTAATTGAGCGGTTTGATGAGCCGGTAACCGGTGCGCTTTTTGTGATCGGCAGCCCACAACGCGATATACAAATCGACGCTGTCCAGAAAGTTCTGGGGATCGCGCCCGCTGAGTACCTTCACCCGATCAAGACGATTGCGCACGGTGTTCACGTGCACGTCGAGTCGGGCAGCCGTTTCGTTGACGCTGTGATTTGTATCAAAAAACGTCGCGACGGTGTGGAGCAATCCCCCGCGCCCGTTCTCGTCGGCGAGCTCAATGGGACCCAGCAGTTGTTCGGTGAAGGTCACGAGTTGGTCCACGGGCGCCTGCTCGAGCAATGCATCGAGCGACACGAGGTCACCCGGTCCTGCCACTCCACCCCGGCTACGCGCGAGGGTCAGCGCGGCTCGCGATTCGGTGAGCGCGCGACGCAAGTTAGGTAGCGCGACGAGCGAGCTGTAGCCACACACCAACCCAAGGCTGCGCAGAGAGTCGAGGGGCTCATCGCTACTGATAACAATGGTTTCGCGCCCCGTGGCTCCAATGAGGGCGTTCGGCCACAACTGGGCAATCGCTTGCTCGCTTCCGCGGGGCCAGCTCGACACGCGCAGGGTCGCCGGGTCGAGACCTCGCTGATCAAGCTCGGGCGCGGCCGCTGCCGGGTGTGCGAGTCCTTTCGAGATGAGGTCGATGAGCTGGCCAACCTGTTGGTGACGTTCGGATGCGACGCGCACGTTTTCGCGACGCGCAAACTCGAGCAGACTCGAGAGCTGCTCAACGAATTCACTCGACGGCACCTTGGCACCCGGCGGCATATCAAAGACGAGACCCAGTGCGGCACCTCGGTCGACCACCTCGCACGCGAGGGTTGCACGCACAACATCGAGCAGTTCGTTCTCGGATTCTCCCGCGCGCGCGAGACCGAATAGCCGTGAAAGCAGAGCTGTTTCTTTGCGCCGAGCCTCACTTTCAATCTCCGAACGGCGACGCAGCACCGCGTCGTTGACCACCAGGAAGGGCACACCGTGCGGGATGAGAAGTAGCGGGAGTGACTCCCCGATGCACGCGTCAATGAGGTGCTTGGGCGGCTCGAGGTGGACTTCGCCGAGTCCTAACGCGATGCCGGCGACGCCCGCATCCGCCACCGCTTCAACGAATCGACGCGCCGACCTTTCTTCGACGAGTGAGCTGCCCAGCGTGCACACGAGTTCATTGCGCCGAAGGTGCGGGCGCGGATCGACCTGCTCCGTGGCGTGCACCCAGGACACAGGGATCGCGCGAGCCAATGTGGGAACGAACGCGGGTTGAATCGATAGCGCGTGGTCGTCTAGTAAATCGCCGATCGTGACAAGAAGTTCTGACCCCGACGACTCTAAAGACATTGTGAAATTGTAGCTTTCTCCAGTCAAATGCGGGGAATTTGTAAAAAATGCCACAAATACTGTCGCAATTGTTGTGGAAGCGAATAATGGGGTGCGCTACATCTCCCATCACGGATTAATAAGGAGTGCGACTTGTCACACACATCTGCAACGGCGCAGGGTGAAGCTCAATCCCTCAAACGAGATTTCTCGTTCGGATCGGCTTTCGCTTTCGCCTTCGCGTTCATTTCCCCCATCGTTGCCCTGTACGGAATTTACGGACTCGCCATCAGCACGGCGGGCCCCTCATTCTGGTGGGGCTTCATCATCGTCTTTGCTGGGCAACTTCTCGTTGCCCTGGTTTTTGCCATGCTGGTGTCTCGTTGGCCTCTCGAGGGTTCCATCTATCAGTGGGCAACCGGCCTGGCCGGTCCCCGATTTGGATGGTTCGCCGGGTGGTTCTACATCTGGACTCTGACCATCGCCATGGCCACTGTTGCATTGGGTGCAGCCGGCTTCATCGCAAACCTGCTCGGAATGACCGAACCGACCGGAACCGACAAGGCACTCATCGCGTTCGTCGTGCTCATCGTTGGCACCGTCATCAACCTCGCCGGACGTGGGATCCTCAAGGCCTTCATGTACGCGAGCATCGTTGCTGAGGTGGTTGGGTCCATCGGGCTCGGATTGTGGCTACTCATCACGTCGCGCTCGCAGGACTTCTCGGTTCTGTTCGACGGTGGCGCATCCGTGGGAGCATCAGACGGCTTCTACAGCCTGACGGGCTCGTTCCTCGTCGCAATGGTCTTCATCGGATTCTCGTTCGTCGGATTCGAGAGTGCCGGGTCGATTGCCGAAGAGGTGCGCGAACCCAAGAAGAACCTGCCTAAGGCCGTCTTGTTCTCCATCTCATTCATTGCGGTCGTGGTCATGTTCTCGAGCCTCGCCATCATCCTGGCGACGCCGACGAACGCCGCTGACCTGCCGGGATACGACGTTGACCCGGTTTACGCCGTGCTCACGGCAAAGCTCGGACAAGGCATTGCGCTGCCACTGCAGGCACTCTTTGCGATCGGCTTCATTGCCAGCTTCTTGGCTCTACAGACGTCCGCATCTCGCCTGATTTGGGCATTGGCTCGCGACAACGCCATGCCGTTCTCGAAGGCGATGTCTCGACTCAGCGCAAAGCAGAAGCAACCCGTAATTCCGATTCTCGTCACGACCGTGATTGGTATGGCGCTCTTCTTGCTCAGCAACGTGGCCGAGAACCTCTACCTGCTCATGGTGAACTTCACGTCGGGCGGCTTCTACCTCAGCTTCCTGTTCCCGGTTGCCGCGTTCGTCGTCGTAGCCATTCGTGGCAAGTGGAAGTCGGGGCCATTCACGCTCGGCGCGTGGACAGTTCCGGTGGCCGTCGTGTCGCTCGTCTGGATCGTCTTCGAGCTGCTCAACATCGCATGGCCTCGACCCGTGTGGGGTGACGTCTGGCTCGACTGGTCGGTTGTCGTCGGCGCCGTTGTCATCGGCGTCGTTGGCCTGTTCGTCTTCCTCGCGAAACGCAACAGCATCAAGTCGTCGGAGACGGCACTCGCGAAGCTGAACGCACTCGACAACGAATAACTCGAACGACACAACCGAACCAACGAGGACGAACCACGAATGAACCCATTTATCGGAGGTGTGCCATCTCACGCGTAGTCCTCGTTACCGGCTCTGCCGGCGGAATGGGTCAAGCCATTACCCGGCGACTGACATCCCTCGGGATGTTGGTCGCCGGGATTGACCGAGTCGAATCACCACTGTGTGATCTCTCGTTTGTCATCGACGTCACATCACACGACGACGTGGCGCGAGCAGTCAAAGAAGTCGAGTCCACGTTGGGGCCAATCGATGCCCTTGTCACTACCGCCGGACACTACGAAAGTGTGGCGTTGACCGACGTCACCGACGAGGCGGCGAAGCGCATGCTGCGCGTGCACGTTGGTGGTTTGTTTGCATGCGCACAGGCCGTGCTTCCGAGCATGCGCGAACGCGGTTCCGGTTCCATCGTCGCCATCACGAGCGAATTGGCCGTCGGTGGCGGAGATCGTGACTCGCACTATGCCATGGCTAAGGGAGCCATCATCGGTGTCGTGCGCAGCCTCGCGGCAGAAGTTGCGGCCGACGGCATCCGGGTCAATGCGGTTGCTCCTGGCCCGACCAATACCCCGCTCTTGCCCGACGACTCCCCGTGGCGCGCGCAAGATTATCTCGACACACTGCCGACTCGAGCTCTGGCTGAGCCCGAGGATGTTGCCGTGTGCGTCGAGTACCTCATCACGGGCGGGCTGTTCACCATCGGAGAAGTCTTGAATCCCAACTCCGGGGCGGTGATCTGATCATGACGTTTACACCCACTCTTCTTGATGGGAAGGTCGCGCTCGTGACCGGCGCAACCGGCGGAATCGGTTTGGCGCACACCGCCGCCTTCCGTCAGGCGGGTGCCGAGGTCTATGCGCACGCGCGAGCGACCTCCGCGGCGCTGACCGCGCTCGAGGGTGACACCGGATGTCACGGCGTGACCCAGGACCTGTCTACGCCCGACGCGTGCCGCGCTCTCGTTCGCGAGGTTGTTGCGCGCGCCGGACGACTCGATGTTCTCGTCGCGAATCACGCGACCATGTCGATGTCTCCGCTCGTTGACGCCGACGCGTCCGAGTGGTGGCGCGTCGTCGATACCAATCTCTTGGGAACGTATGCCCTCATACAAGAGGCCGTACGTGTCATGCGCGAGCAGGGCACGGGCGGACGCATCGTCGTCATCGTGAGCGAGTGGGGTGTCATCGGGTGGCCCGACGCCACCGCGTACGCGGCCTCGAAGGCCGGGCTCATCAGCTTGGTCAAGTGCCTCGGTCGCGAGTTGGCGCCGGAGGGCATCCTTGTCAATGCCATCGCGCCGGGCGTGATCGATACCCCGCAGCTTCAGGTTGATGCGGATGCCGCCGGCGTCTCGTTACCCGAGATGCACGCGATCTACGCCGAGACGATCCCGTTGGGTCGCATCGGACACCCGCGCGAGATTGCCGAGGCGGCCGTGTTTCTGGCCCATCCGCAACTAAAGGCAATGGCGGGACAAATCGTGCAGGTCAACGGTGGCTCCACTCGCGGTCGCGTGTAGCGGTCGATTCCTCGCCTGAGACATTCAGCAATTCGAAAGGTACGTCACACCATGAGCACACCGATTCCGCCGATTGACGGGCAAATCTCCCCGCGCTACGCCGGGTTCACGACGTTTGCGCGATTGCCTCGAATCACGGATGTGCCCGCTCACGACATCGCCGTCGTCGGCGTGCCCTTTGACTCGGGTGTCACGTTTCGACCCGGTGCACGGTTTGGACCGAGCGCAATTCGCGAGGCCTCGCGACTGCTGCGTCCGTACAACCCGGCGCTCGACGTCATGCCGTTCGCGCAATGCCAGGTTGTGGACGCGGGTGACATCAATTGCAATCCGTTCAACATCACCACGGCACTCGAAGAGATCGAGGCGGGGGTTTCCGACCTGATCGGCAACGGGCGCCGCGTGGTCTTGCTCGGCGGCGACCACACCATCGCGCTCGCGTCGCTGCGCGCAATCAACAAGGTGCATGGACCTGTGGCGCTCATCCACTTCGATGCGCACCTCGACACGTGGGGCCCGTATTTCAATACGCCAGTCACGCACGGAACGCCGTTTCGCGTCGCCATCGAAGAGGGACTGCTGCTCAAGGACCACTCGGTGCACGTAGGTATTCGCGGGTCGCTTTACGCGGCCTCAGACCTCAGCGACGATGAGGAACTCGGGTTCACCATCGTGCACGCGCGCGAGTTTCACACGAGCGCATTCCTCGACATCATTGACCGTGTCAACCGTCGCGTGGGTGACGCGCCGCTCTATGTGTCGATTGACATCGACGTGCTCGACCCGGCTCACGCGCCGGGAACGGGAACTCCCGAGGCGGGCGGCCTGACCAGTCGCGAGTTGCTTGAACTGTTGCGCGGACTCACGACGACGAATCTGGTCGGCGCCGATATCGTGGAGGTTGCGCCCGCATATGACCATGCGAGCATCACGGCGGTCGCCGCAGCCCACTGTGCGTTTGATCTCGTGTCGATAATGAGCAAGCAGGTTTCGAAGTGACCTCAGTCGAGACGACTCACCCGTTGCCGGGTGGTGCCAAGGTTGCGGCATCCTTCACATTTGATGTCGACGGGGAATCGGCAGCACTCGCGGCCGACGAAAACCTCGCGTCGAGCATGAGCGCAATGAGCCACCAGGCTTACGGCCCGCTCGTGGGAGTGACGCGTCTTTTGCAGATTCTCGACGCGCACGGCGTGAAGTCAACCTTCTTCGTGCCGGGCTATACGGCCGATCGCTACCCCCACGTCGTGCGCGACATTGCCGCAGCCGGCCATGAGATTGCGCACCACGGGTATCACCACGTGATGCCAACGGGACTCAGCGTCGCGCAACAAATCGAACAAATTGATCGCGGATGCGACGTACTCGAGCGACTCTCGGGCTCCCGCCCGGTCGGCTATCGCGCTCCCATGTGGGACCTGTCGTGGCAAATGCCCCTTCTACTCGCCGAACGAGGATTTCTTTACGACTCGAGCCTGATGGACGCCGATGTGCCGTACCGACTCAACGCGCGCAAAGAAGATGGCTCTGCTTCTGGTCGGTCGCTAATGGAGATTCCGATTCAGTGGGCGCTCGACGATTGGGAGCAGTACTGCTTCGTGCCGGGCCTGACCGAACTCGGCCCAATTCAGACTCCCCGGAACGCTGTGGAACTGTGGCGCAGCGAACTCGACGGCATGCGCCAGTACGGTGGCTGCTGGGTGCTCACCAATCACCCGTTCTTGTCGGGCCGACCGGGACGCGCCGCTGCCCTCGACGCGCTCATCGGCGAGGTGCGTGCGATGCCCGACGTGTGGACCGCCTGCCTGTCCGACATCGCCACGCACTATTCCAGTCTCGAGGTCACCTCACACTCGGTCGCTCCAATTCGCGACCGAGGAGTGCCATAGTCTGACTGCGTTTCGTGTTGTAATTTTCTCGCTCTTCTACTTTCACCACTCTTGATTCACCCCGCACTCCCCTCACGCCAAAGGATGAACATGTCGAACCTGCCCGTTGTTTCGCACTGGATTGACAACGCCGAGCACGTATCGAAGTCGGGTCGCACCGCGCCGGTCTTCGACCCTGCACTCGGTGTTGCGACCAAAGAGGTCGCGCTCGCCAACGAAGCCGAAATCGCCGCGGCCATCGCGTCGGCCAAGAAAGCTTTTCCTGCGTGGCGCAACGAATCGCTCGCAAAACGTCAGGCGATCATCTTCAACTTCCGCGAGCTGCTGAACGCGCGCAAGGGCGAATTGGCCGAAATCATCACCGCCGAACACGGCAAGGTGCTCAGCGACGCCCTCGGCGAAATCACGCGCGGCCAAGAGGTCGTCGAGTTCGCGTGCGGCATCAACCAGATGCTCAAGGGTGATTACACCGAAAATGCATCCACCGGTGTCGACGTCTATTCGATTCGTCAGCCCCTCGGTGTCGTCGGTGTCATCAGCCCGTTCAACTTCCCGGCCATGGTGCCGATGTGGTTCTTCCCCGTCGCCATCGCCGCGGGCAACACCGTCGTGTTGAAGCCGAGCGAAAAAGACCCGTCGGCGGCCATGTGGATCGCAAAGCTGTTCAAAGAGGCTGGTTTGCCCGATGGCGTGCTCAACGTGCTGAACGGGGACAAGCTCGCCGTCGATGGTCTGCTCGAAAGCCCCGACGTGCAAGCAATTTCTTTCGTCGGATCCACTCCCATCGCTCAGTACGTCTACGAGCAGGGAGCAAAGAACGGTAAGCGCGTGCAGGCTCTCGGTGGCGCGAAGAACCACATGTTGGTTCTTCCGGATGCCGACCTCGACCTCGTCGCCGACTCCGCCATCAATGCCGGCTTCGGTTCGGCCGGAGAGCGCTGCATGGCAATTTCTGTCGTCGTGGCCGTCGAACCCGTGGCGGACGCCCTCATTGCCAAGATCGTCGACCGCATGAAGACGCTGCGCACCGGCGACGGACGTCGCGGCTGCGACATGGGACCGCTCGTCACCGAGGTTCATCGCGACAAGGTGGCGTCGTACATCGACATCGCTATCGCTGACGGCGCCACGGTCGTGCACGACGGTCGCACCGACACGTTCGATGGCGATCCAAACGGTTTCTGGCTCGGGCCCACGCTCATCGACAACGTGTCGACGAGCAGCAAGGTGTACACCGACGAAATCTTTGGACCAGTTTTGTCGGTCGTGCGCGTCAAGTCGTACGAAGAGGGAGTCGACCTGATCAACAACGGTGCGTTCGGCAATGGCACCGCCATTTTCACCAACGACGGTGGAGCTGCACGTCGATTCCAAAATGAAATCGAGGTCGGCATGATCGGCATCAACGTGCCGATTCCCGTGCCGGTGGCCTACTACTCGTTCGGTGGCTGGAAGAACTCGCTATTTGGCGACACCAAGGCACACGGCGCCGAAGGCGTGCACTTCTTTACCCGCGGCAAAGCCATCACCAGTCGCTGGCTCGACCCCAGCCACGGTGGCATCAATCTCGGGTTCCCCCAGAACTAACGCGTGACCTACCAAGGAGAATCGAATGTCTGAATCGCCTCTGCTTCACCCTGCCGACAACGCCACCGTGCGCGAAGCCGACATGGGCAGTGTCTTTCACTCATGGTCGGCCCAGGGCGCGATCGCGCCCTTCGTGATTGCCGGCGGCAAGGGCAGTCGCATCTGGGATTACGAGGGCAATACCTATCTCGACTTCTCAAGCATGTTGGTGAACGTGAACATCGGTCACCAGCATCCCAAGGTCATCGCTGCCATCAAGGCCCAGGCGGATGTGCTGACGACCGTCGCGCCGGCACACGCGAACAACATGCGCGCGCTGGCCGCACAGAAGATCCTGTCAAAGGCGCCGAAAGGCTTCAGCAAGATCTTCTTCACCAATGGTGGTGCGGACGCGAACGAAAACGCCATTCGCATGGCTCGCCTTCACACCGGTCGCGACAAGGTCATTTCGTTCTACCGGTCGTACCACGGCAACACGGGCGCTGCGATTGTGTCGACCGGTGACTGGCGACGCATTCCGAACGAGTATTCGCGTGGTCACAAGCACGTCTTTGGCCCGTACCTCTACCGCTCGGAATACTGGGCGACTACCCCGGAACAAGAGTCGGAGCGCGCGCTGCATTTCTTGGAACGCACAATCCAGGCCGAGGGGCCCGATGGCATTGCCGCTCTGTTGATTGAGTCGGTTCCGGGAACGGCAGGCATTCTCATGCCGCCGCCCGGATATCTCGCCGGCGTGCGCGCACTGTGCGACAAGTACGGCATTCTGCTGATTCTCGACGAGGTCATGGCCGGTTTCGGTCGCACGGGCGAGTGGTTCGCGTTCAACGCATTCGACGTTGTGCCTGATCTGATTACCTTTGCGAAGGGTGTCAACTCGGGCTACATCCCTGTCGGTGGCGTGATCATCAGCGACGCCATTATTCGCACGTTCGATGAGCGCGTGTTCCCCGGTGGCCTGACGTACTCGGGTCACCCGCTCGCCTGCGCGAGCATCATCGCCACCATCGAAGCGATGGAAGACGAAAAGGTCGTTGAGAACTCCAAGCACATCGGTGCAACGATTCTCGGGCCCGGACTCGAGGCGCTCAAAGCCAAGCACTCCGTCATTGGTGACGTGCGTGGAGCGGGTGTGTTCTGGGCCGTCGAGTTCGTCACCGACCGTGAGACCAAGCAGCCAGTTGACGCGGCATGGATGGGCAAGCTTAAGGGCGCGTTGCTCGCGCACAAGCTCCTCCCGTTCATGGCAGACAACCGCCTGCACGTCGTGCCGCCGTGCGTGGTCACCGAGGACGAAGCGCGCGAAGGTCTCGCGATCATCGACGCGGTGTTGAGCGAGCTAGAGTAAGCGCGGGGCCATTCGCCTTGACTTAACAACCAAGGAAGTGGCCACATGAACGCTCCGATTTCGTCGCGCCGAGCGTGGGTCACCCTCGCGGTGCTCCTTACCGGCATGTTCGTGTCGCTACTCGACGCGACGATCGTGAACGTGGCGCTGCCGAGCATCCGCGTCAGCTTAAACGCCAGTGAATCCTCGCTGTCGTGGATTATTTCGGGATACGCGCTCGGGCTCGGACTCGCGCTCATCCCCGCCGGTCGAATCGGTGATCGCATTGGGCACAAGTGGGTCTTCATCACGGGTCTCGCTCTGTTTACGGCCGCGAGCATGGCGTGTGGCATCGCCGCGAATGACACTCAAATCGTTGTCGCTCGCGTGTTGCAGGGTGTGGCCGGCGGCATCTACCTCCCTGCCGTAGGGTCATTCATTCAGTTGCTTTTCACGGGCAAAGATCGCGGCAAGGCGTTTGGCATCCTTGGTGCCGTAATCGGCCTCTCGTCAGCGTTCGGACTGATGATTGGTGGCCTGATCATCGAGGCGTTCGGCACTGCCGACGGCTGGCGCTGGGTCTTTTTCGTCAACCTGCCCGTCGGCATCGTTGCCGTGATTGCCTCAATCATCATCTTGCCAACCAAAGAAAAACACCTCGACGCCAAGGCGGGTCTTGACCTCTTCGGCGCGTTGATTCTGGCCGTCGGGTTGGTCGCAATTCTGGTGCCACTCATCGAAGGTCAGCAGGAAGACTGGCCGCTGTGGACCTGGATTTGCCTTGTGGGAGGCGTCGTTCTTATCGGGCTCTTTGGCCTGTGGGAGTCGGGTGTGGCCAAACGCGGTCACAGTCCGCTGGTACCGCCGACGCTGTTTCGGCACGTCAGCTTCACGATGGGCACGATTCTTGCGCTGGTGTACTTCGCTGGATTCACCAGCATCTTCTTCACGATGTCGATTCTGTGGCAATCGGGACTCGGTCACTCTGCATTTGAGTCGGGCCTATTCACGCTTCCGTTTGCGCTGGGCACGCTGTTTGGATCCATTGCGTCTCAACGTCTCGTCGCCAAACTCGGCCGATCGGTGTTGCTGCTCGGGGCAGCCATGGTCACGCTGGGTCTCGGCGCCTTCTGGCTCATTTTGGTTCTCGTACCCGCCGCCGATCTGACCGACCTCATCTTTATCGCGCCGCTCCTCGTGGCGGGACTCGGAAATGGCTTCTTCCTTGCCCCCAACATCCAGTTCATCATCGCCACGGTCGACAACTCCGAGGCCGGCGCTGCGAGCGGCGTCATCAACACGATGCAACGCCTCGGGACTGCCATCGGTGTGGCTGTAATTGGCTCCATCCTGTTCGGTTCGTTGGTCATCGCCGGCAAGCCCCCCACGGCGAATGACCTGGCCGTAGCATTCACTCACTCGTCAATGCTCGCGATGGGCATGAGCACAATCTTTGCGTTCCTCGCGTTCTTGTTGATCTTTGCGCTACCGCGCAACGTTTCTCAGCACACCCAACGTGCGGTTGTCATCGCGGAATAAATCGCATCATCGCGCTCGTTGACGGGTCGGTAGGGTGTGTGGGTGAGTCATTCGTCCGCACCCCTGTCGTGGATTGACGCGGAACGCTCACGCCAAAGTTTCTCGGTCAACGCCATGACCCTCAACGAATCGCGTGAGTGGTCATTGACCGACGGAGTTGTGCGCCACACAACGGGTCGATTCTTCGAACTTCGCGGATACGAATGGTCGGACTCGACTGGGAACTACGTGTGCTCGCCATTTGTTAACCAGCCCGAAGTGGGGATTCTGGGCATGCTCGTGTCTCGTCGTGACGACAAACTGCGAGTACTCATGGACGCCAAATTTGAGCCGGGAAACGTATTCGGTGTTGACGTTGCACCGTGTTTTCAGGCGACACGGTCGAATTTCGAGCGCGCACACGGCGGTAGCGCGCCCGCACTCTCAGAGACATTCTTGACGGAATCGAACTGGCACTCCGGTGTGAAACAGTCCGAGCAAGGCACACGCTTCATGAAGAAGTGGAACGAAAACGTCATCATCATCGAGTCCGGTGAACTCGAGGTGCAATTGAATCCGACAATGCGGTGGCATACCACTGCCGAGCTGCGCGAACTTCTGCTGACCAGCCACGCGCTCAACACGGACGCTCGCTCGGTCATCGCAACGAGCGACTGGAACCTGTGGATCTCCGACGGTGATGTGCGGGCAGACGAATCGCACTTTGCGCGCGCTATTCGCGAGTCTCTCGCTGTACCTCCGCGTGACGATGTGACCTCCCGCGCAACTCACGCGTTGACCGCGTGGGCGCACGATCATCCCATCTCCTATCGGGAAGTTCCCCTCGTGCTCAACGATGGAAAAGTGGCGGTCGACTCTGCGGGGGAACCTACACAGACTCAGATCTCACACGTTCGAGTTGCAACCGATAGCCGGGAACGCTCGGCATGGGACCAACCGCTGATTTCGAATCCAGTGGCCAGCGAAGAAGTGTTGTTGTGCGCGCTGGACAAGCAAGGAATTCCGCAGTTCTTTTTCACGCCGGTCACAGAGGTCGGACTCTCGGGTGCACAATTCGGCACCTCACTCGCGTCATTCGACCCCGCGCGATCGAATCCACTCGTGCTGAGCAACCCCGTGGCGGTCGCCTTGCGCGACACCAGCACATTGCTCACGCGAATTGAGCAGAGCGACGAGGGCGGACGTTTCAACCAACAACGGGTCACGTATTCGATTCGACTGATTGATGACATGTCTCGCGCCTCCGAGCTCGCACCCAGCGGCGAATGGTTCGCGCCGAGTGAGATAAATGAGCTCGCGCAGCAGACGGGATTCTTCACGAACGAAGCACGATCATCGCTCTCTCTTGTGGTCGGCCTCTCGTGAAAAGCGCAGACTTCGCGAAGGCAACAATCATGGTCACGGATGAGCCTCAGATTGACCTCTTGAAGCACTACTCCCACTTCATGATGCAGTACTTCATCGACATCGCGCTGTGGTGCCACAACAACCGGAATCACCACGTCGTCGTACTTGACTGTGGGCCGTGCACTCCGTGGTTCGACATACTTGCCTCCGTCGCCACGATCACCATTCTCTCGCCGTCGCAGTTGAACGAACTCGCCGACAGATTTGCACACAATGTGCGTGTCATAGACAGTGGACTCGGCTTAGCCGGGGCGAGCGCGGGTCGGCGTCTTCGACGATTTCGCCGAATCATGACTAAGCAGGTTTCTGACAACGCGCGCCACACCACGGACGTCTTTGCCCTGCGCACAACCGATCAGACCCGCTATCAACCGGACTCCTGGATGCGTCACATCAAAAACGAGTCATCAGTCGCTCGATTTCTGTCACAGTATCTGTCGGTGAAACCCGTCGAATTCTTTGACGCGTCGCCGCGAGAAGCTATCACGATCATGTCCTCTTGCCGTCTCTTCGTCGGGCAACGAGGCGCAGCGTTGATGAACCTGCTCTTCATGCCACCGGGCTCAACGGTGGTGGAGATTTACCCACGAGATTTCCAAACGAGTGGCGCGCGCGTTGAGATGTATCGCCGGGCCTGCCAAGCACTGGGTTTGCGGTTCGTGCGGGTCTATCAGCGGTCGAAGTTTTCGAAGGTATCTCCGCTGCGCCTCGCGGTCGTTGTGCTGTGGATTCGACTCTCACGCAAACGCCCAACGCCACCAGCGGGGGCCCGAGAGTAAGTCTCGCCCACTCAGGCCACGAAAAAAGCCACCCCGATGGGGCGGCGTTTTTCGTACCCCCAGTGGGACTCGAACCCCGCCCCTACTGGATTGGCTGAGAACGCTGCGCGTTCTCGAACGCCACCAGCGGGGGCCCGAGAGTAAGTCTCGCCCACTCAGGCCACGAAAAAAGCCACCCCGATGGGGCGGCGTTTTTCGTACCCCCAGTGGGACTCGAACCCACACTGGAGCGATTTTAAGTCGCCTGCCTCTGCCATTGGGCTATGGGGGCGTACCCGTTCAGGGTAGCAAGCGACTTCGACTACTTCTTCGGTCGCGACGCGTACATCTCGAAGACTCGACGGGGTTCTTCTGACGCCGCGGTCGAGGCGATGTCGCGACCGAGCCAGAAGTTGTTCCACCATCCCCACACAACGCGGAACTTGCGTTCCCACGTGGGCATCGCGAGACCGTGGTAACCACGGTGAGCAATCCAGGCCGGCCATCCCGTAATCGCCAACTTGCCCGATTGGAATACACCGACCCACAGGCCAAGTCCGGCGACGGCGCCCAGATTCTTGTGGAAATACTCTTTGGGACCTTCCCCACGAAGCACCGCAACGAGGTTGCGGGCAAGGAGCTTCCCTTGGCGCACCGCGTGCTGAGCGTTGGGCACGCAGTATCCGCCCACGCCGCCACCCGAGAGGTCGGGGCACGCGGTGGCGTCACCGGCGCCCCACGCGCCGTCGATGATGCCGTTGTCACCCTCGACGCGAAGGTCGGGGCGAACGCGGAGTCGGCCGCGATCATCCAGCGGGAAATCGGTCTCGCGCAACATGGGGCTTGCCATCACGCCGGCGGTCCAGACAATGAGATCAGTCTCGAATGTCTTGCCAGACGAGAGTTCAATCTTGCCGTCGGCAGCCGACTTGAGTTGCGTGTCGAGGTGCACAGTGGCGCCACGGGAGTCGAGGTTCTTGAGCACCCACTGGCTCGTCTTCAGCGAGACCTCGGGCATGATGCGGCCCATCGCCTCAACGAGGTGGAAATGTGTCTCGTCAAAGGTAATTTCGGGATAGTCCTTCAGGATTGACGACGCGAGCGAACGGAGCTCAGCGAATACCTCAATGCCCGCGAATCCGCCGCCGACAACAACGGTTGTGAGCAGACGCTCGCGCTCTTTACTGCCCTTGGGCAATTGCGCGGCCTTGTCGAAGTTGGTGAGGAGCTTGTCGCGAATGTACATGGCTTCTTCAATGGTCTTCAGCCCGGTGGCGTTCTCGGCCACACCGGGAATCGGGAACGTGCGCGACACTGCACCCGCGGTGAAGACAACGTGGTCGTACTTCTCCTTGCGCTCTTTACCCACGTTGGGCGTAATTGTTGCCGTCTTTTTCGCGTGCGAGATGGCGGTAACTTTGCCGGCAACCACGTTCGTGTGGCGAAGGTGCGAACGCAGGTTCACGATGGCGTGACGAGGTTCAATGGATCCGGCGGCCACCTCAGGAAGGAATGGCTGATAGGTCATGTAGGGAAGCGGGTCGACAATTGTGACCTCGGCTTCACCCTTGCGAAGCCACTTCTCGAGCTTCCATGCGGTGTAAAAACCGGCGTAACCGCCACCGACGATCAGAATCTTGGGCACAGTAAAGTCTCCAGCTAGTTTGAGGGAGGGATTTCGTCTTCGCCGTGAGAGTGGCGGCGAGGACGCAAACGACGGGCAACAGCAACGGACCCGAGCGTTATAAGGATAGCGAATCCCAGCACATACAGTGACGGCACCACGACCTGCGTGAGTTCATACTGCGACGGGCCCGCGTAGGACCATCCCGAGTCAGGTAATGGCAGTGGGGTGCTCGTAATCTGTGGTGCTGGCGAGCCACTGGGGTGCGCCCGCCGGTACATTTTGACCCATTCCGCGAGGTCGCCCAACGGGTTGCTCGTGACCGCCGCGACGTCGGCATTAACCGCGGCATCCGCGTTGATTAGTCCGTAACCGTACGTGGACGAGTCCCCCGCGGGCGTCGCCGTGGCAATCACGCGATTGATGACATTGGCCGCGTCGAGGTCGGGATGCGCGGCCCGAACGAGCGCGACGAGACCCGTAACAATCGGGGTCGCACCGCTGGACCCGGCCCACGACACCACCGACCCACTCGCGTTCACACCCATGAGCGCCTCGGCGGGCGCGGCCACACCAATCGTGATGCCCTGTGTCGAGGCATCCCAACTGGCCTGGCCCGCCTGATCGACGCCCGCAACGGTCAGCACGCCGGGAATCGTCGCCGGTGCGCCCACCTCGTCCGTGCCCTGTGCGCGGTTACCCGAGGCAGCAACAATAACGACGTCGTGCTCGGCCGCATACAGAAACGCGTCATCCCAACTTTCGGGCCAACTCAAACTGCCACGCGTGATGGACATGTTTATGACGGTGGCACCCTGGTCAACCGACCATCGCACGGCATTCGCGATTTGTTCGTCAAACGGGACCGGCGCATCCGGAGCAATCGAAATCGAGGCACTCAGCAGGTTCGCGCCGGGCGCGGTACCAATTACACCCTCGCCCTCGGCGGTGCCACGACCGGCCAACACAGAGGCGACGAGCGTTCCGTGATTGGGTGAGGGCCCGACGGGCGTGCGGCCGTCTTCGCTACCCTGGCCCGAAAAATCGGCGCCGCCCACGACCGCTCCCGCTAGGTCGGGCACGTCGGCGATGCCCGAATCGATGACTGAGACAAGAACGCCGTCCCCCGTGGTCGTCGCCCACGCCGATGTGAACCCGTAGTCGGTCAGCCAGTACTCCCGGTCGCGCACCCAGTCGGCCGCCGCCGGAGCTGCGGGCGCCAGGGTGAGCGCCAGGGTGAGTGCGGTCAGCGCAGAGACGGCCGTGCGCCGCACCCGACTTTTCACGCCGTTATTCAATTCCGTAGTCGAGGCACTCACACACCTCGGGAGACCAGTCGCCCCTCGAGAGAGCGAGGTCGCCAATCGGATTCACACCCGGACCAGCGGAGAGCGCGTGGCCCGCGACGGCGTGCAGACACTTGACCCGGTGGGGCATACCGCCGGCAGAAATGCCCGATAACTCTTCGACGACGAGGATGCTCTCGCGATCGGCCACGTACTGCTCGTGTGCGTGCGCGTACGCAGTGCGCATCTCATCGTCGCCCTCGAGCAGTTGCCCGAACTCGACCATGACGTGCGTAGCCTCGAGATCGCTCATCGCGGCCGTCGCCGCGGGATGCGTCAAATAGTAGAGCGTGGGGAAAGGCGTGCCATCGGCCAAACGAGGATTCGTCGCCACGACGGTTGGCGCACCACACACACATCGCGCCGGGATGCCGATTACGTCACGCGCCGGACGACCCAGCTGTGCTGAGACGATGGCGATGTCTCGCGCGGTCGGTGGCTCGAACGGTGGTCGCATGTGTCAATTGTTGCGCGGTTAGCTGAGGGTCACTTGACGCCGGCCACGGCGACGGCATCCATCTGTGCGGGTGTGGGTTCGCTGAGTCCCGCCACAACGACCGATGACAGCAGCCCGCGCACCCAGTCGACATCCGTATGCGTGAGGTCGGCAGATACCGCGCGCACGCGGTCCTTCTCGTTCGTGACGTCGTTGATGACGAGATAGCTCGTTTCGCCGGGCATCACATAAAACAGGCGATCGCGCGCCTGCGCACGAATGTACGCCGGGTCGTTCCACCGGGCGCGCTGCGTGGTAAGCGCATCCAGTTCGGAGTTCTTCTGGTCGAGCTGCGCCTGCAAATCGGCCACCTGCTGACGCTGGTCAATCAGCGTGCGCAACGGATTCGACAGCACGATGATGCCGAACACAATCAAACCCAGAACGAGCAGGGATGCCCCCGACATGTGTAACGACGACGCCCACGTTGACACGAACTCGCGCGCCTGAGCGACGCGAACTCGTGGCAACGGACGTTTGGCCATCGGCGTGGTTAGCCCTGGAAACGCGGGAACGCGCTGCGACCGGCGTACAGTGCCGCGTCGCCGAGTTCCTCTTCGATGCGCAGCAGCTGGTTGTACTTGGCGACGCGCTCGCTTCGGGCAGGAGCGCCGGTCTTGATCTGACCGCAGTCGGTCGCCACCGCGAGGTCGGCAATGGTGGTGTCTTCGGTCTCGCCCGAACGGTGCGAGAGAATCGCCGTCATGCCCGAACGCTGTGCCAGCGCAACGGCGTCGAGCGTTTCGGTGAGCGTGCCAATCTGGTTGACCTTGACGAGAATCGAGTTGCCCGCGCCCTTGGCGATGCCATCGGCGAGACGCTTCGGGTTGGTCACGAACAGGTCGTCACCGACGAGCTGCAACTTCGACCCCAGCTGCTCGGTGAGGTGCATCCACCCCTCCCAGTCGTCTTCAGCGAGCGGGTCTTCGATCGACACGAGTGGGAAGGCCGCAGCCAGCTCGGCGTAGTACTCCGACATCTGAGCAGCCGTGCGCTTCTTGCCTTCGAAGTGGTAGACGCCATCTTTGAAGAATTCCGTAGAAGCAACGTCGAGCGCGAGCGCAACATCTTTGCCCGGCGTCAAACCGGTCTTGGTGATGGCCTCGACGATGAGTTCGAGGGCGGCGCGGTTGTTCGGAAGTTCGGGCGCGAATCCACCCTCATCTCCGAGACCGGTCGCGAGGCCCTTGCTCGTCAGCAGCGACTTCAGCGAGTGGTAGACCTCGACACCCCAGCGCAGTGCCTCGCTGAACGTCGGTGCACCAAGCGGAACCGCCATGAACTCCTGAATGTCGACACCCGTGTCGGCGTGCGCGCCACCGTTGATGATGTTCATCAGGGGCACGGGCAGCGTGTGGGCGTTGGGGCCACCGAGGTAGCGGAAGAGCGGAAGGTCGGCCGAATCGGCAGCGGCCTTTGCGACGGCGAGGCTCACACCGAGAATGGCGTTCGCGCCAATCTTCTTCTTGTTGTCGGTGCCGTCGAGCTCAATCATGGCGTTGTCGATGACGCGCTGCTCGGTGGCGTCGAATCCGACAATCGCCGGCTCGATGTCCTTGATGACATTGGCAACGGCCTTTTGCACGCCCTTACCGAGGTAGCGCTTCTTGTCACCATCGCGAAGTTCGTAGGCCTCGAAAGCCCCCGTGGATGCACCCGATGGCACAGCGGCGCGCGCGGCGGTGTTGTCGTCGAGCAGAACCTCCACCTCAACGGTCGGGTTGCCACGCGAGTCAAGAATTTCGCGTGCGTTGAGGGCAATGATGTCGGCCAAAAGAACTCCTAGGTAGAGGTGAAGAAATACGGGAGGGAGGGAGTGTTTCGCCCACGATTCTACCCGTGAGGTCAGGCGAGGGGCTTCAGTGTGAGTGCGGCGAAGTCGGTGGAGCGCGCATCCACAAAGGCAAAGTGCGTGAAGCCGGCCGCGGTTGCGCGATCGAGAATGGGCGTGAGGTTCTTGGCGCGCTTTTCGAGACGCACGCGGTGACCACTCGCCACGGCCTGCGACTTGATGCGCGCAAGAATTTCGAGAGTGAGCGTGCCGGTTCCCGTGTCGATGTCGGGCGCATCATGAACGAGCACGACTCCCCCGCGTGCGCCCGTGTCGTCGGGCAACAACTCGACGATGCGTTCGAAACCGATGGAGAATCCGGCAGCGGGCACATCTTGCCCAAGGAACCGACCAATCATGCCGTCGTAACGACCTCCGCCACCCACCGACGAACCAGATTCGGGATGCGCGATTTCAAAAATGGTGCCCGTGTAGTAGCCCATGCCGCGCACGAGTGTCGGGTCAAAGCGCACCCGCACACCCGCGGGCAATTCGGCGAGCGCGTGCGCGATGGTTTCGAGCGAGGCAACAGCCTCGGGGTTAATCCCGTCGGGCAGCACGCTGAGAATGTCGGCCGTTGTCAGCGGGACGCCGCCCTCGGCAAGGTGAGGCTCGATTTTTTCGAGGAAGCCACCGAGCACCGCGGCCGAGTCGGGGCCAAATTCGGCGAGCTCATTCACGACGCCGGCGACACCGATCTTGTCGAGTTTGTCGATGGTGATGAGGGC
>CANGKD010000022.1 GCA_947454495.1 Actinomycetota bacterium
CGTCGACATCGGCGGCATTATTTTGCTGGGTGCAATGTTGGCTGATGTTCCTCATACGAGGAACATCCCCGTGTTCATGAGCAGTGAAAACCCGGAGGTTCGTTCGCGGTTGGGCGCGGAACGGTCAACCTACGAAGGCCCCACGGGAATCATCGGGGTTCTCGCACACGCGGCGGAAGCATCCGGTATTCCCACTGTTTCGGTGTGGGCATCCGTTCCGCATTATGTGCACCACGGTCCCTGCCCGAAAGCTGCACTCTCACTTCTCGACAAAGTGGAGGCCATCATCGACGTCGTTATTCCACGCGGTGAGTTGGAATCGGAGTCGCGAGAGTGGCAAGAGAATGTCGATCGCTTAGCCTCTGAAGACGACGATATGGCTGCCTACATCGCGACACTGGAACAGCAGCGCGACATGTTCGACTCTCCCGAGGCATCGGGTGACTCAATCGCCGAAGAATTCGAACGTTTCTTGCGTGGACGGGACAATCGGCCACCGGAACCACGCGGCTAACCTTCGACATCAACCGTGTGCGAATCAGCTGAGCTTAATGAGTCTCAGGGTTGAAGAATTCCGGCGCTGAGCAAGACGATCACCGTCGCTCCTAACGCGACTCGGTACACCACGAAGGGCCAATAGCCGTGACTGGCCAACCAGCGCATGAGAAACGCAATGACACCGAGACCCACCACGAACGCAATAACCGTAGCCACCGCCGTCTCTGCCAACCCGACCGAACTCGGTTCTCGCAAGCTCTTGGCGAGTTCGTATAGTCCACTTCCAAACACAGCGGGCAGTGCGAGCAGGAATGAATATCGAGCCGCTGCGGAGCGGGTGAACCCCATGAAAAGACCGGCCGTGATTGTGCCGCCGGATCTCGATACACCTGGGATTAATGCGAGTGCCTGAGCAAGTCCAAAAACAATCCCACGTCCGACCGTCAGTTCGGAAAGCGTGCGAGTCTTTCGACCAACTAAGTCAGCGACAAGCAGGAGTAGCCCGAACGCGATCAGCATGGTCGCCACTATCCAGAGATTGCGCAACGACCCTTCGATGGCGTTTTGAAACGCGAGGCCGAGAACAACGATGGGTATCGATCCCACAATGATGAGCCACCCCATGCGCGCTTCCGGATCGCGGGAGGTGACCACTTCTGCAGGATTTCCTCGACGACGGAGTTGGGTCTTCTCGGATTGCATCGATCGGAACCATCGCGACGCGATACGCACGATGTCCTTCCAAAAATAGAGCAACACGGCGGTTTCGGTGCCGAGTTGCGTGACCGCCGTGAAGATCGCACCAGGATCGCGAGCCCCGGGCAGGAACTCGCCAACGATTCGCAAATGAGCAGATGAAGAGACGGGGATGAATTCCGTGAGACCTTGGACAATCCCAAGAATGATGGCGTCAAGCCAGCCCATGTCGTCAATCCCCTTATCGTGTGGTCGCTGCGTGTTTCGGACTGAGACGATGGCGACCCAGGTACGACGCGCGAGCTCGTCGCCCACTTTACCCGTTGCTCACTCCACGTCGCCGTCGGACAAAACGAGCCTGTGGTTTCGTGCTAGTCTCGACTCTCGGTGCGGTTCGCACCAGTCCTGCGCGGGTGGCGGAATGGCAGACGCGCTAGCTTGAGGTGCTAGTGCCCGTAAGGGCGTGGGGGTTCAAGTCCCCCCTCGCGCACAGGAAAACAAATCCCCGGTCTTTGGCCGGGGATTTGTTTTTGTTTCAAACAGTCACGTGTTGTTCCGTCGGTTCGGCGGCCAGCGCGCTCTTCCATTCCACGAGTGCGCGGACATCTTTATCCGCGTCCTGAGACAACATTTCCATGACGTCCTGGGGTACGAAGTAGTTCACGGCAACCCACGAGCGCACTGTGGCACTCTTGTCCCGCGCCAACGTGCGCAACACATCACAGGGCGTCGCTTCGTTTCGTGCGACGCACACGCGCACGCTCTCGACCCGATCAACAGCAAGCTTTTCAAAGCACTCAGTCGGCGTGTGCTTATGAAGTGCCGCACTCTCTCGAATCTTCGCATTGCGGTCGGTCGACATGCGTCGAAGTCGCGAAATCTTTGAGTCGGTCACTTCGGGCGAGAGAAAAGCGGCGACGGCTTGCGATCCGAGTACTGGATCGGCATTGAGGGCATCCAATTGCCGCATTTGAGCGGGGGTATTGAAACGAATACACGACATGGCGCAATGCTAATGAGCAAACAACGCAGTGAGGTGCGAGACGCGCCAGAAGAAACCCGGATCGTCAACTGAAGTTTCTCGGATCAGAGGCACCGGAGTTGTTTCGCCGCCAACGGTGATCAGAGCGTTCCCGGCTGAGGATTGCGATGCGCCGATAGAAGTGACAGCTGACGGCAAGGTCACGTTCACGGGCGTACTCGACCACACGACGCGCGATAGCGTCTCGCCAGCGACAAGATTTGTCGCGGTGCCCCAGGCTGTCGTCTCCGTGGCCAACGGTTTCCCTGATTCTGTGGGAGTCACTATATGAAAACCCCGCTGCACGCTGCCGAGAAATTCGGTGAGTGCACTGTCGAGTGATGGATGGTCGGGAGCACCCAGCGTGACGCCGATGAGACGTACCGTCGAATCTCCCACGGGCAAATCGGCCGAAAAGAGCAGGCACGCACCGGCTTCATCCGTCGTGCCCGTTTTCACACCGTTTACCCCGAGTATGCCGAGGAGCTTATTACTGTTGTCAATTTCGCCGATTGGATCAATAGATGTCGACACAGTGCTGACCGCGCCCGCAGTGACTTCGTTGTCAAGCGCAAGTGCGGCGATGCCGAGTAGATCCCGGGGAGTGGATTGGGTTGCGGGATTCAACCCGCTCGCGTCCGTGACAACCGTCGAGGTGAACCCGTGTGACGTGAGCCACTCGTTGGCCAGAGAGACGTAGTTCTCCTCCGATCCGAAGGCCCAACGTGCGAGCGACCATGCGTAGTTGTTCGCCGATTCAACGAGCATGATTGTGAGCGCATCCCGCTCACTCAGCGTCATTCCTTCGATGACGTCTGCACGTGATTCTGCGTTCTGAATACTGCGATTCAACGCGTCGACATCATTGGCATCAAACGTGATGCTCGGGCCGGGATTCCCCGGGGTAATCGGCCGCGCGTCAAGAACGACCAGTGCGGTGATGACTTTTGCCATGCTCGCTATTGGGGCTGGCACATCAAGGTTTTGTTCCGAAAGAATGCCGAACCCGTCCGCCGAAAGCACCGTCGTGCCAAACGGCGGCATGGTGAGCTGTGCCGGTGCACTCGTGAGGTCTGTGCTGGTGAGCGGCGAAACCGAGGCGTCAGGAAGCGGCGCCAGTGCAATGGTCGTGACGCCGGCAAGCAGCGAAAGGGTGACGCCGAGCGACCCAAAGACGATGATGCGACGTCGACGATAAACGGATTGCGACGCACGAGCCATGCAGGAAGTTTAGGTCAACGCATAAAGTGCGACGGCCGCCGCGCTCGCGACATTGAGTGAATCAATTCCGTGTTGCATGGGGATGCGCACGACGCTGTCGACCCGGTCAAGCGTCGACGCTCGGAGACCATCTCCTTCTGCGCCAAAAACGAGTGCGACACGATCAGGGCGATCGCGCGCGAAATCTCGCAAATCGTGAGCATGCTCGTTGAGCGCCAGTGCAGCCACGTGAAAACCCGCGTTGCGAAGCGTGTCGAGTTCGTTCGGCCAGTTGTCGAACCTTGCCCACGGCACCTGAAGCACACTTCCCATGCTGACTCGAATGCTCCGCCGATATAGCGGATCCGCGCATGATGGCGAAATGAGCACCGCGTCAGCGCCCATGCCCGCGACAGCGCGGAATATGGCTCCCACGTTTGTGTGATCGACGAGATCTTCGAGAATGACGACGAGCCGCGCCTCAGAGAGAATCGTGTCAACGGCCACTACCGCGGGACGATTCATCGAGGCGAGAGCGCCACGATGGAGATGGAATCCCGTCATGGCTTCAACATCTTTGTCGGATCCGACGAAAATAGGCACATCCCGGTCATGGAACAACTCCGTCATGTCGGTGAGCCACTTCTCGCCGGTAAGCACGGCGCGAGGCGTGTGCCCCGAAGCGAGGGCACGTCGGATGACCTTAGATGACTCGGCAATGTACAAGCCGTGCACCGGCTCTGTCTTGCGCCGCAGCGCGACATCGGTGAGGTTCATGAAATCCGAAACCCGAGGGTCAGAAAGGTCTTTCAGAAGAACGACGTGGGCCACTCCCCTAGCTTCGCCTATTCTCGGCACAACAATTGGCCAAAATTTCCCGCAGGTCCGCGAAACATGTCGGAAATCAGCGCGGAATACGATGGCGTCATGGGGACCATAGCTCTGGGGTCATCGCCGACGTGGGAACACGAGGTGGATGCCCTCGCGCAACTCCTTGAGGGTCGCCGATTCTCGGTCCTCACGGGGGCGGGGGTTTCCACGGATTCGGGTATACCGGACTACCGCGGTCAAGGGGCTTCGCGTCGCACGCCCATGTCCATCGACCAGTTCCGCAGCGACGTCGTCTATCGAAAGCGTTATTGGGCCGGGTCGCACCGCGGCTGGTTCACCTTTGCGTCAGCACTTCCCAATGTGGGGCATCGAGCCATCGCCGCGTTAGAACAGTCTCATTTCATCAACGGTGTTGTCACGCAGAACGTCGACGGATTACATCGTCGCGCCGGTAGCGCCCATGTTGTCGACCTGCACGGTTCGCTCGATCGCGTGGTCTGTCTCGATTGCGGTCAGCGTTACGATCGAACCGCTCTCGCTGTCCGACTTTCGCGCGACAACCCCTGGCTCGATAACGTGCGCGATGTGGCGTTGGCTCCCGACGGCGACGTGGACGTGACCGAGTTTGACGATGTGGTCATTCCCGAATGCGAGGTGTGTGGCGGAGTGCTCAAACCCGACGTGGTGTTTTTTGGCGAAGTCGTTCCGTTCCGCGTCTACTCCGCGGCAACGTCGATTGTTCGTAAGTCAGACGCTCTCGTCGTAGCTGGCTCTTCACTGATGGTGAACTCCGGCTTCCGTCTCGTTGATCAGGCGCGTAGAGCGCGAATCCCGGTGGTCATCATCAATCGCGGAATGACAAAGGCAGACGCGGTCGCAGATCTGAGAATCGATGCGGGAACTTCGGAGGTTCTCAATGCCCTCGCCTTACGGCTTGGTGCGACCGACGTCGCAGAGGACATCGAGTAATTTCTCTGCCGAGCGCGACCAGCTGAACTCTTGCGCCTGAATCAACGCGGCCGAGCTTCGCTCGGCCCACTCGGCAGGGACCTCCAGCTCTCGAATTCGCGCCGCGAACTCCTCGGGTGAATTCGGCGACGCGTAGAGCGCGGCAACACCACCAATCTCACGAAAGATTGGAATGTCACTCACGACGATGGGAGTGCCGAGCGCCATGGCTTCGACCAGAGGAATGCCGAAACCCTCATCCCTGGACGCGGAGACCAATGCCGTGGCCGACGTGAGCGCGTCGCCATATTCGGTGTCCGTGCATCCATTGTGGAAAATCAACTTGGCATGTGGAGCTAATGCACACAGTCTGGCAATTTCGTGCGTCGAAACGCGGCTCATCAGATGAAGTTCCCAATTGGGAAGAAGAGTCATCGCATTCAGTAGCGTCGGAACATTTTTGTATGGCATGAAGGAACCCATGTAGACCAGCTTCTTTGCTCGCGCGGCGAGCGGGACGACGGGCCCCGGAGCAAGTCTCTCGGCGGCGTTGGGAACAACGAAAATCGGACGACGAGTCAACCGGTGTCGTCTGATTAGTTCCCTTGTCGTCTGCGAAACAGCAACTACGGCGTCGGCGCCGCGCAAGAGCAGTTTCTGGGGCCACCACGACAGGTGGTACAGGCGCCACAACGCACGCAGTGCAACGTTGAACTCGCGCGGTGGTGTGGGGTGTCGATAGTAAATGAGGTCATGGATTGTCAAGACGAGACGGTAACGACGACCCATCGATCCCATCGTCTGCATGGGCGAAAAGACGACGTCGGCATGGAGTCGATTTACCTGCACGGCGACAATCGGTTCTCGAATGCTCGTCGGCGGTGAAATGTGGAACGTTTCCAAGGGACCAGAAAAGGGGATGCGCTGGCGCTGCTCGTCGTTGCACACGAGCACCGTCAGGCGCACGTCGTCTCGATGGGAGACGAGTCGCGCCAACTCGGCAATCAGATTCGCGCTGAATCGGCTGATGCCGTCGTGAAAGTTTGCACGAATGTAGCGTCCGTCAACGGCGATGTGGAGCGGAGGCGGTTGTGGCGTCATTGAGATTCTCCGCCTCGGTCTTGCCTGCCTGCGAGGAACGAGTCAATGGCCGCGGCGGCTTCGCGGGGAGCTTCGTAATGGACGAGGTGCCCGACGCGAGGGATGACAACGAGCTTGCTGCGGGAAACCGCGTCGGCCAGCGCCCGCTGTTTTGACGGCGCGGTGATGTCGTCCAGCTCGGCAGCAATGAGGAGCGTTCCTGTGGGTAGTGACCCGGCAAACTCGCTCACGTCATGCTGAACAGATGCCTGAAACGCGTGAAGCACGCTATCCCGCGTCGCAAAACTGCTGAAATACGAATCGTGTTGACCGTGAATCCACTTTCGCAATTTCTTGTCCGGCGTCTTCGCCATCGTTGAACTCATGACACGCACAATGGCTCTATTTCGAAGCAAGCGCTGACCGAGGCGTTCAGGAAGTGCAGCCGAAACCTGGTAATACCAGACGGCAAGTCGGGTCAGTATTCCTCGCGGCCCGGTGAGCGCGTTAGCCGCGATGGGGTTCACGAGAATGCAGCGGTTCTGCTTTAACCCTCTCGCAAAGGCAGCCGAGACAACGATTGACCCAAACGAATGACCCAGAATCGTTGTGTTTTCGTCCGCGCCAATTGCGTCAAGAAAATCAGCGAGCCAGATTGCATACGCGTCGATCCGTTGCTCGTACACATCGGCGTCGGGAATTGCTCCGGAATCACCGAATCCAGGAAGGTCGGGAATGGCGATTCGTTTCGACCCACCGAGGTGGGCAACGAAAGGTTCCAAACCATGGTGATCGCCGCGAAACCCGTGCACCATAACGAGGTCAATCGGACCAAACTTTGGTCCGTAGTTCCACCACGCCGTTGGAACTTGCCCGACCCTTACTCGTGAAGCGTGCGTGGGGATACTCCCCAGCTCGTTTGCGTAATACTCCACGTTCGACATTGACTCCAAGCGTAGTGACACTCGAGACGCATAGAGTGAACTCCGTGACTGAACAGCCGATGCCGGAATGGGCTCAAAAACTCGCCGTGTTCGATACCGAGACAACCGGTATCGCGACGGAAACAACGCGCATAGTGCAAGCGCACGTCAGCGTGCTCGATGCGTCAGGCACGCCCACGGAGAGTCGCGACTGGCTTATTGATTGTGGAATAGAAATACCGGAACAGGCCACGCGCGTGCACGGCATTACCACCGAACGGATGCGCGCCGAAGGGTTGCCCGCCGCGTCGAGCATCGCAGACATCGTCGAGTACTTGAACGAACTTTTTTCGGCGGGAACTGCGGTCGTGGCCTACAACGCGTCGTATGACTTCACCATTCTCGACCGAGAGGCAAAACGTCATGGCATCGCGCCATTGAATCGACCGAGACCCATCGTCGACCCGTTGATCATTGATCGGCAGCTTGACCGGTATCGCCGAGGTGCCCGCAATCTCGTCGCAAACGCAGCCCAGTACGGGGTGCAACTCGAGAACGCGCATGATGCCTCCGCTGACGCGATTGCCGCGGGACGCGTTGCGCAAGCCTTGGCACGCAAGTTCTTTGATCAACTCGATATTCCTGCCCTGGAACTCCACGAGAAGCAAGAGACGTGGGCGCTCGAACAGGCCGCAAATTATCGCGCCTACCGTCAGTCGGTCGGTAAGCCAATGTATGACGACGATGATGCGTGGCCCGTGGGCTAGGGGTCTACCCGAAACAAAAGAAGCGGGACCAGCAGTTGCCGGTCCCGCTTCTAGTAAATTCTTGCCTAGTTACCGAAGCCCTTGAAGCGCTGGTTGAACTTCTCGACGCGACCCGCGGAGTCCATGATGCGCTGCTTGCCCGTATAGAACGGGTGAGACTCGCTCGAGATTTCGACGTCGATGACGGGATACTCGTTGCCGTCTTCCCACTTCATCATTTTGTTGCTGCTCACAGTTGAACGAGTCAGAAACGACGTACCAGACGCCAGGTCGTTGAAAATGACCGGTGCGTACTCGGGGTGAATGTCAGCCTTCATTGTGATCCTCATTTGGTGAAAGTCTTCGGTCTTCTAACCGACGAGCCAGTTTAGCAGGTACCTGGCACTTCTTCGAACCGGGCTAGAGTCGCGCGCGCGCCCAAAACCGTCCGTTTTCGTTGGAGACATCCACGGTCACGCCGAAGGTGGTTGAGAGGTGCGCACTCGTAAGCATCTCCTCCATCGGGCCCTGTGCGACCACAGTCCCCTTCCTCATCAAAAGAACGTGTGTGAACCCGCGTGGAATTTCTTCAACGTGATGAGTCACCATCACGATCGCTGGAGCTGACGGGTTGCTCGCAAATGCTCCCAACATTTGCATCACTTCTTCTCGACTGCCCAGGTCAAGGGCGGCAACGGGCTCGTCCAAGAGCAGCAGCTCCGGGTCGGTCATAATCGATCGAGCGATTTGAGCGCGTTTGGTTTCACCCTCGCTCAAACTTCCGAACGGTCGATGAGCGACCGAATCGAGCTTCCATTCGGCGAGAACGCGCCGGGTCCGGCGCACGTCAATCTCTTCAAACGCTTCGCCTCGTGATTCGGCGGCCGCGATTGCGGCGGTAATGACCGCCTGTTCGACGGTTTCTGTTGCCGGGATGCGCTTTGCCATGCCGGAAGAAGCCAGTCCTACCCGCGGCCTCAGCCAATCGGTGTCGGCAGATCCGACATCGTCACCCAGCACGACAGCCGTGCCGGAAGAGGGCGTCTCCCACGCTGCGATGAGTTCGAGCAGCGATGTCTTGCCGGCACCGTTGGGACCCAGAACGATCCAGCGCTGCGCAGAGTCCACTGTCCATGAAACGTTCACCAAGACAGGGAGTCCATCTCGTTCGAGTGAGGCGTTGGACAGCTGGAATACGGTGCTCATGAACTCAATGCTAGTGAGAGGGCGTTGGCGTCACAGCACGGAGCGGTACACGTCCAGCGTTTTTGCTGCAATTGACTGCCAATCGAAATGGTCACGTGCGCGCGTTCGGGCAGCAACGCCAAATCGCTGCGCGCGATCCTCGTCTGACAGCGCATGGACGAGCGTGGCGGTGAGGTCGGCAACGAACTGAGCGGCATCGTGGGGAGTCCCCGTCCCATCCGTTGCTTGATTGATAGGCACGAGCCACCCGGTCTCGCCATCAACAATCACTTCGGGGATTCCGCCGGTGGCGGTGCCCACAACAGGGATTCCACAGGCCATCGCTTCAAGATTGACAATGCCCAGCGGCTCGTAGATCGACGGGCAAACAAAGACGGTCGACGCGGTCAATATCGTCAGGAGCTCGTGCCGAGGTAGATGCTCGGGAATCCAAATGACGCCCGTGCGCGCTTCAGACAGCTTTGCCACGCCAGCGTCGAATTCTGCTTTGATTTCCGCCGTGTCGGGTGCGCCGGCACAAAGAATGATTTGAACGTTCGGAGGCAACTGATGAAGCGCCTCTAGGAGGTAAGTCAACCCCTTCTGCCTGGTGATTCGACCGACAAAAATAACCGTCGGTTGTGACGTGTCGATATTGAATCGTGCCAAGACCTCGTCATCGAAGGTGGGTTTCCACTCATCGACGTTGATTCCGTTATGCACAACGTGAACGCGTTCTGGACTCAGCGATGGATACGCAGACAAGATGTCGTGGCGCATCCCGGCGCTCACGGCGATGACTGCGTTCGCGTTTTCGAATGCGTTGCGTTCGATTTCACTGGAGAGTCGGTACCCCCCGCCAAGTTGCTCGGCCTTCCATGGCCTGAACGGTTCGAGCGAATGGGCGGTTACCACGTGCGGTAGACCATAGACAATCTGTGCGAGCCGTCCAGCTTCGTTGGCGTACCACGTGTGCGAATGAACGACTGAAGCACCTTCTAGTGCGGCAGCAATTTCGACATCTACCGCAAGTGTCGCCAAGGCCGCATTGGCGGAAGACAATGACTCAGGGATTTCATACGCATACGTTTCGGGCTCATTCCGAGGTGCGCCGAAACAGTGCACACGCACATCGACGGTTTTGCGAAGTGCACGTACGAGTTCAGCAACGTGCACACCCGCTCCGCCGTAGATCTCAGGCGGGTACTCCTTCGAGATGATGTCAACCCTCATGGTGACAAACACTACTGCGGTCGCGCGGAAAACGAGTCTGCGTGGATTTTTCCGAGACAGGACGATTGTGCGCGGTTCACCGTTAGGGTTTTCCCATGATGTCAAAGAAGATATTCGGAATTGTGCTCGCAGGTGGTGAAGGCAAGCGCCTCATGCCGCTGACCGAGGACAGGGCGAAGCCGGCTGTTCCGTTTGGTGGACAGTACCGTCTCGTGGACTTCGCGATTTCGAATCTCATGAATTCGGGGTTGCGTCAGATTGTGGTGTTGACGCAGTACAAGTCCCATTCACTTGACCGGCACATCTCTCAGACCTGGCGCATGGGTACTTTGCTGGGTGCCTACGTCGCCTCTGTACCTGCACAACAGCGACTGGGTAAGCGCTGGTTCAGTGGAAGTGCCGACGCAATTCTGCAGAGCTTGAATCTCATCAACGACGAGAAGCCGGACATCGTGGTTGTCGTCGGTGCGGATCACGTTTATCGCATGGACTTCTCACAAATGGTGCAGGCACATATCGATAGCGGACGAAAGGCGTCGGTGGCGGCGATACGTCAGCCGATTGAACTAGCTGATCAGTTCGGTGTCATCGAAATCGATAACGATGATCCGACGAAAATCGCTCGTTTCCGAGAGAAGCCGACGGATGCGATCGGCCTTCCCGACGCGCCTCACGAGGTACTCGTCTCGATGGGAAATTACGTCTTCAATGCGGACGCACTCATCGATGCTGTTGAAAAAGACGGCGAGCGTGCTGATTCCAATCACGACATGGGTGGCGACATCATCCCGTGGTTTGTGTCACAGAACGAGGCAAGCGTCTATGACTTTCGTCGCAACGACGTTCCTGGCTCAACCGACCGTGATCGCGCTTACTGGCGGGATGTTGGAACGATTGACTCGTTCTACGAAGCTCACCAAGACCTCATCGCGGTGCTGCCAATCTTCAATCTGTACAACGTTGCGTGGCCAATTTATTCGATGATGGTGAACTCGCCTCCCGCAAAGTTCGTTCGGGATGACCGAGGACACCTCGGGGTGGTCATCGACTCCATCGTGTCGTTGGGTTCGTTGCTCTGTGGAACTCACGTCGAGCGCAGTGTGCTGGGGCCGTGGATTCGATCGGAATCTGGGGCCGTGATTCGAGACTCTGTTCTTTTTGACAACGTGCATGTTGGGGCGGATGCCGTCGTTCAGCGCGCCATCCTCGACAAGAACGTTGTCGTGCTTCCGGGAGCACGGGTTGGCGTTGACCACGAGCACGACCGCGCGCGCGGGTTCACCGTGACCGAGTCAGGAATCACGGTGGTCGGTAAGGGTCTACACATCAGTCCATGATGGAAGGTGTGACCGACCACTCCCCTCGTTTTCGTCTCGTCGTTCTCGATGTCGACTCCACGCTCATTGAGAACGAAGTCATCGAGTTACTCGCTGCTCAGGCCGGCTCGCTCGAGCATGTTGCCGAGATTACGGACCGGGCTATGCGTGGCGAAATGGATTTTTCGGAGAGCCTTCGCGAGCGGGTGGCCACGCTCCGCGGCTTGAGCATTGACGACCTGGAGCACGTTCGAGAACACGTCACCGTCACTCGTGGTGTCACCGAATTGATTCGGGGAGTGCACGACTCGGGTGGACACGTCGGTGTGGTGAGTGGTGGCTTCCACGAAATCCTCGATCCCCTCGCCGAGCAACTTGGTTTGGATTTGTGGCGTGCCAATCGACTCGAAGTCCGCGACGGTCAGCTCACCGGTCTTGTGAGCGGACCCATCATCGATGCCCACGCAAAGGCAGACACGCTGAGGGAATGGGCGTCGGACTTGGGCGTCCCTCTGGAACACACCGTGGCAGTCGGCGACGGTGCAAACGACCTCGCGATGATGGAAATTGCGGGCCTCTCCATCGCGTTTGACGCAAAACCAATCGTGGTCGCTGCTGCCGACGCGGCTATTTACGACAGAGACCTTTCGGTTGTCCTCGACCTCATCGGAATTGGTTAGTGCCCCATGCCTAACCCGCCGTCGACGGGGATGACCGCACCTGAAATATAGGCCGCATCATCGGACGCCAACCAGACGCAGACCTTCGCAACTTCTTCGGGCGAGGCGAATCGTCCTGCCGGAATGTTCCGCTTGTACTCCGCCTGCTGTTCCGCTGGAAGAGCCGCTGTCATGTCGGTTTCGATGAATCCGGGTGCGACGACATTTGCCGTGATGTTACGACTACCGAGTTCACGAGTCAGTGATCGCGCCATTCCGACGAGAGCGCTCTTCGACGCGGCGTAATTGACCTGTCCGGCGGAGCCATACAGGCCCACGACGCTCGAAATGAGAAGGATTCGACCGAACTTTGCCTTCAGCATGCCTTTGGCGGCTCGTTTCACTACGCGGAAAGAACCCCCCAAATTTGTGTCCACGACATCGTCGAAATCTTCATCGCTCATCCGCAAAATAAGGGTGTCCCGCGTGATGCCCGCATTGGCCACAACAACCTCAATCGTGCCCAGCTTCGACTCCACCTCGGCGAACGCACGATCGAGACTTTCGCCGTCGGTGACGTCGGCAATCACAGTGAGTGCGCCGTCAGGGCCACTTCCACTCCGCGCAGTGACGGCGACACGATGCCCAGCAGCCACGAATTCCTCCGCGAGGGAAAAACCAATACCGCGGTTACCTCCCGTAATCAAGACGGTCCGTGCGGTCATGCTGTGTTCTCCTTCTGGCGTAATTCCGGTCTTGCCGATGCGGTAACGACGCGCCCAGCATAGCCGTAGGCTGGGCAGCACATAACCGTTGTTCGTATGGCGTCGAGGTGTGAAATGAAGGCACAGCCGCAGTCTGTTACAACCCTTGTTGATTCCCCCGGGGCTGATCGTCGCCGTCGCGCCATTCGCTATTCCGTGGCAATGGGCATTCGAATGGTCTGCATCATCTTGATGCTATTTGTGCAGGGATGGCTCCTTATTGTGTGTGCCATCGGCGCAATTTTCCTTCCGTACTTTGCAGTCATTCTCGCGAACGCTGTCTCGGCACCGCGTCAAGGTATGGTCGAGGGTCCGTCCGGTGTCGTGGTTCGCGTTCTCGCCAGTGACGATTAGTTGAATTCCTGGCGGGCGCGTTGTGAATTCTGAATATCCCGCGGGGTTGCGCATCCTGTTGACCCGACGCTGGATCGGATATCTCACCCTCGCAATCGTCTTTGCCGTTGCATGTGTCTCGTTAGGGTTCTGGCAGTTTGCGCGACTCGATGAGGCACGTATACAAATGAGTCGCATCGCAAGCAACTATGACGCGGTTCCCGAACCCTTCGATTCGGTGCTTCAATCTGCCGATTCGTTCGATCCGGCTGATACCTGGCTCCCCGTGATTGCCTCGGGTACCTATGAAACGAGCAACCAGTTGCTCGTGCGGAGCAGACCGCGGGATGGGCAAGTTGGCTTCGAAATTCTCACGCCATTGCGACTGGTCGATGGTCGGTTGTTCATTGTCGATCGAGGGTGGATTCCCTCCGGAGAGACAACGGCAATGGCGCCGATTGTGCCCGAACCGCCCCGGGGAATCGTCAACGTTGTCGCCCGGCTGAAGCCGTCGGAACCCGCGCTAACCGGGCGGGATGCTTCGAACGGCACCGTCGCCACCATCGAGCTGGCGCTCATCAACGAGATTCTCGACGGAACCGTCATAACCGGCGCCTACGGGCTCTTGGTTTCGGAAGAACCACCAGTGTCTGATGCGCCACTGCCTGCGGTTCGGCCGGACCTCGACGAGGGACCCCATCTCAGCTACGCCCTGCAGTGGATTCTGTTCGCCGTGATGGGCTTTGTTGGACTGGGACTCGCCGTGCGGAATGAACGGCGGATTAAGCTCGGATTGAAGGAAGCGGATAATCGTCCTGTGGTCGGGCGACGGCCGTCCGACGAGTCGATCGAGGATGCGGCACTCGATCAGGCCTCGAGCTGACCTACACCTAGGAAAGTGAGATCAGGTCGAGGTAGTCCTTGTTCCAATGATCTTCCACACCGTCGGGAAGAATCAGCACGCGTTCGGGATTGAGTGCTTCGACGGCGCCTTCATCGTGGCTAACAAGTACCACCGCGCCGGAGTAGTTAGCTAGGGCGCCAAGAATTTCGTCTCGACTGTGCGGGTCGAGGTTGTTTGTGGGTTCGTCGAGAAGGAGCACGTTTGCACTGGACACCACGAGCATGGCGAGAGCCAGCCGAGTCTTCTCGCCACCCGAAAGGACTCCCGCTTTCTTGTGAGCGTCATCACCAGTAAACAGAAAGCTGCCGAGAACTTTGCGGGCCTCGGTCTCATTGAGGTGTGGTGACGCCGAAACCATGTTTTCGAGCACCGACCTCGCGACATCGAGCGTCTCGTGCTCCTGGGCGTAGTAGCCCACTTTGAGACCGTGGCCAGCGTTGATTTCGCCAGTGTCGGACGCATCCACACCAGCAAGGATTCTCAGGAGAGTTGTCTTTCCGGCTCCATTGAGGCCGAGCACGACCACCTTGGATCCGCGGTCGATGTTGAGGTCGACTGCGGTGAAAATCTCGAGCGAGCCATAACTCTTCGAGAGGTCACGACCCATCAGCGGCGTCTTGCCACACGGAGCGGGATCGGGGAACCGGAGCTTAGCGACCCTATCCGCGACCCGCACCTCATCGAGACCACTGAGCAACTTTTCGGCACGTTTCGCCATCTGTTGTGCTGCCACCGCCTTGGTCGCCTTGGCGCCCATTTTTGCGGCCTGAAGTTGAAGCGTTGACGCTTGCTTTTCTGCGTTGGCGCGTTCACGTTTGCGGCGTTGTTCGTCTGCCTCGCGTTGTCGTTGGTAGTTCTTCCAATTCATGTTGTAGATATCGATGATTTGGCGATTTGCGTCGAGGTAGAAAACGCGATTGACAGTGTCGCCGACGAGTTCGACATCGTGGGAGATGACAATGAGTCCACCTTGGTAGCCCTTGAGAAACTCTCGTAACCATCCCACGCTGTCGGCGTCGAGGTGGTTGGTGGGCTCATCCAACAGCATGGTGCGTGCGCCGGAATAAAGAATTCGAGCCAGCTCGATCCGTCGGCGTTGCCCGCCGGACAGGGTCTTAAGGGGCTGGTCGAGGATGCGGTCGGGAAGTGCGAGATTGCTTGCGATAGCGGCTGCTTCCGCCTCGGCCGCGTACCCGCCGAGAGCGAGAAACTGGTCGTTCAGTTGACCATAGCGTTTCATGGCTCGATCACTCACGGACGAGTCTGCACTGGCCATTTGTTCCGTTGCTTCGCGCATGCCCACGACAAGCGAACCCAGTCCGCGGGCATCCAATATGCGCGTTCGCGCGAGCTCTTCGGGATTGCCGGAACGGGGATCTTGCGGGAGATAACCAATCTCGCCGACGCGTTCGATCAGGCCACCAGATGGCGCGAGGTCACCCGCGAGGGTTTTGGTGAGTGTTGTTTTGCCAGCACCATTTCGACCGACAAGACCGATCTTGTCGCCGTCGGAAACACGGAACGTCACATCACTCATGAGGAGTCGAGCGCCGACGCGAAGCTCAAGGTTTGACACGTTGAGCACGATGGGTCACTTCCGGCAGTTTGTCGCCCTCAGTCTGGGCGCGAAGACTCCCTTAGTATATTTGCAAGGACGCCGGCCCTCGTTTCGCTGGCCGGGTCCCTCGGTTTTTACTAAGGAGTTCTTCGTGTCGACAATCGCCATCGCCCCCTCTCGTCTCGTTCTTGCAGACCGTCTTGGAGCACGAAGCGCGGTGACGAACGTTGCCTTCATTCTCGGTGGTGCATTGTTGACCGCCGGCGCGGCCCAAATTTCGATACCGATGTGGCCTGTGCCCATTACCGGACAGACCTTCGCCGTACTCCTCGTCGGCACGACCTTAGGGCTGTGGCGCGGCCTTGCCTCGATGTTGACCTACGTGGTGCTCGGAGCAATCGGTCTTCCCGTGTTCACCGGAGCACAAGGCGGACTCGATTCCCTCACGAGCGGTCCGACGGTCGGTTACATTATTGGATTCGTCCTGGCCGGGGCGTTGACGGGCTGGATGGCACAGCGCGGTCTCGACCGGACCGTGTGGGGTGCCGTTTCCATTTTTCTTGCGGGCGAGGCCGTCATTTACGCCGTCGGACTTCCGTGGCTTGCCGTGTTTTTGGCAAATGCCGGAGCCGAGCATGACGTCGCGACGACGCTCTCACTCGGTCTTGTGCCGTTTATCATCGGTGACGTGCTCAAGGCTGCGCTCGCCGGCGCACTCTTCCCGGCAACGTGGAAGCTCGTCAATCGCCGTCAGCGCTAGAGCGAGTCGAGCGCCGCTGTCAGATCGTCAATGAGGTCTGACTCCGTCTCGATGCCGACGGCGATTCTCACGAGGTTGTGAGGCACAGCCAGCGGCGTTCCCTCGACCGACGTGTGTGTCATGCCTGACGGCCACTCAATCAGTGACTCCACGCCGCCAAGAGACGGCGCCAGCGTGAAGATCTGGGTTCGCGTGGTCAACAGGCGTGCCGCATCCGGGCCACCAGCCAGAGAGATGGACAACATGCCACCGAATGCACTCATTTGACGAGCGGCAATGGCGTGCCCCGCATGGGAATCGAGTCCGGGGTAATGCACTTCAGAGACACTGGGATGACCGACAACGGCCCGAGCAAGGGCGAGCGCGTTTCGTGAATGGCGTTCCATGCGCACGCCGAGAGTCTTGATACCCCGCAACGTGAGAAACGCGTCGAACGGGCTCGACACTGCTCCGAGCCAGTTCTGCATGTTGTACACCGACTCGGCAAGTTCGGACGAATTGAGAACGACGGCACCACCGAGAACGTCGCTGTGCCCACCGAGATATTTCGTTGTGGAGTGGACAATCGCGTCAGCTCCAAACTCGAATGGTCGCTGAAGGGCCGGAGTCGCGAATGTGTTGTCGACCAGAGCGAGAGCGCCGTGGCGATGGGCTATGTCAGTTACTGCGGCGATGTCAACAATGGACATGACGGGGTTTGACGGGGTCTCGATGCGCACAACTCGAGTCTTCGTCTGGGCGAGATGTTCATCGAGCGACGTGAGGTCACTGAGGTCGAGCGCAGCGTGCGTCACGCCCATCTGACCGTAAACGGCATCAATCATGCGGTAGGAGCCACCGTAAGCGTCGAGCCCCAGCACAACGTGATCGCCCGGACGCACCACGGCACGAAAAAACGCATCCTCGGCGGCCATGCCGCTGGCAAAGGAAAATGCAGCCGTACCACCCTCGAGCGCGACCAGGTTCTCTTGAAGCGCCGAACGCGTCGGATTCGCACAGCGCGCATACTCGAACCCACCGAGGAGCTCACCGGGAAAATCTTGCCGAAACGTCGTGGAGAGATGCAGCGGAGGAACGACGGCTCCCGTGATTGGATCCGGCGTCATTCCCGCGCGAATTGCACGCGTGTCAAATCCCGTCACGATCGTTGTCTCTCCCCTGCTCGTCCGTCTCGACGATGCTAGATGGAGAACCCCAAAGCGCGCATCATCTCTCTGCCATCATCCGTAATTTTTTCCGGACCCCAGGGCGGCATCCATACCCAGTTGATACGAAAACGTTCGGTGACCTTGTCGAGCGCCTGTGCGGTCTGCTCTTCGATAACGTCGGTGAGCGGGCATCCGGCCGACGTCAGTGTCATGTGGATGACCAATGCATCGTTCTCGTCGTCCCACTGCAGGTCATAGATGAGTCCAAGGTCGACGATGTTCACCCCAAGTTCTGGGTCCATGACCTCTTTGAGGGCCTCAATGCACTCGTCGTAGCGCTCGGCGCTCAGTGATGTGGTGGTCATACGGCCGCTTCGAGAAAACGGTCATAGCCCTCATTCTCGAGACGATCGGCGAGCTCGGGTCCACCCTCTTCAACGATGCGACCGGCGACCATGACGTGCACGAACTGAGGTGCGATGTAACGCAGGATGCGCGTGTAGTGCGTAATGAGAAGCACGCCCAGATCGCTCGTGCTCAACGCACGATTGACACCCTCGGAGACAATCTTCAGCGCGTCGACGTCGAGACCCGAGTCGGTTTCATCGAGAACGGCAAAACGTGGTCGCAGCAGCTCGAGCTGCAGAATCTCATGACGCTTCTTTTCGCCACCCGAGAAACCCTCGTTGACGTTGCGCTCGGCAAACGTCGAGTCCATGCGCAAGTTGCTCATCGATTCGCGCATTTCTTTGACCCATGTGCGCAACGCGGGGGCCTCGCCGCTAATGGCCGTCTTTGCGGTGCGGAGAAAATTGCTCACGGTAATTCCCGGAACCTCGACGGGATACTGCATGGCAAGAAAAAGTCCGGCGCGAGCGCGCTCATCGACGCTCATGGCCAGTACGTCGTCACCGTCGAGCGTGATGCTGCCGCTGGTTACCTGGTAACGAGGATGCCCGGCGATTGTGTAGGCCAGGGTCGACTTGCCCGAACCGTTGGGGCCCATGACCGCGTGTGTCTCACCCGAATTCAAATCGAGGTTTACTCCACGGAGGATGTCGCGGGGACCGCCGTCGGTATCCACGGAAACGTGGAGATCACGAATTGCGAGCGTGCTCATGATTAGACATCCTTCTTAACTTCGAGATCGATAAATACGTTGCCGTCAGACACTTCGACGACATAAACAGGTACGGGCTCGTAGGCCGGAAGGGTGAGGGGTTTTCCGGATTCCAACGAGAACTTCGACCCGTGCGCCCAACATTCCAAGGTTCCGTCTTCAACGAAACCCTCGGCAAGAGAAATGTCCCCGTGAGTGCAGGTATCGCCGATGACGTGAATGTCGCCGGCCGAATCGAGAACGACGGCAACCGGAGTACCGTCAACGACAACCCGTGTCGCCTGATCTTGAACGAGGTCTGCGCTGGCGCAGACGAGCTGACGGGTCACGCGGGGACTCCTTCCGAGAATTGTTGATCGAGCGTTTCTTCGACAAGAGCCTTGATGCGCGGCGAGCCAAGTTTTTGGGCAACTTCGTTCAGGAAGCCTCGGACGACCAGCATGCGAGCCTCCGACTCAGAAATGCCCCTCGACTGCAGATAAAACAGCTGCTCTTCGTCAAAGCGGCCAGTGGCACTCGCATGACCTGCCCCAACAATGTCTCCGGTCTCAATTTCCAAATTTGGAATGGAGTCGGCACGGGCGCCGTCGCGAAGAATTAGGTTGCGGTTCTGCTCATAGGAGTCCGTGCCGGTGGCCTTTGCGCCAATGAGAACATCACCAATCCAGACGGCGCGTGACGATGCACTACGCAATGCGCCCTTGTACAAAACGTTGCTACGAGTGTGTGGAGCATCGTGGTCGACGTAGACGTGATGCTCCACGTGCTCGCCATCACCTGGTGTGTAGAGGCCACGAAGTTCGACCGAACCGCCCGCTTCTGCCAAATGGGCCGTGGGGTTTACCCGCACGACTCCCCCACTCAACATGACGAGCGAGTGAATGAACGTCGCGTCACGCCCGACGCGCGCGAAATGCGCACCAACGTGCACGGACGAGCCAGTTTCCTCAAAGCAATAGGTGACGTCGAGTGTCGATCCGTCCCCGATCAGAAACTCGACTGCCTCGCAGAGGAGAACTTCACCGGCATAGCGAATCGAGAGGCTAACCGAGGAATGGGGTGCCACGTCGATGAGGCAGTGGAGCGCACTGGGTCCACGATCGAGGTCGGATAGGTCGAGGACCACCTCGTCGGATTGCTCGCCCGCAATCGACACAACGAGCACCTCGGAGGCAAACTCCCACGCGGCCGAGACGGCCCGATCTTCGGGGAGTCCGGCACGACCAACTCGCGGGTCTGATCGTGATGCCCAGTCGACGGAGACTGTCGCGCTCGTCACACCGGACACCGACGCGGAGACTCGGGCGCCATTCAGATCGCCATTGACAATGGGTGCGATCTTCTCGATTGGGCTGAACCGCCATGCGAGGTCGCGAAGTGACAGGGCGTCAAAGTCATCACGCCGCACGCCTGTGGGTCGTTCCCGTCGGGTTTGAACAGGGACGAGAGTCGTCGTGGAGGTCATCTAGCCGACAGACCCTTCCATGCCAAG
>CANGKD010000023.1 GCA_947454495.1 Actinomycetota bacterium
GTGGGTCTGCCAGGCGTGCTCGCGCACGGCATGTTGACGATGGGCGTGGCCGTGCAGTCAACGGTGAATTGGATCGGCGACCCGGGTCGGATCGTCGATTACCAAACGAGGTTCACGCGTCCCGTCGTGGTCGACCCCGCAGCGGGGGCCACCCTCTCGGTCGCCGGCAAAGTCGCGCAGGTTGACGCCGAGAACGGCGTTGCGCGTGTCGACCTCACGGTCACTTTCAATGGCGACACCGTGCTGGGCAAGGCGCAGGTGCAGGTGCGTTTGGCTTAAGCCGGGCGCATCCATCATTTCTCATGCGATTTTCTGACCTCACGACTCTGGGTGTCGGTGGCGAGATTTCTGACCTCGTCGAGGCGCAGACAAACGCAGATGCGGTGAGCGCCGCGCTTGATGCACGCAATCGTGGAGTACCGATCCTCGTGGTTGGCGGCGGCTCAAACCTTCTCGCGTCGGATGACGAATTTGACGGGCGTGTCATCGCATTGCGCACGCGAGGCATAGACACGTCGCGCGATGACGACACCGTGCGTGTGCGTGTGGCGGCGGGCGAAGATTGGGACGAATTCGTCGCGTGGACCGTGGACAACGGCCTCGCCGGACTCGAGGCGCTCAGCGGAATCCCCGGTCGTGCGGGAGCCGCACCAATTCAAAACATCGGCGCATACGGGCAAGAAGTTGCCGACGTCGTGAGAGGGGTCGACATCCTTGACCTCGTCACGGGCGAGCTGCGGTATCTCGAGCGCCGTGAATTGCAGTTCGCATATCGAGACTCGATCTTCAAGCAGGGTCTTGACGCGATCGTACTCAGCGTTGAGTTCGACCTTCAGGATGCCCGCGCCACGAGATTGTCGCGCCCGGTCGCGTTTGCGCAACTCGCGTCGGCACTCGACGTGGAGCTGGGCAATCAGGTTGCTCTCGAGGTTGCCCGTGAAGCTGTACTGAGCCTGCGCAAGTCGAAGGGCATGGTGCTCGATTCCCATGACCCTGACACTCGAAGCGCGGGCTCATTCTTTGTAAACCCCGTCGTGACCGAGGGGTTTGCGCGGACATTGCCCGCAGACGCACCGCGCTTCTTTCTGGGCGACGACGCGGGCGACCGGATTCTCGAAATTGGTGCCGACGTGCCGCCACTCGCGGGGCCTAGCATGGTCAAGCTCAGTGCCGCCTGGTTGATTGAGCACGCCGGTATTCCGCGCGGGTTTTCGTTGCCGGGCTCTCGTGCCGGGGTGTCGACGAAGCACACGCTCGCCCTCACGAATCGTGGCGGTGCTACGGCCGAAGAAATCGCGGCCCTTGCCCGCTACGTGAGGTCAATGGTGCAGTCTCAGTTCGGGGTGTTGTTGCAGCCCGAGCCCGTGTTGATCGGCGTTGATCTCTAGCCTTCGCCAAACAACTTCTGCAGTCGGTGCATGCCCTCACGAAGCGGTTCGTCGCCGAGAGCGTAACTGAAGCGCAAATATCCACTCGGACCAAACGCTTCGCCCGGAACCGCGGCGACTTCGGCTTGGTCGAGAATCAGGTCGGCGAGTTCGAGAGACGATGTGGGCGTGACGCCACCCCAGGTCTTTCCCAGGAGCGCGGTCACATCGGGATAGACGTAGAAGGCTCCCTGCGGTGTCGGGGTAACAAATCCGGGAATCTTGTTGAGTTCAGCGACGATGATTTTGCGACGACGGTCGAAGGCGTCGCGCATCTCGGCAACACACTCTTGCGGTCCGGTAAGGGCAGCCAGAGCTGCGCGCTGCGAAATATTCGACACGTTGGACGACAGATGCGATTGCAGGTTTGCGGCGGCCTTGATGGCATCGGAGGGTCCGACCATCCAGCCCAGGCGCCACCCCGTCATCGCGTAGGTTTTAGCAACGCCGTTAACCAAGATGGTGCGATCGGCGAGGGCCGGCACCGCTTCGACGATGGACACGGCGGTGACGCCGTCGTAGGTCAGGTTTTGGTAAATTTCATCGCTGATCACCCAGAGCCCGTGTGACTCTGCCCATTCGCCAATGGCTTTTGTCTGCTCGGGTGAATACACGGAGCCGGTGGGGTTCGACGGGGACACAAACAAGAGAACTTTTGTGCGTGGTGTGCGCGCCGCCTCGAGCTGTTCAACCGTCACGAGGTAGTTCTGGTCTGCGCCGGCAAAGACGTCGACCTGAACACCACCGGCGAGCTTGATCGCCTCGGGATACGTCGTCCAGTAAGGCGTCGGGACGAGCACTTCGTCGCCCGGATCGAGCAGGGTCGCGAACGCTTGGTACACCGCTTGCTTGCCGCCGTTGGTGACGATGACCTGAGATGGATCCACGGTCAGACCGCTATCGCGCAGGGTTTTCGCCGCCACGGCCTCGCGCAATTCGGGGAGACCGGCTGCCGGCGTATAACGGTGGTTCTTCGGATCCTTGACCGCTGCAACGGCCGCCTCAACGATGTGAGCCGGCGTCGGAAAGTCGGGTTCACCCGCGGCAAAGCTGATTACCGGGCGACCCTGCGCCTGCAGGGCCTTGGCTTTGGCATCCACTTTGAGGGTCGCGGATTCCGCGATGGAGGCGATTCGAGTCGAGATTCTCTTCAATTCGGGCACGTCCCAAGTTTAGGTGGTGCGCGGTTGGCTCGCCCCGGTTTGTGAGGATGCGCGCCCGTGACCTAAACTTGGACGCTAGTGGTTGACGTCAGCCATGCTTTGGCATGCCCTGAATCACAACGACTGCTTAGGGCGGTGGCTCAATTGGTAGAGCAGCGGTCTCCAAAACCGCAGGTTGCAGGTTCGAGTCCTGTCCGCCCTGCAAATCCTGAAAGGTAGAAGCAATGTCACAATCCGTCGCTGACGAGCCCGGCGAAGACCTCGTCGCCAAGGCCCGCCAAGATCGTGCCACGCGTAAGAACCCGCTCTCGCGTCTTGCCCTCTTCCTGCGTCAGGTGATCGGCGAACTTAAAAAGGTCGTCACGCCGACTCGTCGGGAACTCATCAACTACACCATCGTCGTGCTCGTGTTCGTTGCGATCATGATGGCCCTCGTCGGCGGCCTGGACTGGCTCTTCGGCTGGATTGTGGTCTTCCTGTTTGGAGACCCGGCCGCAACCGCGCCTGCTGGACAGTAGCCCTCCCGCAACCGCGCACTAACCGACGTCACCTCTCGAGAAGAGTTCAAAAGGATTATGGAAAACAACAATTTGAGTGAAGCTGAGCGCGACGCGCAGCAGCTTGCCGCAGCGCTCGACGCCCTCGCGACGGATGACACCGTTTCGGAAGAGCTCGGCAACGAAAGTGCAGACAACGGGTCAGCTGAGACTGACAACGACGCGCTCGCCGAGGGGCACGAAGGTGCCCCGGCCGAATCCTCGGGCGACGCCCCGACTGAGGCACCGGTTGACGCCCCAGAGTCGGACGACCCCTATGCCGAGTTTGAGCGCGAGCTCAAGGGCCTTCCGGGCAAGTGGTACGTCATCCACTCGTACGCCGGATTTGAGCGCAAGGTCAAGGGCAACATCGAAAACCGCAAGAAGATTATGAGTCTTGAAGACTTCATCTTCCAGTGTGAGGTTCCGATGGAAGACGTCGTTGAGATCAAGAACGGTCAGCGCAAGATGGTCACCCGTGTGCGCATCCCGGGTTATGTTCTGGTTCGCATGGACCTCAACGAAGACAGCTGGTCGTGTGTTCGCCACACTCCCGGCGTCACCGGCTTTGTGGGCAACGCGCACAACCCGACACCCTTGCGCTTCCAAGAGGCATTCAACATGTTGAAGCCATTGGTTGAGGTCAAAGATGTCAACACGGCCAAGGCCGTTGCCGCCAAGGGTGGCGTGGCTGTTGCCCGCACCCCGATTGCCGAGATCGACTTCGAAATCGGCGAAACCATCATCATCAAGGAAGGCTCGTTCGCGGGTCTGCCCGGATCCATCAGCGAAATCAAGCCTGAGAGCGGCAAGCTCACGGTGCTCGTCTCGCTGTTCGAGCGCGAGACGCCGGTCGAATTGAGCTTCGACCAGGTCACCAAGCAGTAGCTCGTCACAGACCACCGCGGTCAGAACGTCTGAATCGCGGGAGAGGGAACCGAAATTTCTCGGTTCGCTCGATTGAAAGGGAAAAAAATGGCACCGAAAAAGAAAGTCACGGGTCTGATTAAGCTTCAGATCAAGGCTGGAGAAGCAAACCCCGCTCCGCCCGTTGGTCCCGCACTGGGTCAGCACGGCGTGAACATCATGGAGTTCTGCAAGGCGTACAACGCCGCGACCGAAGGTCAGCGCGGAAACATCATCCCCGTCGAAATCTCGGTCTACGAAGACCGTTCGTTCGACTTCATCCTGAAGACCCCGCCGGCATCGCAGCTCATCTTGAAGGCTGCGGGAGTTGGCAAGGGCTCGTCCACCCCGCACACCGTGAAGGTTGCGAAGTTGACGGATGCTCAGGTCACGGCAATCGCCGAGCAGAAGATGGCCGACCTCAACGCGAACGACCTCGAGGGAGCAAAGCTCATCATCGCTGGTACCGCTCGCTCCATGGGCATCACGGTCGAGTAAGGGGAGACAGCACAATGGCACAGAAGTCAAAGGCGTACCGCGCCGCGGCCGAGAAAATCGAAGCCGGAAAGTTTTACACCCCCACCGAAGCTGTCGCAATCGCGAAGCAGACCGGTTCATCCAAGTTCAACTCCACGGTTGAGGTTGCCCTCAAGCTTGGCGTTGACCCTCGCAAGGCCGACCAGATGATTCGTGGCACGGTCATGCTTCCGCACGGAACGGGCAAGACCGCTCGGGTTGTCGTGTTCGCAACGGGCCCGGCTGCCGAAGCCGCTCTCGCTGCGGGCGCCGACGAGGTCGGTGGCGACGAACTTATTGAAAAGATCGCTGCTGGTTGGACCAACTTCGATGCAGCCGTCTCGACACCTGAACTCATGGGCAAGGTCGGCCGTCTCGGAAAGGTCCTCGGTCCGCGTAACCTCATGCCGAACCCGAAGACCGGAACCGTGACGCCGGATGTAGCCAAGGCTGTATCCGACATCAAGGGCGGAAAGATCGAGTTCAAGGTCGACAAGCACTCCAACGTGCACTTCATCGTCGGCAAGGCCAGCTTCACGCAGGAACAACTCAGCGAAAACCTCGCCGCCGCTCTTGACGAGGTCATGCGCCTCAAGCCGTCGTCGGCTAAGGGTAAGTACCTCCAGCGCGGAGCGGTGTCGACCACGTTCGGCCCGGGCATCCCGCTTGACGTGTCGGTTATCTAGTCGCACGCGATTCACGTTCGACCCCTCACCACTCGTGGTGGGGGGTCGTTCTCGTGTCGGTAGGCTGACTTTCGTGATTGAGCAGCCCGACCACATCAAATCGATTCCCGCCTATAAGCCCGGGCGTTCGAGCGTCGACGGCTGGGATGGGCCGATTTACAAACTCTCATCCAACGAGAATCCTTACCCCCCACTGCCGTCGGTGGTCGAGGCCGTGACGCGGGCCGCGGGTCACATGCAGCGTTATCCGAACATGTCGGCGCCCGAGTTTCGTTCGGCACTTGCGGATCGATTGGGTGTTGCTGCCGACGACATCGCGCTGGGCGGTGGCTCGGTCGAGTCGGCTGCTCAAATCGTGCGCGCGTTCGCCGGCCACGGGGACGAGGTCATTTATGCGTGGCGCTCGTTTGAGGCGTATCCCCTTTTGGTGAAAACGGCGGGCGCCACGGCAGTTCAGGTTCCGTTGACGCCAACCGAGCATCACGACCTGCTCGCCATGCTGGCGGCGATTACCCCGCGCACCCGCGTCATTTTCATCTGCACGCCCAACAACCCGACGGGCACGGTCGTCGACCACGAAGAGCTGCGCGCGTTCTTGCGCGAGGTGCCCTCGCGCATCTTGGTCGTCGTCGACGAGGCGTACACGCACTTCGTCAACGACCCGACCGCGGTTCGGGGCATCGAGATTTTTCGAGAGTTTGACAACGTTGTCGTGTTGCACACGTTTTCAAAAGCGTATGGTCTCGCGGGACTGCGTCTCGGCTACACGATTGCGCGCTCCGACGTGCGCGAAGGATTGGCGAAGACAGCGATGCCGTTTGCCGTGACCGACGTGGCCGCCGCTGCAGGCGTGGCGTCACTCGCCGCCGAGACGGAACTGCAAGAACGCGTAGACCTGCTTATTTCGGAGCGCGACCGCGTGGCCGGCGAATTGGCCTTGTTGGGATGGAACGTTCCGCCGTCGCAGGCAAACTTTTTCTGGCTCGCGCTCGGTGACCAGGCAGATGCGGTGCAGGAGCACCTGCTGAGCCACGGCATCATCGCGCGCCCGTTCTCGGGGGATGGCATCCGCATCTCAATCGGAGAACCCGAGGCCAACGATGCCGTCTTGGCTGCCCTCCGCTCGTTCCGCTAGGTCGTTTGTTACGGAACGACGGAGCCGAATGTGCGTTCGGGCTAATTGGTGAGCCGGTGCAGTTCGCCAATAAGGCCGTTGGCGAGCCAGACGAGTTCGGCAATGGCCTCGTCGTCACGCTCGATCCAGATGAACTGGGGTTCGTCGGCGATGGGCACGAAGTTGCGGTGCTGTTCCCAGACGAAGAACGTGCGTTGTGCGCCGAGCACGTATTGCTGCCAGTAAACCTGCCGAAGGTAGTTCCCAGGAATCTGATCCCACCCTTTTCCGGTGGTCTTGATCTCGGCGAGCTCGAGCACTCCGTCGTCGCGCAGACCGATGCCATCGGGTGTTGCCAAGTGCCGATTGTCGGGTTCGGCGTGAAACAACGACGAGCTGGGTTGAATTCCCGTGCGCTCCCGCACCCATTCCGCGATGACGGGTTCGCGCGTCTTGCCATGTTCGGTGAACACGTTGCCCGTAAAGGCGGAGGGCCGAAGCTTTTCGAGTGCGACCACCGGAATTGAATGGATGCTCGTCAACTTGGCCACGTCGGTCGCCGTGATTCCGCGGGCTCGGGCCTGAAGCCAGGCCTGCTCGTCTGAGCCATCCGTGACGAGGCGGTCAAGATAGCTCGAAATCACGGGAGAAGTCATGGGACCATTCTGCTTGTTCCCACTGTCGGCGGTTTCGTGTTTATTGCCGTGGCGCAACATTTATCAAAAAAACGTGGGAGCAAAAGATGAGTTTGACCAAGCGTGCTCGAGAGTTGTGGCTTGACGGCGACGAGCATCCATATGAAACGTTGGCCGCAATTCTGCAAGCAGAACGAGAACAACAGCACGCGAGTACGCGGGTCGAAGACGTACCCGTTCCGCCGGGTGCTTCGCCTGAATCGGCCGAGAAAACAAGGTCTTAGTCTTTTCATAGAAATCTCATAGGTTTTGCGGGCACACTCGTTTCATGACGGATTCCGCCCCCGCACCGGTTCGACTCACGCGCGCCGATGGTTCGAAGATTCGCGTGCTCGTGGTCGATGACGAGTCGTCGCTGACCGATCTGCTCCAGATGGCTCTCAAGTACGAGGGCTGGGAAGTCAAGACCGCCGCAGAGGGGGTCAAGGCCGTCTCTATGGCGCGGGAGTTCCGCCCCGATGCGGTCGTGCTCGACGTCATGCTGCCCGATATCGACGGGCTCCAAGTTCTGCAACGCATGCGTTCGGACGGCTCCGACGTACCCATTCTTTTTTTGACGGCGAAGGATTCGCTCGATGACCGTATCGCCGGGCTCACGGTCGGTGGCGATGACTACGTCACGAAACCGTTCAGCCTAGAAGAAGTTGTGGCGCGACTCCGCGCACTTATTCGTCGCTCGACATTGACTGCTGACGCGAACGAAAGCCCGCTCATCCGCGTCGGTGATTTGGAACTCGATGAAGATTCGCACGAAGTGCGTCGAGGTCCTCACGCGATTGACCTCACGGCTACCGAATTCGAACTGCTTCGCTATCTGATGCGCAATCCGCGTCGGGTGCTGTCAAAATCGCAGATTCTCGACCGAGTGTGGGACTACGATTTCGGCGGCAAGTCATCTGTCGTCGAGATTTACATCTCGTACCTGCGCAAGAAGGTCGATCTCGATGGTTTCGTTCCGATGATTCACACCGTGCGTGGCGCGGGCTACATGCTCAAAGCGGGCGAATAGCTCGTGACCCGCAGCCCCTGGACGCTTCGGCGCCGGCTGACCGTGACGGTTGCCGGCCTGCTCGCGTTGGCCACCGTCATGATTGGTCTCGTCAGCGTGCTCTCGTTGCGTGGCTTCTTGATCGACCGTCTCGACGTGCAGTTGCAGCAAACAATCGAACGATCGCAAGCGGCTGTGCGTGATCCCATCAAGCGACCCGGCGATCACGATGGCGACTCAGATCACGCCGAGGGCGCACTGCTTGCGCCGGGGCAACAGGCCGGTACCCTCATCGCGGTCGTGAGTGATGTGACGGGTGTCAACGCGGGTCTCCTGACCAAGAATGGTGACATCGACGTTGTGGACGCATCATCGTTGGCGCGACTCAAACAGAAGCAGCGCGACGGCAAACCCCAGTCCGTTTCGATTGCGGGGGTTGGCGATTACCGCATCATGGCCGTGTCTGCGAGCACGGGTGAGAAGCTGGTCATTGGACTACCCATGGTCGAAGTAAACGCGGCAACAGCGCAGCTGATTCTTGTCATTCTGGTCGTCTCTGGTTTGGGCCTTGCGGTCACCATCATCGCGGGCCGCGCTCTGGTCGGTTTTGAATTGCGCCCACTCGACAATGTTGTTGACACGGCGTCGCGGGTGAGTCGGCTGCCGCTCGACCGTGACGCGAGCGGACTCGACGGTATCCACATACCCGAAGGCGACGAACGAACCGAGGTGGGACGCGTCGGTAACGCGGTGCGCACCATGCTGGGTCACGTCGGGCGGGCACTCGCCGCGCGCCAAGCGAGTGAGGACAAGGTTCGACAATTTGTTTCGGATGCGAGCCACGAGTTGCGCACACCGCTCGCGTCGATTCGGGGCTATGCCGAGCTAACCCGTCGCAGTGGAGCAAAACTCGACAAGGACACCGTGCACTCCCTTGCGCGTATTGAGTCCGAGGCAACCCGCATGACGGGCTTGGTCGAGGATCTGTTGTTGCTGGCTCGCCTCGATGAAGGTCGGGAGCTCGAAGCGCGCAACGTTGACCTCACTCGCACCGTGGTCGATGCGGTGTCTGACGCGCACGCGGCCGGCCCAGATCATGTGTGGCGCGTTGATGTGCCGAGTGAACCGATCACGGTTGTTGGTGACTCGGCTCGACTGCACCAGGTGGTCGTGAACTTGTTGGCGAACGCCCGTGTGCACACTCCGGCGAAGACGATTGTCACCGTGGGCCTCAGCGAAACCGATTCTGACGTGACACTCACGGTGACCGACAATGGCCCGGGCATACCATCCGCGCAGGTGCCGACGTTGTTTGAACGTTTCAGTCGCGGTGACTCATCACGCACGCGCGCAACGGGCAGCACTGGACTCGGCCTCGCCATTGTTCACGCAGTCGTTGTTGCCCACCATGGTGCGGTGGGCGTTGAATCACGCAAGGGGCACACGGTTTTCACCGTCACGCTCCCAAAACGCAGCGAGGTCTCCTAGAAGCGCGGGCTGGCCGGTTCGGTCAACTCATACGAACGATCGACGTCGAGAATCTCGGTGGTCGGAGCGTCGTGGAATGACGAAATCAACGTGGTTGGCAGTGATACTGCGAGTGCGCCCCATGAGCAGGCGTTCGCAATTCCCGCGCGTAGGTCAAGCGGTGCAAGTTCACTGTGGTCACGGTTTGCATCGGTGTGGATGACGGAACTCAGAAACCCTGCCATGAACGCGTCGCCGGCTCCGGTGGTGTTGATGACGGCGGGTGCCGTCGCGCGACCCCACACGACTTCGTCGGCCGTGATGCCGAGCGCACCGTCGCCACCGAGGCTGACCAGCGCGATTTCGATCCCAGCGTCGATCAGTTCGCGACCCGCGTCGATGGCCTCACCCAGTGTGGCCAGGGGACGACCCACGAGTGACGCGAGTTCGTCGGCGTTCGGCTTGATCAGGTTCACATGACCGCTCCGCGACCAGTGCATGAGCTCGGGGCCGGATGTGTCGAGGCCGACGCGAGCGCCCATCTCGCGCGCGCGATCGAAGAGTTCGGTGAGGTCGATGGGCTGGCCATCCTCACTCATCTTGGGGTGCATACCCGAGACAACGAGCCAGTCGGCGCTCATGTCGCTGACCTGCTCCAGAGTGAGCTCAACCACGTTGCGCCAGTCTTCGGCGCTAAACGGGTAGGGGTTTTGGTTGATGTTCGTGGTGCGGCCACCGCGTTCCACGACCGTCGTGTTGACGCGTACGCGACCCGCGACGGGCATGATGCGAAGTATTTGCGGAAACGGCGTGGAGAACAGCAAGTACTGGTCTTGCATGCCAATCGGCAGGATCGCCGCCACGGGCTGTTTGGCGAGGTGCAACGTGCGGGCGACGTTGAGGCCCTTACCGCTCATGTACTCGTGCACCTCGTAGGAGCGGTTGACCTTGCCGGCGGTTAGAGTTTCGGCGAGGTACGTGCGGTCAAGCACGGGTGCCGGGGTCAATGTCACAACAGCGTTCACGCTTAAACGACCTATCTCACATGGGCACCGCGTGGGGCAGTCGTGTGCCATGGACGAACAAAGGGAGGGAGACTGACAGTCTACCGATTTGGTGCGAACTCCCCGAATCCCCTAACGTAGTGGGGTACCAAAGACCGCTGGTCTCGTGTGACGTGTCACACGGCTAAGGCTCTCTTCTACGAGGCACCCGCGCAGGTGAAGAATGACGTTCGTATTTCGAACGGAGCTCTGACGTCTGCGTCAGGGCTTTTTTGTTTGAGGCGCCCCACCCCCACGGTCTTCGGCTCGGTCGAGAGCATCCGCTCGCGGCCACGAATATAACCATTAGGAGAGCCATGGCGAACAAGGAAGCCTCGGTCGCCGAACTCACTGGATTGTTCCAGAGTTCGACCGCCGTTCTGCTTACCGAGTACCGCGGCCTCACGGTTGCTCAGCTCAAAGAGCTGCGTAAGGGCATCCGTGCAGACGCGACGTACGCCGTGGTGAAGAACACGCTGACCAAGATTGCAGCCGCTAAGGCTGGAATCAACGGTCTGGATGACCAGCTCGCCGGTCCGTCCGCCATTGCCTTCGTGCACGGCGACGCGATCAACGTTGCGAAGTCTCTGCGTGCCTTTGCCAAGGCCAACCCTCTGCTCGTGTTGAAGGGCGGCTATTTCGATGGCCGTGTCATCGACGCCGCCGAGGTCAACAAGCTGGCCGATCTTGAGTCCCGGGAAGTGCTGTTGGCGAAGTTCGCCGGCGCTGCCAAGGCCTCGCTGTTCGGTGCCGCCTACCTGTTCAACGCACCCCTCTCGAAGGCCGTTCGCACGGTCGACGCGCTGCGTGCAAAGCAAGAGGGCTAGCGCACGCTAGTTCACGTCATTCACCCAATCCAACAAGGAGAAAATCATGGCTAAGCTCACCACCGAGCAGCTCATCGAAGCTTTCAAGGAGCTTTCGCTCATCGAACTCAGCGAGTTCGTCAAGGCTTTCGAGGAGACCTTCGAAGTTACCGCCGCAGCCCCCGTTGCTGTTGCTGCTGCCGCTCCCGCTGGCGGCGGCGCTGGCGCCGAAGCCGCCGAAGAGAAGGACGCATTTGACGTCGTTCTCGAGAACGCTGGCGCCAACAAGATTGCCGTCATCAAGGAGGTCCGTTCGCTGACCAACCTCGGACTCGGCGAGGCAAAGGCACTCGTTGACGGCGCACCCGCCACCGTTCTCGAGGGTGCCAAGAAGGACGCTGCCGACAAGGCAAAGGAAGTCCTCGAGGCTGCCGGCGCAACGGTCGTTCTCAAGTAGTCTTCGACTCACTCGATTCACGGCGTCATCCCCATCGGGGGTGGCGCCGTGAGGCGTTTAACCGCCCGCGACGAGCAACACAACCAGCCACGCGTTGAGCGCAATCAGGAGCGTCGCGGCCACCACCGCACCGATTGTGGTGAGTCGCGAGTTCGTGAGCTCGCCCATGGTTGAGGTGTTGCTGGTGAATCGGATGAGCGGCACCAGGGCGAGCGGGATGGCGAATGAGAGCACGACCTGCGAGAGCACGAGCATCCACACCGGGTTTGCACCGACGGCGAGCAACACCAACGCGGGAACGAGCGTGACCGTTCGTCGCACCCACAGCGGAATCGAAACGCGAATCAGGCCGTGCATGATGTCGGCACCCGCGTAACTGGCCACCGAGGACGATGCCAAACCAGAAGCGAGCAGCGACAGCGCAAACAGCGTTGCAATGATGGTGCCGAGCGAGGCCGTGAGTGCCGAGTAAATGGCGGCCAAATCGGGTGTTGATCCGTCGGCGACGAGGGGCCCAAGATTTACGGCACCCACGATCAACATCACGAGGTTGATGACGCCCGCTGTGCCCAGTGCCAATGACACGTCCACGCGCGTCGCGCGCAGTGCGGACGGGCGATCCACAGCCGCGAATCCGGCGAATCGATCGCGAACCAGCGCCGAGTGAGCATAGATCGCGTGTGGCATGACGGTCGCTCCCACGATGGAGGCGGCCAGCAGCACGGAGTCGGTGCCGTCAAACCGGGGCAAAACGCCCGTGATGACGCGGGGCCAGTCGGGTGTGTTGACGGCGAGAGCCACGACAAACCCCACCGCGATGATGGCAAGCAGCGAAATGATGGTGCGTTCAAACGCGCGGATGCTCACGCGATTGTGCATCGTCAGAATGGCGAGTGAGACACCGCCCGTGATTGCGCCACCGACGAAGAGCGGAAGCCCGAACAGCAAGTTCAGCGCGATGGCGCCGCCGATGATTTCGGCGATGTCGGTTGCCATCGCCGCCACTTCGGCCTGAAACCAAAACAAGATGCGTGCGGGTCGTGATTGGATACGCGCGCCGATGTGCTCGGTAAGGCTGCGACCCGTGGCAAGCCCCAGTTTGGCCGACAGGTATTGCACGAGCCAGGCAATGGCATTCGCGGCAATGACCACCCACACGAGTAAGAAACCGAACTTCGCGCCCGCGGTCATGTTGCTCGCGACGTTTCCCGGATCTAAATAGGCGACTCCCGCAACGAGCGCTGGCCCGATGAGGGGCGAGACTCGCTGCGCACTCTTCACGCGTTCCACCCTAGAGCGGTAGCGTGAGCCCATGCGCATCCTTTTGGTTGGTTCCGGTGGCGTCGGCGATGCGATTGCGAAAATCGCAGCTCGCCGATCTTTCTTTGAGCAGATTGTGGTCACCGACTACGACCTCGCCCGCGCACAAAACACGATTGCGTGGCTGCGCGAACGGCACGGCGCGGAGTCTATTGACGGGCGATTCGTGGCTGATCAAATTGATGCAAGTGACGCGGCGAACGTCGAAGAGGTGGCCCGCCGTCATGGTTCCACGCACGTGATGAACGCGGTCGAACCGTCGTTCGTGCCACACATCTTTGCTGGCGCGCTCGCCGCGGGCGCCGATTACCTCGACATGGCGATGTCGTTGTCGCACCCGCATCCCGAACGCCCGTTTACTGAACCGGGGGAGAAGCTCGGAGACGCCCAGTTCGCCAGTCATGCAGGGTGGGAATCGAGCGGACGTCTCGCGCTCGTGGGCATGGGCGTCGAACCCGGGTTGTCGAACGTGTTCGCCCGCTACGCGTGCGATCACCTGTTCAGTGAGGTCAATGAACTCGGTACCCGCGATGGCGCCAACCTCGTTGTGCGAGACGATGATGGCAACGAAATCTTTGCACCGAGCTTCAGCATCTGGACGACGATCGAAGAGTGCCTCAATCCGCCCGTGATCTGGGAGGCCGACCGAGGGTGGTTCACGACAGCACCGTTCAGTGAACCCGAGGTATTTGATTTTCCCGAAGGAATTGGTCCCGTCGAGTGCGTCAACGTCGAGCACGAGGAAGTGCTCATGATGCCGCGGTGGCTTAAGGCGAAACGCGTGACCTTCAAATACGGACTCGGTAATGAGTTCATCACGGTGCTGAAAACCCTGCATCAACTTCACCTCGATTCGATTGACCCAATTCGAGTTCGCAGTGCGAACGGCCCCGTGATGGTGGCTCCGCGCGATGTCGTCGCTGCGGCCCTGCCCGACCCGGCGACACTGGGGCGACGGATGACCGGCAAGACGTGCGCGGGAGTCTGGGTCACCGGTGTCGGCGTCGATGGACAGCCTCGCGAGGTGTATCTGTATCACGTGTCCGACAACGAATGGACGATGCGCGAGTACGAGGCGCAGTGCGTGGTGTGGCAGACGGCACTCAACCCCGTGATTGCCCTCGAGCTGTTGGCCACGGGCGTGTGGACGGGTGCGGGTGTTCTCGGCCCCGAAGCGTTCGATGCCGAACCGTTCCTCGAGCTAATGGCTAGGTCACTGGATGACGGCGGTTACGGACAGCCGTGGGGACTGGAAGACCGGTTCGTCGCGCCGCGATGACGTTGACGAGCGTGATCAGCACGCACGCGCCGAGGGCGATTCCGCCCGGCACCACGAGCTGACTCACGTCGAGAGCGACAAAACCGAAAAAATCTCGAACTAACGGCACCGTAAAAACGGCAACGCACATTGCGTACATCGCGGCAACAATCAGGATGCGCCATGCGTTGAGCGGTCGGGCGAGTCCCGTGAGCACCCACAATCCGGTGATGGACATCAGCACGGCCGTGGCGGTCTGCGACTGCGGCGCACTCCAGCCGCCGAGAGTGGTGAGGGTGAGGTACAACGCGATGATGGCCGCGCCGGTCACGACCCCGGCGGGGATGCAGAACGACAACGACCGCTTCAAAAACCCGGGCACGTAGCGTCGCGCGTTGGGAAGAAGCGCCAGCCCGAACGACGCGAGTCCAATCGTGTAGCCGTCAATCGCGGACAGCTGGCGTGGCAAGAACGGGAACTGCCAGAGGAACGCGCCAAAAACGACGGCGAGGGTCATCGCCCAGGCAGTCTTCGTCAAGAACAATCGCGAGACGCGCTCGATGTTGGCAATCACTCGACGGCCCTCGCTCACCACGCTCGGCAGATTGGCAAACTTGCCGTCGAGCAAGATGATGCGCGCGACGGCTTTCGTTGCCGGCGTGCCCGAGCCCATGGCGATTCCGAGATCGGCCTTCTTCAGAGCGAGGGCGTCATTGACGCCGTCGCCTGTCATCGCGACCACGTGACCGCGTGATTGCAACGCGAGGACCATGTTTCGTTTCTGATCGGGCGTGACGCGCCCAAACACCCGGTGCGTCTCAAGAATGTCGGCGAGCGCATGCACGTCCTCGGGAAGATCGCGCGCATCAAAGCCCGCGGTCAGCGACTCGGTCGCCTCGGGGAGGTCGTCGTACACACCCGCCTCACGGGCAATGGACGCCACCGTGGCGGGATTGTCGCCCGAGATGATGCGTACCGCCACACCCTGTTCGCGAAAATAGCTCAGCGTCTCGGCCGCATCGGGACGAATCTTCTCGCGAAACGTGACGATTGCTCTCGGGGTCAGGCCACTGACGAGGGATTCGTCCGACGTTAGCGGCGTGAGAGATGAGGCAAGAATCAGCGTGCGACGACCTGTCGCGGCAATTCGCGCGCACTCGGTGAGAGCGGAAGTCTGCGCGCTCGTCCCCTCCACGAGCACGAGTTCCGGCGCGCCGAACACCCAGGTCAGCGCATCCGTCGCATCGAGCTGAAACGCGCTCCATTTGCGAGCCGAGGAGAACGGCACGCTCGCCACGACGGGAGCCGCACCCGCGGTGAAATGCCCGCGCAGACAGCGCGCCGTGGCATTCGCATCCGGATCATTTGCAAAGACGACGAGCGCGCGCCGCCAGTCATCACCGGCGGTCTCGGCGAGTCGGTGCGCCTCGTCAAAAACGATCTCGCCTTCGGTGAGTGTGCCTGTCTTGTCGAAACAGATGACGTCGACGCGAGCGAGCCCCTCCACGGCCGGTAGCTCTTGAACGAGCACCTGTGCGCGGGCGAGCTTCACCGCGGAGACAGCGAAGGCGATGCTCGTAATCAAGACGAGCCCCTGAGGAATCATGCTGATGATGCTGGCGATGGATGCGACGGCCGCCTCGAGCCACTGCCCGTCGGCGATGGCTGGTGCCCAGCCGCCGCGCGCCTGCATCTGTCCGTTGACGACGACAATCATCACGGGAATGAGCAACCACGTGATCCACCGCACGATGCGCGCAAGCGCGTTGCGCAATTCGGAGTTGACCATCGAGAAACGTCGAGCTTCGAGCGTGATCTTGCTCGCATACGTTTCGGATCCGATGCGCACGACTCGCGCCGACCCGCGCCCGGCGACAACACCGGAGCCCGACAAGAGTGCATCGTGGTGTGACTTCTCGACGGGGTCCGACTCGCCGGTCAACATTGATTCGTCGACCTCGAGCGACTCACTGTCGATGACCACGGCGTCGGCGAGCACCTGGTCCCCCGGACGCAGCTCGATGAGATCATCAAGAACAACGTCCTCGAGTTTGACGTCGCTCATGGTGCCATCACGCCGAACGCGCGCGGTTGGCGCGTGCAACAGCGCGAGTCGGTCGAGCGTGCGCTTCGACGTGTACTCCTGGATGATGCCGATGAGCACGTTCGAGACGACGGCGAAGCCGAACAGTGCGTCTTTCCATTGCCCAAGAACGAGCAACAAGATGAATGATCCGCCGACAACGGCGTTAAACAACGTGAATAAATTCGATCGCAGGATGCTCAGGAGCGACCGACTCGAATCCGTCTGTTGCCGATTCACGAGCCCGAGCGCGACGCGTTCGCGCACCTGTTGCGACGTCAACCCGATGAATTCGAGCGCGGCATCGTCGACGGGGGCGAGCTTCGCGCGAGCCACCTCGAGGCGCTGGGCCGCCGCGGCGGCTTTGAGTTCCGCTCTCGTCGTTGCCGTCGCCATGGGTATCACGTAGCAAGCCTAAACTTGGTCCATGTCTAAAGTGCTGAGTTCGTTGCCCGTGGGCGAACGTGTGGGTATCGCTTTCTCGGGAGGTCTCGACACCTCAGTGGCAGTTGCGTGGATGCGCGACAAGGGTGCGATTCCCTGCACGTACACGGCAAACATCGGACAGCCCGACGAACCGAACATCGAGGGTGTTCCGTCACGTGCGATGGAGTACGGCGCGGAACTCGCGCGTTTGGTCGACTGCCGCCGTCAACTCGTTGAAGAGGGACTTGCCGCGCTCGCGTGTGGTGCGTTCCACATCCGTTCGGGTGGAAAGACGTACTTCAACACGACCCCGCTCGGCCGTGCGGTGACGGGCACCATGCTCGTTCGCGCCATGCAGGAAGACGGTGTCGATATTTGGGGTGATGGCTCCACCTACAAGGGCAACGACATCGAGCGCTTCTACCGTTATGGTCTGCTCGCCAATCCCAACCTGCGCATTTATAAGCCGTGGCTCGACTCCACGTTTGTCAACGAACTCGGCGGGCGTAAAGAGATGTCGGAATGGCTCGTCGCGCACGGTTTCCCGTATCGCGACGCCACCGAGAAGGCCTATTCGACGGATGCCAACATCTGGGGAGCAACGCACGAGGCGAAAGACCTCGAAGAACTCAACACCGGTCTCGACATCGTTGACCCAATCATGGGAGTGCCCTTCTGGCGAGACGACGTCGAGGTCAAGACGGAACTCGTGACCGTCGCCTTCGAGGCGGGCCGTCCCGTGTCGATCAACGGCGTCGTGTTCGACGATCCGGTCAAGCTCGTCGAACAGGCCAACGCCATTGGCGGTCGCCACGGACTCGGCGTCTCGGATCAGATTGAGAACCGCATCATCGAGGCGAAGAGCCGCGGTATCTACGAAGCACCGGGCATGGCGCTGCTGCACATCGTGTACGAGCGCTTGCTCAACGCGATCCATAACGAAGACACGGTCGCCACGTACCACGAGCAGGGCCGCCGACTCGGACGCCTGATGTACGAGGGTCGCTGGCTCGACCCCCAGTCACTCATGTTGCGCGAGAGCATCCAAAAGTGGGTGGGCTCGGCCGTGACAGGCGAGGTCACATTGCGATTGCGCCGCGGCGATGACTACACGATTGTGGATACGCGGGGCCCGTCCTTGAGCTACCACCCCGAGAAGTTGTCCATGGAACGTGTCGACGAGTCGGCGTTTGGGCCCGACGACCGAGTTGGTCAGCTCACGATGCGCAACCTCGACATCGCCGACTCTCGCGAGCGACTCACGCAGTACACCCGTCAGGGGATCATTACCGGCGAGGCGGCCAAGCTCATTGCGTTGCCGAGTAAGAAACCGGCCCCGAAGAAGAAGTAGTTCGACGGTTACTTGCTGTCGATGGCACTGAGCCAATCGAGTGTGACCCGGCTGATTTCTGCCTGCGCCGTTACGCGGTCCGCGGTGGCGATTCCGTCTCCTACCTGTGGGCCGTAGTTTCCGAACATTGCATGATTCGCTCCGGGGATAACCACAAACTCCGTGTCGGCCGGCAACAGTGCGACACTGTCCGCAATTTTGGCGGGCGTGGAAAGACCGTCTTTATCGCCCGAGATGGATAGCACGGGAAAGGTGACGTTGCGAATGCTGGTTGCCGGGTACGACGCGTAGAAGAACAGCCCCGCGACGTCAGCCGGGGAAGTTCCTGCCGACGCGCCGGCAGACGATCCCGTCCCGGCCGTTGCTTCGACGGCCGCCGTCGTGCCGCCGAGCGAGTGACCACCCACGACCCAACTCGAGATGTCGGGGTGACCCGCCCGAGCGGAATCCAGAGCGCCGATAGCGAGGAAGCCAATGCTCAGGGGTTGCTTGGGAATGACGACGAGATGCCCGGCTTCGGCGAGCGGGCGCATTAGCGATACGTAGGCGCGCGCATCCACTTTGGCGCCAGGTTGAAAAAGCACTGCGGTCGGCATCGACCCGCCCGAATCGATCACTCCCACCGGCGTCAGCGTGATGTCGGTCGTCGATTCCACAACCGTCACGGTGTCATCTGAAACAAGCGCGTCGGTTCCCTCGGCGCTGACGCCCGAGGGCGCGAGCCACGCGATAACTGCGAGCCCGAGCAGGCCGAGCGCGCTGAGAACTATGCGCCAGATGCGACGACGGCGGGTTCGAAGTTCGCCCACACGGAGCGAGCGCAGACCAGCGATGACGGCGAGCACCAGCGTGAAGAAAAGAAGTACCCAATAGGCGGGATGCCCGTGCACGATCGCGTCGGAGTCCACCACAAGCAACGCGAACACGGTGCCGAGAGCGACAATCGAAACGACTCGCACTACCCAGATTGAAACCGTGTCATCGGGCTTTTCGCGCGTCGACTCTGTCTTTTTGGGGCTCATCGGAGAAGTATATGGTGAGAAAAAAGCGACAAGTTCGGTTCGGGGGACGGTGAACACATGTCGGTCAGCGACGGTCCGCGCGGGGACTACCAACGGGCGAATTCGCGGGAAGATCGACGACGCGGTGTGGCCGCAACGCCACTTTCGGTGGTGAGCCTGCTCGTCGCCCTCATTGCTCTGATTCTGGTGTTCGTTCTGCGTGGTTGTTCGGCATTCACGGTAACCACCGCGTGTCCGACGCCCACGATCACCGTGGTGGAGGTCGCAAAAGAGGTGGACGTTCCCACGGCATACGAGCTCTGGCAAATTGCCGGCAACGATGGGACGATCAAGGACTACCTCGCATCTCTCGTGGGCGAAGTCGTTGTCAACACATTCGTCGGATCAAACGGATTCACGGGCCCAACTGGCCCCGCGGGTGACGCCGGTGCAGCCGGCGCCGATGGACAGCCGGGGGCGACGGGAACCGCTGGAACGACAGGGGCGACGGGAGCGACAGGCAAGAGCGCGTACCAACTCTGGCTCGACGCGGGGAACACGGGAACTCCCGATGATTTTCTTGCGTCACTGCAGGGTCTCGGCGGTGCCGACGGGGCGGCCGGCGTGAGCGCTTATGA